>DXEU01000067.1 GCA_019114845.1 Candidatus Lachnoclostridium stercoripullorum | reverse complement strand
ATGTCCGGGGCGAAGGCCTTGATGGCCAGCTCAAAGCGGACCTGGTCGTTGCCCTTTCCCGTGCAGCCGTGGCAGATGGCGTCCGCCCCCTCCTTGAGGGCGATCTCCACGATCTTCTTGGCGATGATGGGCCGGGCGAAGGAGGTCCCCAGAAGATATTTCTCGTAGGAAGCCCCCGCCTGCATGGTGGGGATGATGTAATCGTCCACAAACTCCTTCTTCAAATCCACCACGTAGAGCTTGGAGGCCCCCGTCTTGATGGCCTTCTCCTCCAGGCCGTCCAGCTCGGTCCCCTGCCCCACGTCGCCGGAGACGGCGATGACCTCGCAGCCGTAGTGCTCCTTCAGCCAGGGGATGATCACGGAGGTGTCCAGACCTCCTGAGTACGCCAGCACTACCTTCTCATATTTCTTTGCCATAACTTTTCCTCCTCTTTCATAAATATTCATCTGTTTTCATCATTATCTTTGCTTATTAAGAATTTCTATTGAATGATTATACGTCTATGAGCATAAATATTCAACTACTTTTTTATAAAAATTGGTTTTGTATGCATTTTTATGCAAAAATGGCAATAAAAATACCGCAGCCTCCCAGAGCGGGACGGCTGCGGCATTTTTCATGGCCTGACGGTTTAATTTTTCAGATGTTTGTCGAAGAAGCTGATCATCAGCTCTTTCACGGAGTCCTGGAAGAACTCTCTGGTGCCGTGTCCGGCGTGCTCCACCACGTAGTAGTCCGCCCGGTCCTCAAGGCCCGCGTCGCAGATCTTCTGGTACAGAATGTCGCTGCTGGCCTCAATGGGAACGATGGGGTCGCTGTTGCCGTGGAGAATCTGCATGGGACACATGCCGGGATTTACAAAGTTCACCGGGCTGGCGTCCTTGGCTCTCTCCTTCATGGTCGCCGGGTCGCCTCCCAGCAGGGCGCCGCCGTGGGTCTCCTCCACGCTGTGCCAGCGGAACTTGGGATCGGCGAACTTCTTCTCCTCAATCTCCATGTTGGCCACGATGTCCGTGGGGCCGAACATGTTGCAGCAGGCCTGCACCTTGTCGGAGTACTCCTTGTACTCGGTGCCCTGACAGCCGTCCTCGGTGTTCATGGCTGCGAAAGCCGCCAGATGGCCGCCGGCGGAGCGGCCGAACACGCCGATTCTCTCCGGATCGATCTCATACTTCGCTGCGTTGGCCCGCAGGAAGCGGATGGCCGTCTTCACGTCGATGAGCTGATCCGGGAAATGTCCCTCGGCGCTGCTGCGGTAGTAGATGGAGGCCACCACGTAGCCGGCTCTTGCAAACTCGCTCATCTCGCCCAGCATCATGTTCTTGTCCGTTCCTCTCCAGCCGCCGCCGGGAATCCACACCAGGGCCGGCTTGGGGCTGTGATCCTCCTTGGGATCGTCCTCGCCGGCAGCCAGGCGCATCTCGCTGTTGCCGTTCTGAATCATGATGCTCATCTTGAGCTCCATGGGATTTCCGTCCAGGTCCTTCTGGTGGGAGTACACAATGTTGTCGATCAGGTTGATGGTCTTCTTGGCGAAGCCGGGGTTAATGACTTTTTTCATAATTGCACGCTTCCTTTCATTATTTTTTAAATTGTACACGCTTCTTCGCATATATGAAAGTTACAGATATGTAAAAGCTTCAGATATTATGAAAGCGCCGCCGCCGAAATCAGGCAGCGGCGCTTCACGTTTAGCCGTAGATCGGGAAGAAGATGTTGATTCCGATAATCAGGGAAATCATCAGCAGCAACAGCAGAGGAAGAGTGAACTTCATCAGCTTGAATGCGTTGTGATTGCCGATACCGAAGGCCATCATCGCTCCGGAACATCCGGTGGGCAGCACGATGGCAAACCACGCGGATACGCAGCAGGTCAGCACAACCGCTCTCACGTTCATGCCTCCGGCCAGGGCGGTGGAAGCCGCGATGGGGCTCATGAGGGCCATGGTTCCCATGTTGGACATGAAGTTGGTCATCAGCGTGCAGGCTACGCAGAACACGATGGATACGAACAGGCCGCTGGGGTTGCCGCCCAGGATCTTCAGAACGGTCTCACCGATGAGCTCGCCGGCGCCGGTTGCGGACAGGGCGGTGGAAACCACGCTCATACCTGCAACCATCCAAACCATGTCGCTGGTCAGGGACTTCATAACTTCCGGGATGGACAGCACCTTGAACACGATCAGAACCAGAAGTCCAGCCGCCGGGATCACGTTGGTGATGTCGCTGCCCAGCTGGTTGGTGAACATGAAGCCGGCCATGATGGCGATGAACACGCCGAAGATGAACATCTCATTCTTCTTGGAGATGGGCTCCGCGTCCTTCACTTCCTTCACATCGCTGCTGCTGATGGATCCGTTGGGGATCAGGCGGTACATGAACACGCAGTAGATGGTGCCCACGATCAGGGGCAGGATGCCTGCCTTGAAGTAGTCGGTGATGTGGAGCAGATCCTCCGGTCCCACCAGGCCCTGATAGTAGGAGTTGATGGTGCCGGGCATGGTCGCTCCCATTCCTATCGGGATCTTGGAAGTGGCGATGCAGTTGATGGTGGCTACCAGAAACAGCATGCGGGCCGGGGAGTACTCTCCCTCATCGTCCAGAGTCTGTAAAAACAGCAGCATCACGGAGATGCAGGCGATCTGTCCCATGAGCTGGGAGAGAAGAATGGTGATTCCGCAGATGCCGAGAACCAGAAGAAATCCGCTCTTGCCCTGAAGCCGGTCCATCGTTTTACGGATCCGGGCGATCAAGCTGGTCTTGCCCAGGGCGCTGGCCACCACGATCATGGGGGCGATCATCAGGGTTGTGCTGTTGGACAGTCCGGAAAATGCGGTCTGCAGGTCCAGGATTCCAAAGAATACGAACAGCACACAGCAAATCATTGCCGACACACCATAAGGCAGCTTATGGGTAAGCAGCATCACTACCAGGAATGCCAGAATGCACAGGGTAATAATCAATTGTGTAGACATACTCATCCTCCATTACATTGTTTAATACAAAGAAGACAACCGCCCTGTCCATTCATGAATTTTGGCCGCCTGGATTGTGCAGATTATCTTTTGCTTTGCGATTACAACTATATTGTATAGTGATTATTCCGCAATTTCAATCCAGCGTTGATTATATAAATTATAAGTAAAATCTATAAACATTTCATAAAGTTCGTGAATCTGATGTCAATCTCCCTCACTGACCGCCGGAATACACATAGATACTCCGGCACATCTCCAGGGTCTCCCCGTTGAAATCCGCCCCGGCCACAAAGGCTCCGTTCTCGTATCCCCGCACGGGAACCAGCCAGCAGGCGCCCCCGTCCCAGAAGTAGGGCTCCCCCTGCTCCCAGGTGATCTGTGCCTGTTCCGGCACCATCAGCTGGCTTCTCCCCAGCTCCGCCAGCTGCCCCTCAGTGAACTGAAGGCGCAGGTACGTCCCCTCCAGGATCCCGTCCATCCCGTAGAGGAGCTGGGTGGAACCCGCCAGCTCCCGGTCCACGGCGATGGACATGCGCCTCTCATCCGCCGGGTCCGCCTCCATGGCGAAGGGCACGGAGGTCACTCCGCTCCCGTCCAGGTTGACCATCTCCAGGCGAAGGGTGTCATTTTCCACCTGGAAGGAGCTGTGGTAGATGTTCTCCTCCGTGACGGTGGGGTAGTAGGTCAGGGAGCCTTCCTCCCCCAGGATGAGGAGAATGGGGTTGGCCTCCCCCTGCTGCAGCCAGGTGCCAGCCACCTCTCTCTGCTCTCCCAGTTCCACGGCCTCCGCCCCCTTGTCGTCGAAGACAAATTCCGTGACGCCCTCCAGCCGGCCCACATCCTGGACACCGCCGTACAGCGCATACTCCACGGTGATGGAGTCAAACTGATAATTTTCATCCATCACCGCCGTCACCACGGCTCTCTCCACTCCCTCCGCGGCCTCCTGGCCGTCCGGGGCCCAGTAGATCCTGTAGCCGTCCGGGAGCACGCAGTTTAACAGCCCCAGGTTCACATCCGACAAAATCTTCCTGGAGTAGTCCGCCGTGTACACCGTCGTCCCATCCTCTCCCTGTTCCGTCCTCACCACAGCGCTGTAAAACGGCAGGGAGAAATTCACCAGTTCCCTCTCCTCCGTCTCCTGTCCGGGGTAGGGATCCTGATACTGCTTTTCCAGGCGGGGCCAGGCGTAGGTGAAGGTGTAATCCACCGCCCCGGATCCCCCGGTCTGCTGATAGCGCCCGCCTCCGCTGGCCTTGTCCGTCCCGTAGCCGGTCATCTCCGCGCTCTCCGCAAATTCCAGCTCCTGGAACCCGGAAAAATCCCCGCTCATGCGCCCGCGGCGAATGTAGGAGAAGGATTCCCTCTCCTCCAGGTTCTCCAGGGCCAGCTGGTAGAGATCTCCGCCGTCGGACGTGTACTCCTCCATCCAGGAGAGATCCAGATCGCAGGCGGAGCTGTCTTTCGGCCCGGCGAGGGAGGCGTTCTCCGCCCGCCGCAGAAGGGCCGCCGTCTCCCGGCATTTCTCCCGGTAGGTCCCCTCAATTCCCTGGAAGGCCCCGCTCTTCACCATGGCCTCCCTGGCGCTCAGGGTCGCCTTCAGCTGGAGGATCACCGCGTACCGCAGATCCCTCATGGCCTCCGCCTGGCGCTCCGGATCCCGGTGATAGAAATCGTGCTCGTACAGGTCCGTGAGGCGGTCCGTCACCATCTCCATCCCCATCTGCTGGATCATGGAGCAGTTGTAGGCGTTGTGGACCTCCCTGGCCTGGTCGGCGGCGGGAGAGATCTTAAACAGCCCGGTGACCGTGTTCCACACCAGCATGGCCACATTTCCCTGGAACACGGTGCCGCCGGCGGCATATTTTTCATAGGCGTCGTAGGCGGTGGAAAATACCGTGTCCACCAGCCGCTCCTCCCGTCTCCCGATCTCATCCTCCACCCGGGTGCTGACCCCCTCGGCCGCCTCCACCAGGATCTCCCAGAACTCCTCCTCCCGCACCATGTCCGTGCTCCGGCCCGATTTGAGGATGGTCTCCTGGAGAAGATTCCTCTGCGCGTCCGTCATATTTCCACACTGCATGGCGTAGTCCAGGATTCCCGTCACCTGCCCGCCCATGCCTGAGGCGGCGGAGACAAAGAATTTTCCGCTGGACAGGCGCTTTAAAATCTTGTCGAAGGCCCCGTTCTCGTCCAGCTTGTAGGACTTCTGCAGGAAGCTGTACCAGCTGGAGGATTTGGAGAGGACGGTGTCGGCAAATTTCAGGGGGTTTGTCTCCGACTCCAGGTACTCTGCCCCCTCGTTGGCCACCACCGTCAGCAGATCCTCCTCCAAGTCCTCCCGGTAGATGTCGTCGGCGTGGAAGATCATCTGGAAGGGATCCGACTCCTCCCCTATCAGGGCCAGCACGCCCTGATAGGTCAGATTCAGCTCCACGTCGCCGAAATTGAAATCGATCTCACTCCACCGGAAATAATTCCCCCGGTCGCTGGCGGCGTACTCGTGGAGGAGGTCGAGCATGTCAAACCACTTGACCACCGTCAGCTGGGGATCTCCCTCCGGGTCCAGCTCATATCCCACCCCCATATAGGTGAGAAAGTGGAACAGGGAGACGCAGACCTCCTCCCCGATCACCTCCGCCGGCATGGGAACCGTCTGCTCCCCGCTGTAAAAATACTCCGTCAGGGTGTCCTTCTCCACCTGGATGGACATCCGCCGCAGGGCGTCGTCCTCATCCGCCCCCTCGCTGATCTCCACCAGCTTCTCGCTCTGGCTCCAGATGGTCATCCCCGCCAGTCCGCAGGCGTCGTCCACGTCCACGTAGAAGACCTGATCCCGGTAATATCCCTCCAGCCGGTCCGCGGAGGACAGGTTGGAGGACAGGCTCAGCACCACCGGGGAAAATTCCCCCTGGGCCATGGCGCGGGCCGGGGCAAACAGGCCGATCAAAAGGCACAGGGACAGCAGAACGGCCGCTCCTCTTTTCTTTTTCATCTCTCCTCCACCTCTCGCACATACTGGGAAACCATGCGGGAATAGGCCTCATAGACCCCACCGCTCAGGGCGTTCTCCAGCTCCCCGCCGGAGAGCAGCTGCCAGGTTCCCCCCTGGTTTTCCATCTCCACCTGCACCGTGTAGGTTCTGGTGGGATAATCCCCCGATTTCATCCGCTCCTCAATCAGGCCCGGGATCTCGCTCCCGTCCTCTGCCTGGCCGGAGGAGACGCAGTCCTCCACCATCTTCATCACATCCGGGGAGGTGACCTCGATCTCCGCCCGATTTCCCTCCAGGGATTCGATCTCATACTCCGCCAGGCTTCTCACCCGACCCAGGGAGGTGTCCTCCTCCCCGTCCCCGGCGATGGCGGCCTGCAGGGCCACCTCCAGCTCCTCCTCCGTCGCAGCGGCGCCGTCGTTCGCCCCCGCCTTGTCCTCATCTTCTCCTTCGCCATCCGCCTGCGGCCACAGACTCCGCCACAGCCGCTCCAGCCAGCTGCCCGCCTCCGTCCCGGCGCTCTCCTCCGCCAGAAAGTCCTCTTCTTCCTGGGCGCTCTGCCAGCCCAGCTGGCTCTCCAGGACTCTGCGTCCCAGGCCGCAGCCGGCGGCTGCCAGCAGGAAGATTCCCAGACCGGCGGCTGCCAGTCCTCGCTTCATTCCTCTCATCCGTCCCTCTCTCCTCTTCTCCGCCT
>DXEU01000066.1 GCA_019114845.1 Candidatus Lachnoclostridium stercoripullorum | reverse complement strand
AAGTTTACAATAATTTTACAATTATGTAAACACCCAAGTTGTGACGCGCCTGTGAATATTGTTAATTTTTCATGAACAAGTTGAATAAGGGAAAAGAAGGTGTTACAATATACAGGATTATGAGATATTCTGCGGGGAAAATCTGCCCTGCGGAGACTTCTGTGGAGAAGGCGGAGACAGAATCCGCCCCTTGAGTATTATATAGAAGTAGGAGAAATTAAATGAACATTATTGAAAAAGTCTTTGGCACCCACAGCGAGCGGGAACTGAAGCTCATTTATCCCATTGTGGATAAGATCGATGCGCTGAGACCTGAGATGGTGGCACTCACGGACGAGGAACTGAAGGACAAGACCCGTCAGTTCAAGGAGAGGCTGGCCGCCGGAGAGACGCTGGACGACATTCTTCCCGAGGCGTTTGCCACGGTGCGGGAGGCCGCCAGAAGAACTTTGAATATGGAGCATTACCGGGTGCAGCTGATCGGCGGCATCGTCCTGCATCAAGGACGAATCGCGGAGATGAGAACCGGTGAAGGAAAGACCCTGGTGTCCACGGCTCCCGCCTACCTGAATGCCCTGGCGGGAAAGGGCGTCCACATCGTCACGGTCAACGACTACCTGGCAAAGCGTGACGCGGAGTGGATGGGACAGGTGCATGAGTTCCTGGGCCTGACGGTGGGCGTGGTGCTCAACAGCATGAACACGGAGGAGAGAAAGAAGGCATACGCCTGCGATATCACCTACGTGACCAACAACGAGCTGGGCTTCGATTACCTGAGAGACAACATGGCCATCTACAAGGAGCAGATGGTGCTGCGGGATCTGGATTACGCCATCATCGATGAGGTGGACTCTGTGCTGATCGACGAGGCGAGGACCCCCCTGATTATCTCCGGACAGAGCGGAAAGTCCACCAAGCTCTACGAGGTCTGCGACATTCTGGCCCGTCAGCTGGAGCGGGGCGAGGAGTCGGGAGAATTCTCCAAGATCGGCGCCATCATGGGCGAGGAGATCGAGGAGACCGGCGACTTCATCGTAAATGAGAAGGATAAGATCGTAAACCTGACGGAGCAGGGCGTGAAAAAGGTGGAGGAGTTCTTCCACATTGAAAACCTGGCAGATCCGGAGAACCTGGAGATCCAGCACAACATCATCCTGGCTCTGCGGGCCAACTACCTGATGTTCCGGGACAAGGACTACGTGGTGAAGGACGACGAGGTCCTCATCGTGGACGAGTTTACGGGACGCATCATGCCGGGGCGCCGGTATTCCGACGGCCTGCACCAGGCCATCGAGGCCAAGGAGCACGTGAAGGTGAAGCGGGAGAGCAAGACGCTGGCTACCATCACCTTCCAGAACTTCTTCAACAAGTTCCGCAAGAAGGCCGGTATGACCGGTACCGCCCTGACGGAGGAGAAGGAGTTCCGCAACACCTACGGCATGGACGCGGTGGCGATTCCCACCAACAAGCCCGTGATCCGCGTGGACCACGAGGATGCAGTTTATAAGACGAAGAGAGAGAAATTCAACGCGGTGGTGGAGGACATCGCAGCCACCCACGCGAAAGGTCAGCCGGTGCTGGTGGGTACCATCACCATCGAGACCTCGGAGATGCTTAGCCGGATGCTGAAGAAGAAGGGCATCCCCCACAAGGTGCTGAACGCCAAGTACCATGAGCTGGAGGCGGAGATTGTGGCCGACGCCGGTATCCACGGGGCTGTCACCATCGCCACCAACATGGCTGGACGTGGTACGGATATCAAGCTGGACGACGAGTCCAGAGCCCTGGGCGGATTGAAGATCATCGGCACGGAGCGCCATGAGTCCAGACGAATTGACAATCAGCTCCGCGGCCGTTCCGGCCGTCAGGGAGACCCGGGTGAGTCCCGCTTCTACATCTCCCTGGAGGACGACCTGATGCGCCTGTTTGGCTCCGAGCGCCTGATGAGCATGTTCAACGCCCTGGGTGTGCCGGAGGGAGAGCAGATCACCCACAAGATGCTCTCCAACGCCATCGAGAAGGCGCAGATGAAGATTGAGAACAACAACTACGGAATCCGTGAGAACCTGCTGAAATACGACGAGGTCAACAACGAGCAGAGGGAGATCATCTACGCGGAGCGCAGAAAGGTGCTGGACGGCGACAACATGAGGGATGTGATCCTGAAAATGATCACCGACATTGTGGAGAACGCCGTGGATATGAGCATTTCCGATGAGCATCCGGCGGAGACGTGGGATTTCAAGGAGTTAAACAGCCTTCTGCTCCCCATCATTCCCCTGGAGCCCCTGGCATACTCTGACGAGATGAAGGACATGAAGAAGAACGAGCTGAAGCATGACCTGAAGGAGAAGGCCATCAAGCTCTACGAGGCCAAGGAGGCGGAGTTCCCCAACCAGGAGCAGATCCGTGAGATCGAGCGGGTGGTGCTCCTCAAGGTGATCGACAACAAGTGGATGTCCCACATTGACGATATGGATCAGCTGCGCCAGGGCATCGGCCTGCAGGCGTACGGCCAGAGAGATCCCCTGGTGGAGTACAAGATGAGCGCCTACGAGATGTTCGAGGGCATGACGGCGGCGATCCAGGAGGATACGGTTCGCATCCTGATGCACATCCGTGTGGAGCAGAAGGTGGAGCGGGAGCCGGCGGCCAAGGTGACGGGGACCAACCGGGACACCAGCGCGGTGGCGGAGCCCAAGCGCCGGGAGGTCAAGAAGATTTACCCCAACGATCCCTGCCCCTGCGGAAGCGGAAAGAAATACAAGCAGTGCTGCGGCAGAAAGCTGTTTCAGAACTGAGACGGCGGGCGCGGCGTTCTGCAGATGAGATCAAAATGAAAGAAGGTGACATTAGTGGTAGAATTGGATCAGTTCAAGTACAAATTATCAACCTTTCAGAAACCATTAGTGGAAGTGAGGGATTCACTTTAACCTGGATGGCAAGGTTAAGCGGATCGCTGAATTAGACAAATACATGGAGGAGCCGGATTTCTGGAATGATCCGGAGCGCTCCACCAAGCTGATGAAAGAGGCCAAGAATCTCAAGGACACGGTGGAAGGCTTTAAGAAGCTGGAGACCGACTACGAGGAGATCGGCCTGATGATCGAGATGGGCAACGAGGAGAATGATCCGTCCGTGATCCCGGAGGTGGAGGAGATGATCAAAGCCTTCGAGGAGAAGCTGGAGAACCTGCGCATCGGCACCCTCCTCACAGGGGAGTACGACAGCGCCAACGCCATTCTCCGCCTCAACGCGGGGGCGGGCGGCACGGAGTCCTGCGACTGGTGCGGCATGCTGTACCGGATGTACTGCCGTTGGGCGGACAGCAAAGGCTTTTCCACGGAAGTGCTGGACTTCCTGGACGGCGAGGAGGCGGGCATCAAATCCGTGACGGTTCAGATCAACGGGGAGAATGCCTACGGCTATCTCCGCTCTGAGCACGGAGTGCACCGCCTGGTGCGGATCTCCCCCTTCAACGCGGCCGGAAAGCGGCAGACCTCCTTCGTCTCCTGCGATGTGATGCCGGATATCGAGGAGGATCTGGATGTGGAGATTGATCCGGACGACCTGCGGATCGACACCTACCGCTCCAGCGGAGCCGGCGGACAGCACGTAAACAAGACGTCCTCCGCCATCCGCATCACCCACCTTCCCACGGGAATCGTGGTGCAGTGCCAGAATGAGCGTTCCCAGTTCCAGAACAAGGACAAGGCCATGCAGATGCTGAAGGCCAAGCTGTACATGTTAAAGCAGCAGGAGAACGCGGAAAAGCTCTCCGGCATCCGGGGAGATGTAAAGGAGATCGGCTGGGGCAGCCAGATTCGCTCCTACGTGCTGCAGCCCTACACCATGGTGAAGGATCACCGGACGGGCTGTGAGAGCGGCAACGCCCAGGCGGTGCTGGACGGCGGCCTGGATCCCTTCATCAGCGCGTATCTGAAGTGGCAGAGTCTTGGGGGAAAGCCCCAGGAGGATGGGGAAGAGCTGTGAGCCAGCTCCCGGTCTGAGAGATACTATGAAAGAGAAAAGCAAATATTTTGTAGTAAAACAGAAGGCGGTGCCGGAGGTGCTTCTGAAGGTGGTTGAGGCCAAGCGTCTGCTGGAGTCGGAGCAGGTCATGACCATTCAGGAGGCGGCGGACCGCGTGGGGATCAGCAGGAGTTCCTTTTACAAGTACAAGGACGACATTTTCCCCTTCTACGACAACACGAAGGGGAAGACGGTGACCCTGGTGATCCAGATGGATGACGTCCAGGGCTGTCTGGCCAAGATACTGGGCCATGTGGCGGCCTACAAGGCAAACATACTGACCATTCACCAGAGCATACCTGTAAATGGGGTGGCGACGGTGACGCTCAGCGTGGGAGTTGGGCTTCAGACGGGGGATGTCTCCGGTCTGGCGGACGAGATCCAGGAGATGTCCAACGTGCACTACGTGAAGATCCAGGCGGGTGAGTAGATATGCTGGAGCAGATTTGGGCGCTCTTTGAGAGGGCGGGAATCCCGTGCCTGTTTCACCTGGTGACGGGGGCGTACTGCCCGGGCTGCGGCGGTACGCGGGCGGCCAAGGCCCTGCTGGCGGGACAGATCGCCGCCAGCCTGCGCTACAATCCTGTGGTGTGCTACGGGGCGCTTGTGCTGGCGGGCTTCGCCTTTTTCTGGCTGTACGCCCGTTTCAGACATAAAAAAAGTCCGGAGCTGCGCCGGATGGAGATATTTTTGTACGGAGGGCTTTTGATCGCCCTCGTCAACTGCATTTATAAGAATTACATGCTGTTTGCCAGGGGAGTGGATCTCCTCTCCTGAGGCGAAGAGTATAGAGGGAATGCCGCAAAACACGGATATGATTTTGCGGCATTCCCTTTTTCGGCTATTATAAAGAAAGTTCCAACTGGTTTACAGGGCCGGAATGGTCCCATTTCCCACTCCGTCCATAAATTGCTGGAGAATCTGATTGTACTGGGGTCCCAGCTCCGGGTTGGGAAGAATCACGTGGTAGACAAACATCACCATGGCGAAGGTGAGCAGGCTCAGCACGACGCCGATGGCGCCGGTGATCATGCCGGCCATGGCCTGGCCGGAAAAGTGGTTGTCGCTGTAGAGCCTGGAGAGAATGGCCAGGGTAGAGCCCACCATGCCCAGGGGAAATTGGATTAGGGGGGAGAAGCAGAACAAGATGGACGCACCTCCCGCCAGCAGAGAAAAAAGCGCCAGCTGCGCTCCTAAATTTGCAGGTGTCTTTTTTGGATTCATATTCATCCTCCGTAAAATGCAATACCACATCATATTATCACGAAACAGGAGGAATGTCCAGCCGGTAGAGGCCAAGAATCTCTGGACAAAAATGGCGGAGCGGGGGTATAATGCACCCGTGAGCAGGAACTTGCGACTATAAAAAACGGAGGACCGCAGACCATGGACATTATAAAAACACTTCAGCAGGAGCTGAATATCAGATACAGCCAGGCGGAGGCGGCGGTAAAGCTGATCGACGAGGGAAACACGATCCCCTTCATCGCCCGCTACCGCAAGGAGGCCACGGGATCGCTGAACGACGAGGTGCTGAGAGCCCTGGATGAGCGCCTGAGATATCTCCGCAACCTGGAGGAGAAAAAGGAGCAGGTGATCGGCACCATCCGGGAGCAGGGAAAGCTGACGGAGGAGCTGGAGAGGCAGATCCAGGAGGCGGCCACCATGGTGGCCGTGGATGATCTGTACCGCCCCTACCGCCCCAAGCGGCGCACCCGGGCGATGATCGCCAGGGAGAAGGGGCTGGAACCCTTGGCGGAGCGGATTGCCGCCCAGGAGCTTGGCCGGCCGGCTCTGGAGGAGGCGGCTGATTTCGTCTCGGAGGAGAGAGGGGTGGCCGATGCGGCGGAGGCCCTGGCCGGAGCCATGGATATTCTCGCGGAGCAGATCTCCGACAACGCTGTGTACCGCACCTACATTCGGCGGATCACCACCGACCAGGGACAGCTCCAGGCAGCGGCCAAGGACGCGGCGAAGCCGTCGGTCTACGAGACGTACTATCAGTATCAGGAGCCGGTGAGGAAGTGTGCGGGCCACCGCGTTCTGGCTTTAAACCGGGGGGAGGCGGAGAAGTACCTCACGGTGAAGGTGCTGGCGCCGGAGGAGTCTATTTTAAAATATCTGGACAAGCAGATTGTCACAAAGGAGAACCCCTTCACCGCCCCCGTTCTGCGGGAGGCGGCGGAGGACAGCTACCGCCGCCTCATCGCCCCGGCCATCGAGAGGGAGATCCGCAGCAGCCTGACGGAGAAGGCGGAGAGCGGGGCCATCCGTGTGTTCGGAAAGAACCTGGAGCAGCTTCTCATGCAGCCCCCCATCGCCGGCCATACGGTGCTGGGCTGGGATCCCGCTTTCAGGACCGGCTGCAAGCTGGCGGTGGTGGACGCCACCGGGAAGGTCCTGGACACGGTGGTGATTTTCCCCACCGCGCCCCAGAACAAGGTGGAGGAGTCCAAGAAAATTCTGAAGGAGCTGATCCGCAAATACCGCATCACCTTGATCTCCGTGGGAAACGGAACCGCCTCCCGGGAGTCGGAGCAGATCATTGTGGAGCTGTTAAAGGAGATCAGGGATCCGGTGAAGTACGTGATCGTCAACGAGGCGGGGGCCTCCGTCTACTCGGCCAGCAAGCTGGCTGCGGAGGAATTTCCCAAGTTCGATGTGGGACAGAGGAGCGCCGTGTCCATCGCCAGGCGTCTGCAGGACCCGCTGGCGGAACTGGTGAAGATCGATCCCCGGTCCATCGGCGTGGGACAGTACCAGCATGACATGAATCAGAAAAATCTCAGCGAAACTCTGAGGGGCGTGGTGGAGGACTGCGTCAACAAGGTCGGCGTGGACTTAAACACGGCGTCCGCCTCCCTGCTGGAGTACGTATCCGGTATCAGCAAAACCGTCGCCAGGAACATTGTGGCCTACAGGGAGGAGAACGGGGCGTTCACTGACAGGAAGCAGCTGCTAAAGGTGCCGAAGCTGGGGCCCAAGGCGTTTGAACAGTGCGCCGGATTTATGCGGATCCAGGGGGGAGCCAATCCCCTGGACGGCACCAGCGTCCACCCGGAGAGCTACGGGGCGGCGGAGAACCTCCTGCACAGGCTGGGATTTCAGCCCGAGGAGGTCGCCGGCGGCGGTTTAAAGGGCCTGGGGAAAAAGATCGGCGATTACGGAAAGATGGCCGAGGAGCTGGGAGTTGGAGAGATCACCCTGAGGGATATTGTGGCGGAGCTGGAAAAGCCCGGACGGGACCCTAGGGAGGAGATGCCCAAGCCCATTCTGCGCACGGACGTCATGGAGATGAAGGACTTGAAGCCGGGCATGGTTTTGAAGGGGACGGTGAGAAACGTCATCGACTTCGGCGCGTTTGTGGACATCGGCGTCCATCAGGACGGCTTGGTGCACATTTCCCAGATGACGGAGCGCTATATCAAGCATCCCTTGGAGGCGGTCAGCGTGGGGGACATCGTGGAGGTTAAAGTTTTGTGCGTGGATCTGGAGAAAAAGCGGATCAGCCTGACAATGAAGCTGTGACGCCGAGGTGCAGGGAAAGGATGAGAGATATGGTAATCGAGACAAACAGCGCGGAGGAGACCTTCCGCCTGGGAAAACGGATGGGGGAACAGGCCCAGGCGGGGGAGGTGTACTGCCTGAACGGCGATCTGGGGACCGGAAAGACGGTGTTCACCCAGGGCTTTGCCGCCGGGCTGGGAATCGCAGGGCCGGTGAACAGCCCCACCTTCACCATTCTGCAGCAGTACGAGGAGGGGAGACTCCCCCTCAGCCACTTCGATGTCTACCGCATCGGCGATGTGGAGGAGATGGAGGAGATCGGATACGAGGACTGCTTCTACGGGGAGGGAGTCAGCCTGGTGGAGTGGTCGGATCTGATCCGGGAGATCATCCCGGAGAACGCGGTCCGCATCACCATCGAGAAGGACCTGGAGAGAGGCTTTGACTATCGCAGAATTACAGTGGAGGGAAAGGAACTATGAGGATACTGGGAATCGAGAGCTCCTCACTGGTGGCGTCCGCGGCCATCGTGACGGATGACATTCTGACAGCGGAGTATACCGTGAACTTCAAAAAAACCCACTCCCAGACACTTCTGCCCATGATCGACGAGATCGTGACCATGACGGAGACGGAGCTGGGCTCCATCGACGCCATCGCCGTGTCCGGGGGACCGGGCTCCTTCACCGGCCTGCGGATCGGGTCCGCCACCGCCAAGGGGCTGGGGCTGGCCCTGAAAAAGCCGCTGATCCATGTCCCCACAGTGGACGCCCTGGCCTACAATCTGTGGGGGGCCAAGGACCTGGTCTGCCCCATCATGGATGCCAAGAGAAATCAGGTCTACACGGGAATTTACCGGATGAGAGGCGAAATGGAGGCGGTGAAGTCCCAGTGCGCCATGGACATGGGACAGCTCATGGAGGAGCTGAACGAGCTGGGGGAGGCGGTGATCTTCCTGGGGGACGGCGTTCCTGTCTATCGGGAACAGGCCGAGTCCCTGGCTAAAATCCCCATCTCCTTCGCGCCGGCCCACATGAACCGCCAGCGGGCGGGGGCGGTGGCGGCCCTGGGCGCCGTCTACTATGCCCAGGGAAAGATCGAGACGGCGGCGGAGCACGGCCCGGATTATCTGAGGAAATCCCAGGCGGAGCGGGAACGGCTGGGGGAGAGCCTGTGACGGGGGAGGAGTCCTGGATCATCGGGCCCATGGACGAGGCGCGCTGCGGGCAGGCGGCGGCCTTGGAAGTTCTGTGTTTCTCCGATCCCTGGGGGCAGGAGAGCTTCCAGGATTTTTCTGCAAGCCGCCTGTACCGCACCTTCGGGGCCGCACCGGCGGAGGACGGTGATCTGGCGGGCTACGCCGTTTTGCAGGAGGTGGCCGGCGAGGGAGAGCTGCTGCGGATCGCCGTGGACCCGGCTGTGCGGGGAAGGGGGCTTGGGCGGAAACTCCTGGAAGCGGTGACAGAGACTGCCGGGGAAGACGGAATCCAGACGATCTTTCTGGAGGTGCGGCAGAGCAACCGCGCCGCTGTGAACCTGTACAGATCCGCCGGTTTTCGGGAGATCGGGCGCCGGAGAGGCTATTATCACAACCCGCCGGAGGACGCCATTCTCATGGAACTCCATCTGTTTTGAAAGAATTACCACGCAAATAGAAGGGCAGACTGTGCTATCATGTAGGGGCAGCGCCGCCGGGGGAGGGACGGGAGCAACCGCACCGCCCGGCGAGAAGCTGAACAGAAGACAGAAAGGTGAGGACAGAATGCGAAAGTACGGACAGGGCGGCCGGCTGGAGAAGGTGATCTGCAACGGCTGCGGAAAAAAACTGGTGGTGGAGGACGGCATCGTCCGGGAGGGTGTTCTCAGCATAGACCATGTCTGGGACTATTTCTCCGAGAAGGACGGGGAGATCCATCACCTGGATTTGTGTGAGAGCTGCTGCGACCGGTTGGCCGGCGAACTCAGAATCCCGGTGGAGGTGGAGGAGCAGACGGAGCTTTTATAGGAGTGAGGAAGGGGCCCAGGCGCGAGCAGGAGGCCCCTTTTCCCTTCCATGTGATCCCCTTTTTCTTTCCGCGCGACCCCTCTCTGCCTTCCGCGCGATGCAGGTTGACTCTGCGAGGCCATCTGTGCTATGATTCCACGTAGAGCCAAAATCTGCCTTCGGGCAGTAGAAATGAGGAATATTTATGTTAGATATCTGTTTGCTTGGAACCGGCGGAATGATGCCGCTTCCATATCGCTGGCTCACTTCCATGATGGCCCGCTGTGACGGCAGCAATCTTTTGATCGACTGCGGGGAGGGCACCCAGGTAGCGCTGCGTGAAAAAGGATGGAGTCCCAAGCCCATCGATGTGATCTGCTTCACCCATTATCATGCGGACCATATCAGCGGACTTCCGGGGCTTTTGCTCACCATGGGAAATGCGGAGAGGACGGAGCCGCTGACTTTGATTGGGCCGAAAGGTCTGGAGAGAGTGGTGGGCGCTCTGAGAACCATCGCGCCGGAACTTCCGTTCCAGTTAAAGTTTATAGAGATGACGGAGACCAGGGAGCAGCACAGGATCGGACCCTATGTGATTGACGCCTTTCGGGTCAACCACAACGTGGTCTGCTATGGGTATTCCATCTCCATCCCGCGCAAGGGCAAGTTCGATGTGGAGCGGGCGAAGGCGGCGGGGATTCCGCAGAGGTGCTGGAACCGGCTGCAGAAGGGGGAGACCCTGGAGATGGACGGGAAGATTTTTACGCCCGACATGGTCCTCGGCCCCGCCAGGCGGGGGCTGAAGGTCGCCTACTGCACCGACACCCGCCCGGTCCCGGTGATTGCGGAATACGCCAGCGATGCGGATCTGTTTATCTGCGAGGGAATGTACGGCGAGGAGGGGAAGGAGGCCAAGGCCCGGGAATACAAGCATATGACCATGTATGAGGCCGCCAGACTGGCGCAGAAGGCACAGCCCAGGGAGATGTGGCTGACCCACTACAGCCCATCCTTAAACCGGCCGGAGGAGTACATGGACGGCGTGAGAAAGATTTTTCCCAGGGCGAAGGCGGCCAGGGACGGCTACACCATGGAACTTTCATTTGATGAAGGAGAATGACGTATGAACGACAGGGAAGATGTACTGATTTTGGCGATTGAGAGCTCCTGTGACGAGACTGCGGCGGCGGTGGTGAAGAATGGAAGAGAGGTTTTATCCAATGTGATCTCCTCCCAGATTGACCTGCACACCCTGTACGGCGGAGTCGTGCCGGAGATCGCCTCCAGAAAACATATAGAGAAGATCAATCAGGTGATCGAGGAGGCGCTCTCCCAGGCGGGGGTGACGCTGGAGGAGATCACGGCCATCGGCGTCACCTACGGCCCCGGCCTGGTGGGAGCGCTGCTGGTGGGCGTGGCGGAGGCCAAGGCCATCGCCTATGCCGCCGGCAAACCCCTGGTGGGAGTGCACCATATTGAGGGTCACGTGTCGGCCAATTTCATCGAGCATCCGGATTTGGAGCCGCCGTTTGTGTGCCTGATCGTGTCCGGAGGCCACACCCATCTGGTGATCGTGAAGGATTACGGGGAGTTTGAGATCATCGGCCGCACCCGGGACGACGCGGCGGGGGAGGCATTTGACAAGGTGGCCAGGGCGGTGGGCCTGGGCTATCCGGGAGGCCCCAAGGTGGACAAAACCGCCAAGGAGGGAAATAAGCACGCGGTGGAATTTCCCCGGGCGAAGGTGGAGGGCGCTCCCTATGATTTTAGCTTCAGCGGCTTGAAGTCGGCTGTCCTCAACTACATCAATCACGCGAAGATGACAGGGCAGGAGATCCATGTGCCGGATCTGGTGGCGTCCTTCCAGAATGCGGTGGTGGACGCCCTGGTGAGCCGCACAGTGGCGGCGGCGAAAGAGTACGGATATGACAAGGTGGCCATCGCGGGAGGCGTGGCCTCCAACTCTGCACTGCGGGCGGAGATGAAAAAAGCCTGCAGGAAGGCGCACTTAAGCTTTTATCACCCGTCCCCCATATTCTGCACGGACAATGCGGCGATGATCGGCGTGGCGGCCTACTATGAGTATCAGAAGGGGGCTCGCGCCGGATGGGATCTGAACGCGGTGCCCAACCTGAAGCTGGGCGAGCGCTGAGCGGAAAGGGGAGTGAACGGAGATGGCGGAGAGGACAGCGGGAAGGACGGCGGCTATCGTGTTGGCGGCTGGCCAGGGAAAGCGCATGAAGAGCAGCGTCCAGAAACAGTTTATGGAGTTGGCGGGGAAGCCTCTGATCGTCTACGCTCTGCAGCGCTTTGAGGAGAGCGAGATCGACGAGATCATACTGGTGACCGGCGAGGAGAGCGTGAGCTACTGCCGGGAAAAAATTGTGGAGGCCTTTCACTTTCAGAAAGTGAAGGATGTGGTGGCGGGCGGAAAAGAGCGCTATCACTCTGTCTATGCTGGCCTGAAAGCTCTGGACGGGCGAGGGATCTCCCACGTGCTGATCCATGACGGTGCCAGACCGCTTCTCACCCCCCAGATCATCCGAGACACCCTGGAGGGGGCCAGAACATACTCGGCCTGCGTGGCGGCCGTGCCGGCCAAGGACACCATAAAGCTGGCAGACGACCATCTGTTTGCCGCCAGAACCCTGCCCAGAGAACGGCTCTGGCAGATCCAGACGCCCCAGGCATTCTCCTACCCCTTGATTTTCGACGCCTACCGGCGCCTGTTCTCCGCGGAGGAATATCAGCGGGGAATCACGGACGATGCCATGGTGGTGGAGACGATGGCGGGGACACCCGTCCGGCTGATCCCCGGGGATTACAGAAATATCAAGGTGACGACCCCGGAGGACATGATCCTGGCGGAGGCGTTTATGCGGGCGGCAAAGGAGACCTGAGGAGGGCAATTCGGCTGCCGCCCTGCCCTGGAAAAAGATGTAGAAAAAGATTGAAAAAATTTCAAAAAAAGGGTTGACAAAAGGCGAATGATTAGATAGAATAAATGAGCACTTCGGCGAGAGCTCCTGAGACGGGCGATGCGAAAGCACCGGAGAACGCACATGGAGAGATATCGAAGTGGTCATAACGAGGCGGTCTTGAAAACCGTTTGTCCGAAAGGGCGCGTGGGTTCGAATCCCACTCTCTCCGCTAGGACGAACGCGAGACGTCCTTCAACATCATATGGAAGTGTGATTCAGCAGAAGTACCCAAGTGGCTGAAGGGGCTCCCCTGGAAAGGGAGTAGGTCGTTAGTAGCGGCGCGAGGGTTCAAATCCCTCCTTCTGCGCTGGAGATCGAAAAGATCTTCAAAAAAATAAAAAAGTTGTTGACAAAGCGAACGACTTGTGATAACATAAGAGAGTTGCTGATGAGACAACAACAGAGTCCAGAACCTTGAAAATTGAAGATTAAACAGTATGTAAAACCCTGAAAATTCTAAGAACAAGAAGGTCTGGTTTGGACCTTGGGTTCGAGAAGAATTCAGAACGAAACC
>DXEU01000065.1 GCA_019114845.1 Candidatus Lachnoclostridium stercoripullorum | reverse complement strand
CATAGGTATTTTTAAAATAGACGCTTGTATTATAAATGCTGTTTTCTGCATCCCCATATATAATTGTAAGCATATGATACCTCCACAAAATGAATTTCCTTTTTCTTCATTGTAAAAAATGCAAGAGAACTCGTCAAGCAGCTGCGCGTCGAATACCTTAAAAAGGCTGAGACAACCCAGCAGAATTCCGACTCTAAAAAGTCCACATTCTGCTGGGGATTGTCTCAGCCTTGCTTGTCATGGGGCAGAAATCGGTATGAACCGGCAGCCCCTTTGCAGCGGAGATGGTGGGATTTGAACCCACGCGCCGGGATTACCGACCTGCCGCTTTTCGAGAGCGGTCCCTTCAACCACTTGGGTACATCTCCTGGTTTTCTGTGTCAACCGCTATATTATACACGATAAATCTCTTTTTGGATAGTAGTTGACACAGTTTTTTTGCGTATTTTTTCTCAGGCAGCCCATGGGCAGAGCGATCACTGGATGATCCCGCCGCCGGCCACATACTCTCCGGTGTAGAACACCACCGCCTGCCCCGGGGTCACCGCCCTCTGCGGTTCGTCAAAGACGCATTCCACCCGCCCGTCCCCCAGTTCCCGGATGAGGCAGGGCGCGCCCTTGTGGCTGTAGCGGATCTTGGCCGTCACCCTGGCCTCGCCGCCGCAGAGACCGTCCATGGCCATCCAGTTCACATTCCCGCACACCAGGCGGCTGGAAAACACATCCTTTCCCTCCCCGATGACCACCTCGTTGGTCTCCGGGCGGATGGCCGTCACAAACACCGGGCGGCCCATGGAGAGGTTGAGCCCCTTTCTCTGCCCGACGGTGTAGTGGGTGATCCCCCTGTGGCGCCCCAACACCCGCCCGTCCTGGTCCACAAAGTTTCCCTCCGGCGGCACGTTCTCCGCGTTCTCCTGGATGAAGCGGGCGTAATCGTGGTCGGGGATGAAGCAGATCTCCTGGCTGTCCTTCTTGTGGGCCACATTCAGGCCCAGCTGCTCTGCCATGCGGCGGATTTCTTCCTTTGTATAGTCCCCCACCGGCATCAGGGTGTGGGCCAGCTGGTCCTGGGTGAGGTTGTACAGGGCGTAGGTCTGGTCCTTGGCCGCCGTGGCGGAGGCGCGCACCGCATACCGCCCGCCGGCGAGCCTCTCCACGCGGGCGTAATGGCCGGTGGCGATGTAGTCGGCGCCGATGGCCAGGCTTCTCCTCAGAAGAGACTCCCATTTCACGTAGCGGTTGCAGGCGATGCAGGGGTTGGGGGTCCTGCCCCGCAGATATTCTCCCACAAAATAGTCGATGACATGTTCCTTGAATTCCCGTTTAAAATTCATCACGTAGTAGGGGATCCCCAGCTGGCCGGCCACCCGCCTGGCGTCCTCCACCGCGCTGAGCCCGCAGCAGCCTCCATTTTCCTCCTGCACCTCGTCGGCCTCGTCCTGCCAGATCTGCATGGTCACGCCGATGACCTCGTATCCCTGTTCCTTCAAAAGCCAGGCCGCCACGGAGGAGTCCACGCCCCCGGACATGCCGACTACCACTTTTTTCTTCTCCATATGATTCTCTGTCCTGTTCTGTGCTCCGCGCCATCCCTCAGAGCTGGAGTGGAAAATCTCAGTATTCCTCCTCCGTCTCCTCCTCGCCGATATCGCTCTTGGGTTTCTCCAGCCCCTGGATGGTGATTCCCCTCTTCTGGGCGTAGTCCCAGAGCGCCGCGTGGATGGCTTCCTCTGCCAACAGGGAACAGTGTACCTTAACCGGGGGCAGTCCGTCAAGTGCCTCGCAGACCGCTTTGTTGGTCACCTCCATGGCCTCCTGCACCGTCTTTCCCTTCACCATCTCCGTGGCCATGCTGCTGGTGGCCACGGCGGCCCCGCAGCCGAAGGTTTTAAACTTTACATCCCGAATCACCTGATTGTCGTCGATGTCCAGGTAAATTCTCATAATATCGCCGCACTTGGCGTTTCCCACCGTGCCCATGCCGCTGGGGTTTTCCATCTCCCCCACATTTCTCGGATGCCGGAAATGATCCATCACTTTCTCTGTATACATAAAAATTTCTCCTCTTCTCAATGTCTCTTGCTGCTCTTTACAAAATCCTCATAGAGGGGCGACATGCTCCGCAGGCGCTCCACCACATCCCGGATGGTCTCCGCCACGTAGTCCATCTCCTCCTTGGTATTCTCCTCCCCCAGGGTCAGCCGCAGGGAACCGTGGGCGATCTCATGGGGCAGGCCGATGGCCAGAAGCACGTGGGAGGGATCCAGGGAGCCGGAGGTGCAGGCTGAGCCGCTGGAGCCGCAGATTCCCGCCATGTCCAGCATAATCAGCAGAGATTCCCCCTCGATGAACTGAAAAGCAAAGCTGGCATTGTTGGCCAGGCGGTTTTTCCGGTCCCCGTTGACCCTTGTGTAGGGCACCAGGGAGAGGACCCGGTCGATGAGGTACTCCCGCAGCCGGGTCTCCTTCTCCTTTCTCTCCTCCAGGGTGGCCATGGCCAACTCCACCGCCTTCCCCATGCCCGCGATCTGGGCAACGTTCTCCGTGCCGCCCCGGCGCTTTCTCTCCTGGGCGCCCCCGTGGATGAAGGAGCGGATTTTCACCCCGCTGCGGATGTAGAGGAAACCCACTCCCTTGGGCGCGTTGATCTTGTGGCCGCTGGCGCTGAGCATGTCAATGTGGTACTCGTCCACGTCGATGGGCTCATGGCCAAAGGCCTGCACCGCGTCCGTGTGGAAGAGAATCCCGTGCTTTTTGGCGATCTCCCCGATCTCCCGGATGGGCTCGATGGTGCCGATCTCGTTGTTGGCAAACATGACGGAGATGAGAATGGTCTCCGGCCGGATGGCCTTCTCCACGTCCTCCGGGCTCACACGCCCGTACTCATCCACGTCCAGATAGGTCACCTCCACCCCGTGCTTTTCCAGCCACTGACAGGTGTGAAGGACGGCGTGATGTTCAATCTTTGTGGTGATTATATGGTTTCCCTTGTCCCTGTATGCCTCCGCCGCGGCCTTCAGGGCCCAGTTGTCCGACTCCGTGCCGCAGCCGGTGAAATAAATCTCGTTGGGCTTTGCCCCCAGGGCCTGGGCGATCACCTCCCTGGCGTGGGAGATCGCCCGCTTGGGCTCATCAGAAAATCCGTAGACCGACGACGGATTTCCGTAATACCGGGTCAGGTAGGGCATCATGGCCTCCACCACTTCCGGCTTCACCGGGGTCGTCGCCGCGTGGTCCAGATAAATTAATTTCTTTTCGTCTCTGTCATTCATATAAATCCGCCTTTCCCCCCGGATTTGTGCGCTCCGGGGCCTGATTCTTTCCCGTAGAAAGAAGTTAAAAGCTTCATCTACGAGTCTATTATATAATATATTCATAGAATTTCAATAGGAATAATATAATTTGTCCCATTTCTTTCCGCACATGATCCCCCCGCAGCCCTCATATGCTGTATTAACTGTACTCTTGGGGGCTTCTATGAATATCTCTTCCCGCAGGCGGGCCTTTATCGCCGGAACCCTCATGCTCACCGCTGCCGGATTTTCCAGCCGCATCCTGGGCTTCTTCTACCGCATCTATCTGTCGAGAACCATCGGCGCGGAGGGACTGGGCGTCTACAACATGATCCATCCCATCTTCGGCGTCTGCTTCGCCCTCTGTGCCGGATCCATCCAGACAGCCATCTCCCGCTTTGTGGCCGCCAACGTCCGGCAGGGAAAAGCCATCTTCCGAACCGGACTCCTGATCTCCCTGTCCATGTCCCTGGTTTTGGCGGCGGCCATCTGCCGGTTCGCCCCATTCCTGGCGGAGCACGTCCTTCTGGAGCCCCGCTGCGCCCTGCTGCTGCCGATCATGGCTTTCTCTGTGCCCTGCGCCGCCGTTCACGCCTGCATCAACGGCTGCTACTACGGTCTGCAGCGGACAAAGGTTCCCGCATTCACCCAGCTGGCGGAGCAGGCGGTGCGCATCGGCGCCGTATTTCTCATCGCGGACATCCTGACGGAGCAGGGACAGCCCATCACCGTCCGCCTGGCCGTGTACGGCCACCTCATCGGGGAGTTCGCCGCCACCCTCTTCTCCCTGCTGTCCTTCGCCCTCTTCCCGCCCCGGGGTTCCTTCCGCCGCGAGCCCGGCAGCGCAGGAAAAAGAAAAGACAGGATTTCTCCTGTCTCCGCCGCCCTCTGTGATTTCACAGCCGTCGCCCCCGGCCTCATGGCCCTGGCCCTGCCTCTCATGGGAAACCGCCTGGTGTTAAATCTCCTCTCCAGCGCCGAGGCCGTCCTCATCCCCAACCGCCTCCTGGCCAGTGGACTCTCCTCCGAGGAGGCCTACAGCCTCTACGGCGTGCTCACCGGCATGGCCATGCCCTTCATCTTCTTTCCGTCCGCCATCACCAACTCCATGTCCGTGCTGCTCCTTCCCACGGTGGCGGAGGCCCAGTCCGCGGGCAACCGGGAGCGCATCTCCTCCGCCGTCACCCTGTCCCTGCGCTACAGCCTTTACATGGGAATTTTCTGCATCGGCATCTTCACGCGCTTCGGGCACGACCTGGGCGTCAGCGTCTTCCGGGACGAAACTGCCGGATATTTCATCGCCGTCCTCTCCTGGCTCTGCCCCTTCCTCTACCTGTCCTCCACCACCGGCAGCATCCTGAACGGCCTGGGGGCGACGGGCCTCACCTTTCTCCAGAACGCCGCCGCTCTGTCCCTGCGCCTGGGGTTCGTGTTCTTTGGCATTCCCCGGTTCGGCATCACCGCCCTTCTATGGGGCATGCTGGCCAGTGAAATATTTCTCTCCCTCGCCCACCTGGCCGCCCTGCGGCGCAGGTCCTCCTTCCTGTGGGACGCCTGGTCCATGATCGTCAAACCCTCCGCCGTCCTCATCCTGTCCTTCGGCATCCTGAATGCCCTTCTGTCCCTGCCCGCGGCCAGCCTGCTGGATTCTCTTCCCCCCTTCTTCGCGGCCGCAGTAAAAATCGGCATCGCGGCGACCTGCTACGGCGGTCTGCTCCTGACTCTGTGCGCACGGCATCCGCACTCCAAGGATGTCCCATAGAAAAGCGTCCTGCAGCATAGAAAAAGAAAACCGCAGCACAAAAAGAGAGGCACGCTGCAGAACCGATGGTCTGCGGCATGCCCCCGCTCTACTGTCTTCTCTCGAAACTTCCCTTGATGCCCATTTCCTCCCGGTACTTTGCCACCGCGCGCCGGGAAATGTGGATTCCTCTGCTCTCCAGCAGCTCCGCCAGGTCCTTGTCGCTGTAGGGCTTGCGGTGATCCTCCCCCTCAATCAGCTCCTTCAAGGTCTGCTTCACCCCCATGGCGCTCACCCCGTC
>DXEU01000064.1 GCA_019114845.1 Candidatus Lachnoclostridium stercoripullorum | reverse complement strand
GTGATCTTTCTCGGCGCCCCCTCCATTCATTCTTCCGGCTCCAGATCCTCGAACAGCTCCGAGTCATAAAACTCCCGCAGGGTGATCCCCAAGCCCTCCGCAATCCGCTGGATCGTCTGGATTCCCGGATTGCCGCTCCTCCCATTTATGATGCTCTTGATGGTGGACGGCGGCATGCCAGTGAGATAGATCAGCATATACTCCGATATGCTGCGGCGGCTGCAGAGATCCAGAATTCGCATTCTGACAGCCTCCCGGGCTTTCATCTGCCCTTTCCCCTCATTCCTCTTTTCCCCTTTCACCCACAGCCGGCGCTGCCGCACCGGCAGGCTTCCCTCCGTGTGCAGGGGGCATATGTCCCCCGGAAAAATCAGACGAAGTTCTCTCTTTCTCTGTTGCTTCCATGTTCTCCGTCCCCTCCACGATGTAGATCGGCCGGTCCTTCAGCTCCGCGAAGAGGATGGCGATGTACTCCCCGATGATTCCCACCATGAGAAACAGCACCGCAAACATAAAGCAGATGAGCACCACGATGGTGGCATACCCGTCCGGCGTGCCCACCCGCACCCAGGTCCAGATGGTGTAGACCATCACCAGGAAGCCCAGGGCGCCGGTGAAGATCCCCGCGTAGATGCCCAGCCGCAGGGGCAGGTTGGAGAAGCAGAGGATGGTGTTCACCGCGAAGGAAAACAACTTCCGAATGCTGTACTTGCTCTCCCCGGCCACCCGCACCCCCGCCTCATACTCCAGGCGGGTGCGCCGAAAGCCCAGATTCTGCACGTATCCCCGCAGGAAGCGCACCTTCTCCCGATAGCTCTGCTTCAGCACCTCCACCGCCCTTCGGCTGACGCCGAAGAAATCCGAGGCGTTGGCCTCAAACTGCACGTCGGAGAGGGCGTTGATCACCCGGTAAAAGGCGGCGGAGGTGATCCCCTTCAGGAATCCCGCCGACTGGTTGCGGGTCCGCACCATGCTCACCACATCGTATCCCTCCTCCGCCGCCCGGAGAATCTTGGGGATGCACTCCGGCGGGTGCTGCAGATCCGCGTCCATGCAGATCACCATGTCCCCGGCGCTGTAGTCCAGCCCGGCGATCATGGCCGCCTCGTGGCCGAAGTTCCGGGAGAAGGACACCACCTTCACCCGGCTGTCCGCCGCCGCCAGCCGCCGAAGGATCTCCAGGCTTCCGTCCTGGCTGCCGTCGTTGACGAACAGCAGCTCGTAGTCCCAGGGATCCTGCTCCAATATGGGTTTTACCGCCTCGTAAAATTTCGGCAGGGCCTGCTCCTCATTGTACACAGACACCACCACTGTCACCGTCTTCATCACATCGTCACCCGTAAATCTGAATTTCCATGCTGGAGTGGGAGGGAACCCGTTTCTCCTCGGGGGGAAGCTCCATGTAATCCCCGTAGAGCATCCGCAGCACCGCATCCGGGTCCGCGGGGGCCATGAGGGAGCGCCCCTCAAACTCCACCTGGGAAGTCCTCTGCGCCCACTCCTTCTCCCACGTCACGTAGAGGAAATCCGGCTGATAGTTGCTGGCGTAGAGGCGCTTCTTCCTCCCGTTGTCAAACAGCAGGGAGAGCCTGCGCTGAAGCTGGAAGATAACTCCCATGGGCAGACAGCGCCCCACGGCGGAGAGGAGCCTCACCGCCGCCTTCGCCGCCCCCCGATAGCGGGAGAAATCCAGCTCGTAGCGGTGTCCCATGGCCAGGCCGTAGACCAGAGTCTGCAGCCCCCGCGCCAGGGCGGCTCCCCAGGCCGAGTCCGGCAGCTCGTCCAGCACAAAGAGATCCACCCACAGGTGGTTCAGCTTCCCGTCGTAATACCGCATCTCCGGCCCGTCCTCATGCTTTCGGCTGGGCAGGTAGAGAATTCTGGAGGTGAAATCGTAAAATCCCTTTCCCTCGTGGAGCGTCCGGCAGTCCATGAGTTCCATGGTCTCCGGCAGCTCCCTGGCGGCCACCTTCAGAAACGCCTCGTACTGGCTCCTGGTAAATATGATGTCCACGTCGTCATCCCAGGGAATGAAGCCTTTGTGGCGCACAGCCCCCAGCAGGGTGCCCGCATCCAGCATATAGCGAATCCTGTATTTCCGGCAGATTGCGTCCACCTGGTCCAGTATTTTCAGATTTGCCTCGTGGACCTTCTCCAGCCCGTATCCTTCCATCTGTCTCCTCCTGTCGCCCGGTTCCGGGCATCCGTCGCTCTGCGATGGCCGTCACTCTGCGATGGCCTCCCGGATGGCCCCTGCCATGTAGTCGATCATCTCATCGGTCATCCCCGGATACACACCCACCCAGAAGGTGTCGCTCATAATCCGGTCCGTGTTCTCCAGGGTGCCTGCCACCCGGTAGCCCGCCTTCTCCCCCCGCATCTCGTCGAAGCAGGGGTGCTTAATCAGATTGCCCGCAAACAGCATCCGGGTCTGAATCCCCTTCTGCTCCACGCGCTGTACCACCTGGTTGCGGTCCACACCCTCTCTGCAGGTGATGAGGAAGCCGAACCAGCTGGGATCCGAGCCCGGGCACGCCTCCGGCAGAATCAGCTTGTCCTCCGTCCCCGCCAGCCCCTCTCTCAGCCTGGCGAAATTGTGCTTCCGCCTCTCCACGAAGGAGGGGAATTTTTCCAGCTGGGCGCAGCCGATGGCCGCCTGCATATCCGTGGCCTTCAGATTGTATCCGAAATGGGAGTACACATACTTGTGGTCGTACCCCAGGGGAAGCTCCCCGTACTGGCGGTCAAACCGATGGCCGCAGACATTGTCCCTTCCGGACGGGCAGACGCAGTCTCTGCCCCAGTCTCTCAGGGAGCGGATGATCTTATTCAACAGGGGATTGTCCGTGTAGACGGCTCCCCCCTCCCCCATGGTCATGTGGTGGGGCGGGTAGAAGCTGGAGGTGCCGATGTCCCCGATAGTGCCCGTAAATTTCATCGCGCCGTCCATCTCGTACCGGCTTCCCAGGGCGTCGCAGTTGTCCTCCACCAGCCAGAGCCCGTATTTCTCGCAGAAATCCTTCACCGCCTTCAGGTTGAAGGGGTTTCCCAGGGTGTGGGCCACCATCACCGCCCGCGTCCTCTCCGACCGGGCCGCCTCCAGCATGTCCACGTCGATGTTGTACTGGGGGATGGTCACATCCACGAACACCGGCACGGCCCCGTACTGGATGATGGGCGTCACTGTGGTGGGAAATCCAGCCGCCACGGTGATCACCTCGTCCCCCTTTCTCACCCGCCTGTCCCCGAGAAGGGGGGAGGTGAGGGCCATGAAGGCCAGGAGGTTGGCGGAGGAGCCGGAGTTGACCAGGGAGCAGTACCGCACTCCCAGGTATTCCCCCAGCTTCCGCTCAAATTCATCCGTGTACCGCCCGGCTGTGAGCCAGAACTCCAGGGCGCTGTCCACCAAGTTCACCATCTCATCTTCGTCGTAGACCCGGGAGGCGTAGGAAATCCTGTCCCCCGGCTCAAAGGTTTTCTTTTTATTGTGATACTCCCGGCAGTAGGCCGCCGTCATCTCCAAGATCTGTTTTCTGGCCTCCTGCTCCGTCATATGTTCAAACATATCTGTCCGATCTCCTTTCCTCTGAAGCGCGCTGCGCGCACATCTTATCTCCGTCCGGCTGCGGCGCACATCTTCTCCCCGTCCGGCAGCGGCGCGCTCAGGCGAAGAACTCCCTGATCTGCCGGTCCGTCACCGCCAGGGGATTTTCCCCCGCCGCCACGGCCTTCGTCCACTCCACCGTCAGGTCCACCGCCTGGCCCACATGGAGCACAGGCCGCCAGCCGAACACGCTCTTGATCCGGGAGCAGTCCAGCTTGAGGAAGTTGGCCTCGTGGGGGCCGCCGTCGTGGACGCTCACCCACTTCACTCCGCCCCAGGAGGCGCAGAAGAGATCCGCCAGCTCCCCCGTGGTCACGCAGTCGCAGTCGTCCGGCCCCACATTGTAATATCCCTCATATTTCCGGTCCTCATACTGCCTGGCGGCAATCTCCAGGTACACCGCCAGGGGCTCCAGCACATGCTGGTAGGGCCTGGTGGAGTAGGGATTTCTCAGCACGATGTCCCGCCCCGCCTGGGCCGCCCGCACGCAGTCGGGGATGATCCGGTCGTTGGCGTAGTCGCCCCCGCCGATGACATTTCCCGCCCGGCAGGTGGACAC
Organism: Candidatus Lachnoclostridium stercoripullorum; assembly: GCA_019114845.1. GTDB lineage: Bacteria > Bacillota > Clostridia > Lachnospirales > Lachnospiraceae > Lachnoclostridium_A > Lachnoclostridium_A stercoripullorum. The sequence goes on along the minus strand of DXEU01000064.1, from coordinate 27,294 downwards.
GGCGCAGCGCCCTCCCTGAAAGAAGGATTTCTTGTAGCTGTGGGTCACCAACTCCGAGCAGGACTTGCTGTTGGAGTAGGGGTCATAGCCGTCCAGGGGGTCCGTCTCCCGGTAGCCGTACTCCCACTCCCGGTTGTCGTACACCTTGTCCGTGGTCACGTTTAAGAAGGATTTCACCGATCCGGTGAGGCGGACGCACTCTAAAATGTTGACCGTGCCCATCACGTTGGTCTCGTAGGTGTACACCGGGTCCTTGTAGGAATCCCGCACGATGGGCTGGGCCGCCAGGTGGAACACCACCTCCGGCCGCGCCTTCTCAAAGGTCTCCCGCAGCCTCGCCAGATCGCGGATGTCCCCGATGACGGAGTGCATCTCCCCCGCCATCCCGGTCTGCGCAAAGATGCTGGGGTCCGTGGGCGGCTCCAGGGCGTACCCCGTCACCTGAGCTCCCGCCAGGGTCAGGATTCGGCACAGCCATGTCCCCTTAAATCCCGTGTGCCCTGTCACCAGCACCCGTTTTCCACCGTAAAACTTCTCCAGTTCCCTAAAATCCACCGTTCTTCCTCCTATTTATCCCAGATCTTCCACGGGGCTTTCCCGCTCTGCCACAGCTCCTCCAGCTTCTTCATCTCCCGCTGGGTGTCCATGCACTGCCAGAATCCGTCGTGGTAGAAGGACTTCAGCTGTCCCTCCGCCGCCAGCCGCTGCATGGGCGTCCGCTCAAAGATGGTGTCGTCCCCGTCCAGATACTGGAAAATCTCCGGGTTCAGCACCATGAATCCGCCGTTGATCAGGCTTCCGTCGTTGTCGTCCTTCTCCCGGAAGGAGGTGATGTTGTTGTCCTGGTCGATGTCCAGCACCCCCTTCACCTGGCCGATGTTCACCGTGGTGATGGTGGCGATCTTGCCGTGGCTCTCGTGGAACTTCACCAGGGCGTCCAGATCCACGTTGCTCACCCCGTCCCCGTAGGTCATCATGAAGATTTCCCCCTTCACGTAGGGCTCAATCCGCCGGATGCGGCCGCCGGTCATGGTGTTGAGGCCGGTGTCCACCAACGTCACCCGCCAGGGCTCCGAGTAGTTGTTGTGCACCTCCATTTTGTTGGTGGACAGGTCGAAGGTCACATCGCTGTTGTGGAGATAATAGTCCGCAAACCACTCCTTGATCACGTGCTGCTTGTAGCCGCAGCAGATGATAAAGTCGTGGAAGCCGAAGGCGGAATAGTACTTCATGATGTGCCACAGGATGGGTTTCTCCCCGATCTCCACCATGGGTTTAGGCTTCAAATGGCTCTCCTCGCTGATCCGCGTGCCGAAACCGCCGGCCAATATCACTACCTTCATCGTCTGTTCTCCTCTCTATCGATACATATTCAAATGATTGTCTTCCAGAATCTTCATGGCCTGCCGGATCTTGTCCGCATCCCCGTACTGGAACTGGTAGACCAGCTCCTCGTCCGTAAAGTCCTCCAGGTGTCCCGCCATCTCCGTCACCGTCTCCCCCCAGGCCTTGCGGCCGGGGGCCGTCAGAATCTCCCGGTAGTCGGTGAATCCGTTGCCGGCCACCATCATGGCGCACCACAGCAGCGCCAGCACCTTCACAAGCCTGCTGCGGATCTGTCCCCACAGCAGGGCGCAGGTGAGGAGAATCCCCAGGATTCCCACCTGGAACTGCAGGGCATACCGGGCGCTCATGCCGTAGTCGTCCCGCAGGAAAATCCAGCGGGACAGGAGGATCAGCACATGGTTCATGCCCCCCGCCGTGATGAGGATCAGGGGGAAAATCGTCCGCTCATAGAGGCGGAAGCGGAAATTCAGCCACAGGGCGATGAGGTAGGCGGCCATCACCGCCGCTCCCATGAGGTACACCAGTGCGTAGGGGAAATACCCCATATTCACCCCGAACTCCAGGGTCTCCTTCTCCATCACCATGCCGCCGAAGGATTTGATGAAAAATTTAACAAACAGCATGGGCTGCTCCCGGAGAATGGGCCAGATGGATCCGGTGTAGGCCCCGGTGTGCACGTACACCGCCATGGAATTGCTCACCATGTAGAGGAGCAGGGGGATGAGAACACACAGAGCTCTCCAGCCGTAGCGGCCATCCCAGCGCCCGGTTTTCCTGTGGTTCACCGCCGCCAGAAATCCGTAGGCCAGAAGGAGCACGCCGGAGTACACCGCGCAGTAGGGTCCCGCCACGCAGAGGGTGACCGCAAAGGGCAGCAGCCGCAGCCGCAGCTCGTCCCTCTCCTTCCCCTCCCCCGCCTCCACCCGGTCCAGCACCAGGTAGTGGTAGTAGAAGCAGGCGAAGGCCAGAAAATGCACCCAGCCAGTGCCGTTGGTGAGCATCTCCCACTTGTTCAGGCTGAAAAACAGGAACATGAGGAGGACAAACCATCCCATCCCCACGCTCCGCCGCCGGCAGTAGGCGCCCACCGCCAGGCCTGCCAGCCCCAGGCCCAGACAGCCCATCACCAGGTCGAAGGTGACGGAGAAACCCAGCACGGACACATTGAAGGCCCGCACCGGGAAATTGATGGGAATCCGGGTGAGAATGTCCGGCACAAAAAATTTCTCCGGATTCCAGACGTCCGGCAGATACGAGAGAATCTGCCTTATATAATCAGAATAGGCTGCGCCGCAGGTCGCAGCGAAAATATACCAGAGGACGAAGGCCAGGCCCAGGAGGGGCACCGCGGCGTACATCCATCCCCGTCTCTTCTCAGTCATAGGCTTTGTATGCTCTCCTGTAAAATGTCTCCAGGATCTCCACCACCGGTTCCGGCCAGAATTTGCGGAACATGGCCAGCTCCTCCTCGGTCCGCCGGTGATCGCCGATCCATTTTTTTGTGGTGGCCCCGTCATGGACCCGATAGTACATCAGGGGCCGCTCCTCGCACACGAACCGCCCCCGCTCTCCCGCCAGCCGCCACAGGGTATCCCAGTCCAGCACATACTGAAACTCCGACCGGAACAGGTGCTCCCCCAGCAGACGCTTATTGTACGTGCAGGACGGACAGCAGACGGGATTTCCAAAGATGAGGGCCGCCTTCTTCAGCCATTCCCGGTCGTTTAAGTCCGGGTTTATGAGGGGCAGGCGGAGAATGGTCTTCACCCACTCCACCAGCCCCTTTCCCTCCATCAGCCGCGTCCCCTTCACCGTGGCGTAGTCGGTGAAAAACACGGTCATATCCGGGTACTGCTCCGCCCGCCTCTGAAGGGCCGCCTCGTAATCCCTGTGGTACATGTCGTCCTGGTGGGCCAGGGTCACCAGATCTCCCCTCGCCGTATCGTAGGCAAAATTCCAGTCGTCCTGGATGTTGCTCTCCCCGATCCGCACATGGACGGGAATCCCGTACCTCCAGGCCAGCTCCTCGATGAAGGCGCTGGGGGTGGAGGTGCAGAGAATGATCTCCGGCTCCCCGGGCTGACGCACCAGGGAGCGGATGCAATTCTCCAGGTAGGGGGAATCCCCGTAAGCGCAGATGGCAAACGTGTGTGTCATAGCTCGCTCCTTTTCCCGCCGGAAAATCCCCGGCAGGTTCGTCATCTCTTAAAATCGTCCTTCACGCAGTTCCACACCGCGTCCAGACTGAAATGTTCCTTCATATATACCTGGGTGGCCCCGGAAATCAGCCGGCAGCGATCCGGATCTGTGTAGAGGTCCGCCACCGCCCGGGCGAACTCCTCCGCCTCGTCCCGCACCGTGAGGACACTCTCCGAGTCCTTGATGCCCTCGGCCCCGATGGAGGTGGTGACCACCACCGCTCCGTTGTACATGGCCTCCAGCACCTTGCCCTTGATGCCCGCCCCGTACCGCAGGGGAACCACCACGATCCGGCATTTCCGGTAAAGCTCCTCCAGCTCCTCGTCGCTGACAAATCCCTTCACCACCACGCCGTTTCCGGGCTGCTCCAGAGCCTTGATCTCCTCCGTCACCCGGGAACCCACGATGTAGAAGTTCACCTGCAGGCTCTCCCGGATCTTCGGGAAAATCTCCTGCACGAACCAGAGCACCGCGTCGGCGTTGGGCGGGTGTCCGAAGCCGCCCACGAAGAGCAGGCCCTCCTTCTCCTCGAAGTTCTCGTCCAGGTCCTCCTTAAAGCGCTCGTAGACGTAGAGGGGAATGTCCTTCACCTGGATCTTCGGGTTGATATCCCGGATCAGGTCCCGCTCCACGTAGGAGGGATAGTAGGCCATATCCACCTTTTTCATCAGCGTCAGCTCCACAGAGCGCCAGTAATCGGCGGATTTCTTGATCTCCTCGTCCCCGGTGATCTCGTACTCCCTCGTCTCCCGGAGGAAGTGGAGGTCATGGCCGAAGTAGAGCACCTTGATGTCGGTGTGGTCCTTGATAAAATCGATGTATTTCACCGCGATGTGGGGGCGGTTTAAGTAGGCGAAGGCGATGTCCTTGCCGTGCTTCTCCAGCCAGTCCCAGATACCGGTGCGGTAACTCTCCCCGTAGAGAACCTCGATGCCCAGCTGCTCCAGGGCCGTGGTGTAGGGCTCCTCGTGGGCGTAGTTGTCGCCGATGAATTTCACCACAAAGCCCTTCTCCACAAACATCTTCATGTACTGGTAGGTGCACTTGGAGCCGGCGTCCTTGTCGAAGGTGGGCACATAGTGGTCCACCACCAGGATGATCTCCTTGCCCCGGCTGCGCTCCCTGGCCCGGAAGGGATCCGGGTTGCCGGTGTTCTCGTACTGGTTCTTAAACTCCTCCGCCCATTTCTCCCTGAGCTTTTTGCTGTTCTCCACCTGGTAGCGCTTGAGGCCGGTGCCGTTGACGTCCGTGCCGTTGGAGACGCCCTCAAAGTGGATGACCTTGGACAGGGGCTGGTACACCACCCGGTATCCCGCCTTTCTCACCTCAAAGGCCAGGTCCGCGTCCTCGCAGTAGGCCGGGGCGTACCGCTTGTCGAAACCGCCGATCTGCTTCCACAGCCACGCCGGCAGCATGATGGAGGCGCCGGAGATGTAGTCCACGTCCTTCACATAGTTGTACTCTGGCTTGTCCGGATCGTCCATGCGCCCGTAGTTCCAGCCGGAGCCGTCGCTCCAGATGATGCCCCCCGCCTCCTGCAGGCGCCCGTCGGGGTACACCAGCTTGGAGCCCACCATGCCGATGGTCTCATCCGACTCGATTAAGTTCACCAGGGAGGAGAGCCAGTTCTCCGTCACCTGGGTGTCATTGTTCAAAAACAGGATATATTTTCCCCTGGCCGCCTCCGCCGCCTGGTTGCAGTTTCCCAGGAACCCCTGGTTCACGCTGTTTCTGCGGATCACCGCATTCTCCACGTACCGGGACAGCTCCCTGGTGGCGTCGGTGGAGACGTCGTCGGCGATGATCACCTCGTAGGGCACGTCCTTCGTGTGCTCCGCGATGGACTGCAGGCAGGCGTAGGTGTAGTGGATCTGGTTGTACACCGGAATCACGATGGACACCAGGGGGTGCTCCTCCCTCGGCAGGTGAACCATGCCGTGGACGAAGTACTCCTCGCCGATCTCAAAGTCCCCGTGGATCCGGTTGCGGCCATCCTCGGAGGTGTAGAGCTTCATGTATTTCACCGGGTGAAATACCGTATTCTTGCAGTAGCTTAAAATCTTTCTCTTCCTGGTCCCCTTGGGGAACTTCTTATTGAAAATCGCCCCCAGCTTCCGGCGGATCCGGTAGGGGATGGAGATGTGGCTGTTGAGCACGGCGATGGTCTGGGCCATCACCCCGTTCTCCCGGCGCAGATCGGCGATGATCACGTCCAGGTTTCCCACATGGTTCTCCGTCAGGCGGTGAACCTCCTTCAGCTTCTTCAATTCCGTGGTGGCATTTCCCAGCTCAAACTCCACGTCGTTTAAATGGCAGAGCCGTTTCCTCGCCTCCAAAAGCTCTTCATGCTCCGCCTCCAGCTCCTCCACCGGCCGGTAGTCCTTCCGGTAGTTTAACAGGTAGAGATCCTGGTTGTCCCCGTGGACATAGCTCTGGAAAGCCGCCTCCATATCCTGGTAGGCCTCCAAACGCTCCCCGTCCATGCCGAACTCCTCTAAGAACTCCTCCGGGCCGGCGTACTCCATGAGGCTGCCGTACTTGCGGTAGAAGTAGAACAGGATCCGGTATTTCACAAAGCCCAGGGGCACTGGGAAATCGTACACCCACTCATAGTCCAGGAAGTACCAGCCCTTCTCCGTCACCAGGATATTCTCCATCAGGGCGTCGATGTTGGAAACCGCCAGGGCCTGATCCTGAAATTTGGGCGTGAGGCCAAACACCTCCGCCAGCCGGTCTGTGATGGCGAAAGGAACTGCATACTCCGGGTGCACCTGGCAGATCTTTTCCACCACCTCGCGGATCGCCTCCAGGGGCGCCTGTCCCCCGGCGATCTTCTCCCCCAGTTCCTCCGCCAGGGTTCTCCCCGTGAGGTAGGCGAACCGGGCGGTCCGTCCGTCCGGGGAGATCTGGGGCTCGGCCGCCTGGATGTTCACGTGCTGCCGTTTCAGGGCTTCATATTTATTCTGAAAGGAGCAGATGTGGGGGATTCCCGCCTCCGTGAGGGCGGATTTCTCCACCCACAGCGCTCCGTCTTCCCGCAGAATCTCCGTCTTGATCTGAAATTCTTCTTTTCTTGTCCGATTGTATTTGATATAGATTACGTCAGCCATGTCTCCTCCAAACCATCAGGTATGAATTGGCGAATTCCCGGAAGCTGCCCTCCTGGCAAATTTTGTCCCAGGAAGCCCCCACGTCTGTCCGCAGAAACTGGGGATAGTCGTAGGAAATGACCATGCCCGTCAGATCCCCCTTCCCCGGCAGCCTCCCGTCGGAGTAGATCTCCGAGGCCGCCCGGTAATCCGGCAGGGGGTAGTAGCACTCCGCCCCCGGGAGGAGTTCTAACAGCCTGGTTCTTCCCATGGCCCCGGCCTCCGCCGGGGCGCCGGCCCAGTGTTTTAACCCCAGGGGGTTGTCCGCCGCCAAGAGGAGGACGCCGCCGGGGCGCACAAGCGATTTCGCCAGGGCGATGGTCTCCTCCGGGTTCTCCCCCAGGCCGTCCACCAGGGTCACGCAGTCATACAAACCCGCGCCGCCGGGGGCTGTCCCCCCGCCTTTTGCCGCCCTCGCCGCGTACTCGTCCAGCGTGCAGTTTACATAATTTATATTGTCCCGGCCGCCGTGGCGCCTCCGGTTTACCGCCAGGTCCTCCTCGTCCCCGTCCAGAACCGTCACCTCTCCCGCCCGGTCTGCAAAGAGCCCGGTCATAGCCCCGAAACCGGAGCCGATCTGGAGAAGCGCGTCCTCCCTGCCAAACGGGTACCACTCCAGCAGGTTCTCCCTCATGTCGGAGAGGGCGTAGAAATACTCCAGCTCCCGATTCTCCCGCAAAATCTGTTTTTCATCGCCGCCGTACTGCTCCAAGAGCTCCAGCAGCTTTTCCGCCGTCTGTCCCATTATGCTTCCCCGCCTTTCGTCAGTTTCACTTCCACCGTGGATTCCATGTCGTAGACGCCCACAGTGTTCTTGTTGGAAATCACGGTGATGCTGGCCACGTCGTAGAGACGGTGGTACACCACATGCTCCTCCCCCTCAAAGCCGGTGCAGCTCATGGAGAGCAGGTACTCCCCGCCCTGAAGGGTCATCTTCTGGGTGAAGGACACCTCGTACACATCGCCGTTCTTCACCGGCTTGATGTCCGCCCCCTCGTACATGGTGTTGGTGCCCGTCAGGCTGGTGCCCTTCTTGTCCTTGATGGTGTAGGTGAAGATGGGGGCCTTGATGTCCGCAAAAAAGCGGATCTTCTCCCGGATGGTGAACATCTCCCCTTTTAAGATCAGGTTGGAGAGGTTGCCCCTCTGGTCCTCCAGGCCAAAGTCAAAGATCTCCGCCCGGCCGTCGCCGTACTCAGTTCGGTTGGCGTTCACCGCGATCTTGTCCTTCATCAGGCCGCCGCCGCGGGTCTCCTCCTTTTTAAACTCTTTGTCCTCCAGCGCTCCGCCCCCGGAGACGCTGTCGCCGGAGAAATCATTCATCTCCTCCAGCTCCTCCTTCAGGGACTCCATCTGGCCCGCCAGGATCTTCTTGTACAGATCCACCATGCGGCCGGGCGCCCCCTCCGCCACAAATTCTCCCCGGTTCAGGAGAACCACCTTGTCGCAGTATTTGATGATGCTTCCCATGTCGTGGGTCACCATGAGGATGGTGGTGCCGCTCTTGCGGATCTCCTCCATCCGCCGGTAGCACTTGGCCTGGAAAAACACATCCCCCACGGACAGGGCCTCGTCCACGATGAGGATCTCCGGGTCCACGTTGATGGCCAGGGCAAAGGCCAGCCGTACAAACATACCGCTGGAGTAGGTCTTCACCGGCTGATAAACGAAATCGCCGATGTCGGCGAAGTCCAGGATATCCTGGAGCTTTTCGTCCATCTCCTTTCTGGAAAATCCCATCATGGTGCCGTTCATGTAAATGTTCTCAATTCCCGTATAGTCCATGTTGAAGCCGGCCCCCAGCTCCAGCAGGGCGGAGATCACCCCGTCCACCTGCACCGTGCCGGTGGTGGGGGTGAGCACCCCGGTGATAATCTTCAAAATCGTGGATTTTCCGGAACCGTTGGTCCCGATAATGCCCACGGTCTCCCCCTTCTTCACCTGAAAGGAGATGTGGTTCAGGGCATAGAAATCCCGGTGGTAGTTCCGGTGCAGGGGGTTCAGGGACTCCTTCAGCCGATCGATGGGTTTGTCGTAGAGCTTATATATCTTCGTCACGTCCCGGACGTCAATGGCATATTCTCCAGGCATGGTTTCCTCCAAAAAGCATAGTTTGTCATATTATAGCACAATCCCTTTTGTTTTTACACCGTTTTCCAGGGGGATTTTCTTACGTTGTTCTTAGTATTTCCAGAATTTACCCAGTCTTTGCTTGACAACTCAAGTATTATTGTGACAAAATCAAAATTGTAAACCGATATTTTTGAAAACATATCCAAAAGGAGGCTATCTTATGGATTTTCTGACAATGACCATTGGAAAGCAGAAAAACATCGCTCTCATCGCCCATGACAGCAAAAAGCACGAGATCATCGACTGGTGTGAGGAGCACAAGGAGATCTTAAAGCATCATTTCCTCTGCGGCACCGGCACCACCGCCCGCATGATCACCGAGGCCACGGGCCTGCCGGTGAAGGGCTACAACAGCGGCCCCTTAGGCGGCGACCAGCAGATCGGCGCCAAGATCGTGGAGGGGCGGGTTGACTTTGTAATCTTCTTCTCCGATCCCCTCACCGCCCAGCCCCATGACCCGGATGTGAAGGCCCTGCTGCGCATCGCCCAGGTCTACGACATCCCCATCGCCAACAACAAGGCAACGGCGGATTTCATGATCACCTCAAAGTTCATGAACGAGGAGTACGAGCACAAGATCATCAATTTCCACCAGAACATCGCCGAGCGGGCGCGGACGCTGTAAATCTATGGGATTGAAATTGTGAAATTCGTAGGGTTGAAATCGTGAAATCTGTGGGATTGAAATTGTAAAATCCGTGGGATTGGGATATAATCATAGATATCAGAGAAATACTATATTACAATCCATACCCCGGAGGTGTTCCCATGAACAGACAATCTTATAAGCCCCGAATCATCGACCGCCAGGTGGAAGAATATCTGTCTGCCTTTGGCGCGGTCTGCATTGAAGGCCCGAAATGGTGCGGAAAAACCTGGACGTCCTCTTTCCACAGCAAAAGTGAAATCTATCTGGGCGATCCCGCCGGCAACTTTCAAAACCGGCAGCTGGCCGAACTCTCTCCCGCCCTGATTCTGGACGGAGAGCAGCCCCGCCTGATCGATGAGTGGCAGGAGGTCCCTCCTCTCTGGGATGCGGTGCGCTTCCGAGTCGATCAGACTCCGAAGAAAGGACAATTTATTCTGACCGGTTCCTCCACCCCCAATCACAAGGGCATCCTTCACAGCGGAGCAGGCCGTATTGCCAGACTGCGGATGCGCCCCATGTCCCTGTGGGAATCCGGTGACTCCAGCGGCGCCGTTTCCCTGGAAAAACTGTGCCGCGGGGAACTGCTCCCCGCTATGACGGGAGACGTGAGCCTGGAAAAACTGATTGCGCTGATTCTCCGCGGAGGATGGCCTGGAAGTCTGGGCCTCTCCATGGAACAGGCGATTCTGCTTCCCCAAGAATACCTGAACGCCGTCATCGACGACGATGTCTACCGCATGGATGGCATTCAGCGGGATACTCAGAAAATGCGTCTGCTGCTGCGCTCCCTGGCCAGAAACGAGAGCACAACCGCCACAAACAAGACATTAATAAAAGATATCAAAGCGATGGACGACGAGGAGATTGACACCGGAACCGTCGCCGCTTATCTGGATATTTTTAAGCGGCTGTTTATCACCGACAACCAGCCGCCGTTCTCCTCCGGGATTCGCTCTTCCGTGCGCGTCAAGCAGGCAGAAAAACGGCACTTTTCCGATCCCTCTCTGGCCTGCGCCCTGTTAAAAGCCACCCCGGACAGACTGATTGGCGACCTGGAAACCCTGGGCTTCCTGTTTGAATCCCTGTGCGAACGGGATCTGCGCATCTACGCCGAATCCTTCGGCGGGAACCTCTACCACTACCAGGATTACCGCAGCCAGGAAATTGACGCAGTCGTAGAACTCCCCGACGGAACCTGGTGCGCTTTTGAGATCAAACTGGGGGCAAACCAGATTGACGCGGCGGCCGAAAACCTGCTTCGCATTCACCGCCAGATGGAGGCCGCTGACAAGGGCTGTCCGCCCTCCGTCCTCTGTGTCCTCTGCGGCCTGACGAGAGCCGCCTACCAAAGGCCCGACGGGGTATTTGTCGTGCCCATCACCGCCCTCAAAGATTGACGTTTTTTGACAGCGGGGCTCACACCTCCCCGCCCTTCTCCCGCAGCCACCGCCTCCTCTCCCGCCAGTCCGGCAGAATCCTCTCCACCTCGGCCCAGAACGCCGGGGAGTGGTTCATCTGCTTCCGGTGGGCCAGCTCGTGGACCACCACATAGTCCAGGATCTCCGGGGGCATGAGGATCAATTTCCAATTAAAATTCAAATTCCCCTGCCCGCTGCAGCTGCCCCAGCGGGTCTTCTGCTCCCGGATGGAGATGCGCCCGCAGGTCACCCCCATTTTGGCCGCAAAATAGGAGACCCGCTGGCCGATGACTCTGCGGGCCAGCTGGCGGTACCTGGCCTCCAAGGCCGGATCTCTCTCGTAATCCCGGTCCCCGGCGGCCTCCCGCCGCTCCTCCCTTCTCTTTTTCTGCAGGAGATATTTCTCCAGAATCCAGTCCTTTTTCTTCTCCACAAACTCCTTCACCGCCCGGTCCCCGGCGCGGCGGGGCACCCTGGCCCGCACCCGGCCCTCCGCCGTCACCTCCAGGCCCAGGGTCCGCCGGTCGGAGTAGATCACTTCCACACATATGGAAATGGCGCCCTCGGGGGAAGGCGCCGTAAGCAAAATTTCCTTTAACATAGTTTCACTTTCCAAAACTGCGATGTCCTCAGAGGACATCGGAAAAATGGGGCCGCAGCTTCTTAAACACTCTCAGGCCCACAAAGAAGATCACCAGGGTCACCGCCCAGAAGTACACCGTCATGGTGGGGCGCTCAAAAAACCAGTGCCCCGTCAGGATGCTGTCCCGGTATCCGGCCACGATGTAGTAGAAGGGGTTGAATTTCAGCAGGGTCAGCACCAGCGGGATGTCCGCGAACATGGTCTCCTGGTACATGATGGGCACCAGCCACATGCCAAACTGCAGGCAGATCCCCACGATCTGGGCCATGTCCTTGAAAAAGACGTTCACCGCGCAGGTGAAATACCCGATTCCCAGCGCCAGCATGGACGCGGCGAAGGTGTAGTAGATCACCTGGATCCATGTGGCCATGGGCGCGCGGCCGTAGCAGAGGGCCATGGCGATCATGATCACCACGAAGAAGGCGTGGACCATCAGGCTGGAGAGCAGCTTGATCACCGGCAGCACCTCCACCTGGAACACCACCTTCTTCACCAGGTAGCTGTACTCCTGCAGGCAGCCCGTCACCGTGTTCAGGGCCTCGCTGAAGAAAAACCAGGGCACGATGCCCGGCACCAGCCACAGCACATAGGGGACTCCCGGCACCGGGGGCACGCTCTTAAAGCCCAGCTGGAAGATGCAGAAGTAGATGAGCACCGTCACCACCGGCTGCACGAACATCCACACCATGCCGAAGTAGGAGCCCACAAACCGTTTCTTGAAATCCGCCTTGGACAGATCCCAGATCAGCTTCCGCCGTTTACAGATCTCCCTGATCAGGGAAACAACTTCTCTCATCCGAATTTTCCTCTCCCGCCGGGTCAGAATTTAAAGGTATCCTTAAATCCGCCCCATTTTTGATCCTTCTCGGAGATGATCAGCTCCACACCTTCCTGCAGCGGCCAGTCGATGCCGATGTCCGGATCGTTCCAGGCCATGCCGCCCTCATCCCCGGGGTGGTAGAAGTCGGTGCACTTGTACACGAACTCCGCCTCGTCGGAGAGCACCAGAAATCCGTGGGCAAATCCCTCCGGGATGTAGAACTGCTTCTTGTTCTCCGCGGACAGGGTCACGCCGAACCATTTTCCGTAGGTCTCAGAGTCCGCCCGCAGATCCACGGCCACGTCGAACACCTCGCCGCGGACCACCCGCACCAGCTTGCCCTGGGGAAACTGCTTCTGATAGTGAAGTCCCCTCAGCACGCCCCTGGCGGACATGGACTGGTTGTCCTGGACAAACACCATATCCAGGCCGGCCTCCTTAAAATCGTTCTGATTGTAGGTCTCCATAAAATAGCCTCTCTCGTCCTTGAACACCGTCGGCTCAATCACGCAGAGTCCCTTGATATCACAGGTCGTCACTTTAATCTTTCCCATCGATCGAATCCTCACTTTTCACAGACTATACCGCCGGCCCGCGCCGGCGCCATCAAGCAATACTATAGCACTAGATGCGGATGCTGACAATAGAAAACAGCCGCAGCAGGGCATATCCGCTCACGCACACCATAAAATACAGCAGCTCCCGGTCCCGGTTCCTCGTCAGGGCGATCCAGTTGTTTTTGACCGCCATGAGGAGGGCCGGCAGCACCGGCAGGAAATACCGCCCCTGGACGCCCATGATGATCTTGGAGCTGGCCGGCGTCCAGGCGATGAGCATAGAGAGGGAGGCCGCCAGAAAGCAGCCCAGGCAGACGGCAAACACCCAGAGTCTCCGTCCACCCGCCAGGTAGATGGTCTCCGCCCCCGGCTTTTTCATGGCCAGGAGAAGGAGGGCGAGGGTCACGGCCCAGATGAGCAGGTACGGCACGTCCAGCACTGGGTCCAGATTCCCCATCCAGTTCCCCAGCATGGTCAGGTGGTAGTACTCCCCCTTCACTAACAGCGTGTTGTAGAGAAGCCCCAGGGTCTTTACCGGGTTGCGGATCACCCATCCGAAGGTGTATCCGCTCTCCCCGGCCCAGCCCACATAGCTCTCCGTCTCCCCGGCGTACTGGGCGATGGTGCCGCTGTTGACCAGGACCATGGCCGCAGCGTAGACCGCCAGCACCGAGGCGGCCGCCAGGAGCCATCTTCTCCAGTTCCCAAACTTTTTCACCGGGATCAGCAGGCAGAAGCCCAGGAGGACTCCGTAGATCATCTTGCAGGGGCCGAGAACCCCCATGATCGCCGCCATCGCCGCCACATCCCGCTTCCTCACAGTTCCCGCCCCGAAGGCGAGCCGCAGAGTCACCGCCGTGAAGAGGAAGGACATGGACAGAATCACAGCGTCGTAGGAAAATGACGCCGCCAGGTGCAGGGACATGGGCAGCAGGCTCACCCCCGCCAGGATCTCCTTCCCGAAGGGCAGCTGCCGGATCGCCCACCAGACCGCCGCCGTGTAGAGCAGCAGATTTCCCAGGCGCCCCAGGTACAGAAGGCCCAGGCCCCCCAGCCCGGCCAGACGCCCCAGGGTCAGCCCCAGAGCCTGGGGCAGGTAGGCCAGGGGCGTGGTCTCCACCGGCGGCTTGGCCGTGGTCTCCATCCCCGTCTCCCCCGTCCCCCACAGACCTGCGTCGTGGATCTTCCGGTAAGTGTGCTCCGTCAGGGTCTGCCCCAGCACCGTGGTCTCCCCCGCCTCCTCCGCAGCCGCCAGGCTCTCCCCCGGCGCGAGCTCTGTGTCCAGGAGAAAGGCGTCCTGGCTGCGAACGTACACACGCCCGCTCTCATCCGCCGCCGGCTGCCCCAGCATCTCATTGGACAGGCGGTAGGCGCTGATAAAATGGCTCACCTCGTCCGGCGCCGACAGGGGCGCCAGCACCAGCAGGTACATCACCCCCAGACACAGGGCGCAGACGGCGGAGACGGTCTCCAGGGCCGCCCTTTTATGAAAAAAAAGCCAGCCGGACCCCAGGCAGGCGATTCCGCAGCCGGCCATCAGCAGGCCGTACCAGCCGTAGAGAAAGGCGTCGCCGGTCTCAATCACCCCGGCTCTCACATCCCTCAGGTGCCACAGCCCGAAAGCCAGCACCAGAACCGTCCCCAGGACCCACCAGGGAAAGGCGGCACCCCGGGTCCTCTGCCCGGGAGCCTCACCGGGCGTCCGGCTCTTCATCCCGTTTCTCATGCCCCTTCTCCTCCCTCTCCTTGTCCTTCAGGGCGATCCTCTGGATCAGCTCCCGCTGCTTCGCCTCCAGCTGGGACACCCGCAGCGTCAGGGAAAACACCTTCACCATCAGCAGAAAAATAATAAACAGAAAGATAAAATTGGACGTGGAATAGGTTCCCACCAGTCCGGACAGAAGGTCCGCTGCGCCGGGAAAGATGCTGAAGAGGATCAGCACCGCCGACACAAACACCCAGAACACGGAATCCTCGATCTGGGCCTTGGACTGCCGGATTTTCCGTATGATCTGCGCCGTCGTCAGCAGGGAGCCGGCGATCAGCACCAGCCGAAGCATCATGGTCATTTTCCATTCCTCCAGTAGTTATCGTTCATCGTCAGCCGGCGCACCGCCCACATGGGCAGCTTCCGGTAGGCTTTCCCCAGCCGGTAGCCGGCGTATTTGCAGCCGCTCTTCACGACCAGGCCAGGAATCCCCAGGAGCCTTCCGCTCCCCGCCAGCCAGACCGCAGTCTCCTTCACCAGCCGGATCCCCTCCCCCTCCGAGGGCAGCCCCGCAAACACCTCCGGGTGGTCCGCCTGGGACACTCCCAGGTCAAAATTTCTCCGCAGCTGCTGCATGCACCCATAGTTGTGGGAGTGGACTACCCGGGCCTTTGCCTGATAGCAGACGGCGTACCCGGCCTTCAGCGCCCCGGCCGCAAAGATCATGTCCTCGTTGAAAATGGTCCTGGAGATAAAACCTCCCTGCTCCAAAAACAGCTCTCTCCTGTAGGCACAGCAGACATCGGAGCAGAAATACGCCTTGATCCCCAGGCTCTCCACATCCGCCTGGGTCTTCACCCGGCTCTCCTCCGGATAGTTGAAGCCCCGGGTAAATCGCTCCGCCGGGGCGCAGTCCTTATCCGGCAGCTGTCTGGCGTAGACGGCGATCACCTTCTCCCCCGACGGCCCCTCGCCCTCAAATCCCTCTAAGAGGGCTGAGATCAGATGGGCGTCCGCGGGCACCGCGTCGTCGGTCATAAAGACCCCCACATCCGCGTCGGTGAGGGACATGAGCAGGTTGCGGGTGGCCCCGTGGTCAAAATCCTTCTTTTTTATATGGTGGACTTCCAGCCCATCCATCCTCTCAAACCGCCTGTCCCAGTACTCCTCCTCCGTGTTCACCACGATGATCTTTCTCACCGGCGTATCCTGCCTGCGCAGGGCCGACAGCAGCCGGACAAATTTCTCCCCCGGCCGGTAGGCCGGGATCAGCACGTCAACGGTCATACTCCGCCTCCTTCTCTCTTCTGAAAAACACCGCCTGCATCGCCCCGAACCCCACGGCCAGGGCGGCCATCAGCCCCACATAGCAGACTGCGGCTCCCATGATGGAAAACCGCCGCACCAGCGCCGGGGACAGCAGCCAGGCCGCAGCCGCTGCGGCCAGATACACCAGGAAAATGCACCCCTGCCTCCGCATGATCACCAGCAGATAGTAGTACAGGTTGGCCAGGGCGTAGAGTCCGCCGCCCAGGATGATGAACACAAAGGCCATCCAGTGGGAGGTGAGGGAGCCACGGTAGCTCTCCCCCAGGATCAGCTCCATGATGCCTAGCACCGGTTTCCCCAGGATCAGCGCTCCCAGGACCGCCAGCACCGTCAGCCCGCCGATCACCAGGCCGATCTGCCGCCGGATCTTCCCGAAGCCGCCCAGATCGTGCATATTCCAGAAGGCGGTCAGGCGGGTGAGAAACGGCCGGATCACAAAGTTGGCCGCCAGATAGATCACCGAGGTGGGCATGAACAGAATGTTGAAATACCCGCTCACCGCGTCCGTCAGCTCCCCGTCGATGGCGTACTTGGCGGCGGAAAATACGTAAAAGTCCAGGAAAACGGACACAAACAGCAGAGCCGTATTTTTGAGGAGGCGCATGCCGGCCCCCCGCTCCGCCTGAAAGCGCACATCCGGCAGCTCCCCTGCCCGGATCACGCTGACATCAAAGAGCAGTACCCCCGCCGCCTGGGCGAGCACCGCCCCCAGGGAGGCCGCCGTCAGATTCCCCGTCCCCTGCAGGGTTATGAGAAACACGGCCACGGAGAGGACCGTTCGGAAGGTGTTGGATTTCCCTGTGAGATACAGGCTTCCCTGGCGCTGGAACTCCGACTCATAGACGTCGGCGTAGCCGTCGATGACCTTGTAGGCCGCCAGCAGGAAGATCACCGCCGCCTTGTGGGCGCTGTAGGCCCCGAAGAGGGCCATGGCCGCCAGGTGCAGGGCGGCAGCGGCCGCCGCAGCCCCGCAGGTGAGACGGCGCAGCCGCCGGTAATCCCCGAAGGTGTACTCCTGCCTCCCGTCGGTGATGTGGAAGGGGCGGATCCCAAAGTAGGCCACGATAAACATCTGCTGGCCGTAGGTGGAGAAGCCGAAGCCGAAGATTCCCCCCTCGTCCTCCCCCGCCATCCGCATGACGATGAAGGCCAGGACCATGGACGCCAGGGCGTACACCCCGCTGCCCAATGTGTTCCAGATCACATTCTGCCTCTCCCTGTGATCCCCCCTGTATATCAAGAATCGCTTTGCAAATTCCGCCATGTCCTCACCCTCTGCCCCTGAAATTCTGGATCACCAGGATGGAGACCAGCATCCGAAACATATATTTGGCGGCCACCGCGGGCTTGAGATAGCTCTCGCCCCCCGTCCGCTCATCGATCACCACCGGCACCTCCGCCACCTTCGCCCCCTGATGGATCAGCAGGGAGACCGTGTCCGGCTCCGGCCCGTAGTTCATCTGATAGGCAAATTTTTCCATCATGCGGCGGTCAAACATCCGCATCCCGGAGGTGGGGTCCGACACCCTGGCGCCGGTGGTCAGCCAGATGGCAAGGCCGATGAGGCGGCTTCCCAGCATCCGCGGGGAGAAATCCTTCTTCCCCTCCACAAAGCGGGAGCCGATGACGATGCTGTATCCCTCGTCCATCTTCCTCCTCATCCCGGCCACATACTCCGCCCGGTGCTGCCCGTCCCCGTCAAACTGGACCGCATAGGAGTACCCGCGCTCGCAGGCGTACTTCATCCCCGTCTGGAAACACCCGGCCAGCCCCAGATTCACCGGCAGGGTGATGTGGTTGTAGCCGTTTTCCCTGAGAATCCTCTCCGTGCTGTCGGTGGAACCGTCGTTGACCACCACATAGTCCAGCTCCGGGTAGTTGCGGATCAGGTTGTCCACCACCCGCTTGATATTCTGTTCCTCGTTGTACGCCGGAATCACCAATATAACCTGGTTCATCGTTCTTCCCGTCCTTCTCTCACCATTTTAGTCGGAACACCCGGGAGAGGATCCAGACCTCCCCGTACACTGCCGCCAGGTAGATCCGGGCCGCCGCCATGCGCACCGGCCCCGCCCCCAGATAGCGGCGGTAGTAGTAGAGCTTGCTCCTGTGGAGAATCTTCTGCTTGGCCGCAGCCCCCGAGGTGCTCTTGTCGATGCTGACGGAGTGGGCGTGCACGTACTCCGCGTCCGTGGCCAGCACCGCCCCAAGCCCCCTCTTTTCCAGCTTCCGGGCCAAAATTTTCTCCTCGCAGTACAAAAATACCTTCCGGTCAAACACGGTCTCCCCCCATTTTCCCGGAAAGGCGCTCATCTTCAACATAAAAAAAGATCCGGGCACCGCCCCCACCAGCCGGCTCCCCGGCGTGCCGCCCTCCGGCAGCCGGTTGAGCGGCGTGATGAGCCAGGGCTTTAAAAGGCGCCTGGTCACCGGCCCCGTGTCAAACAGGTCTCTCCAGAAAGGCAGCAGATCCCAGTAGGAGAACAGCCGCTTCCCCTCCGGGGAGCGCACCATGGCGGAGCCGACGGCCGCGCACTCCGTCCCGGCCAGGGCCTCCTTCACCCGGCGGATGCAGCCGTCGGTCACATGGATGTCCGGGTTGGCGATGATCACGTACTCCGGATCCCAGCGCTCCACAGCCAGATGAATCCCCGCCTGGTTGCCGGCCCCGTAGCCGCCGTTCTCCCTGGTCCGCGCCAGGCTGACGCCGGGCATTCCCCGCAGGGCGGACAGTTCCTCCCAGGAGCCGTCCGAGGAGTGGTTGTCCACCACCAGAATCTCGTCGATCTCCCGGCTCCCCGCCAGCTCCCGCACCAGCCCTATGGCGGTGGGCGCGTCGTTGTAGTTCAAGATAATGCAGACTGTCTTACCCATGGGTTCTATCCTTCTTTTTCTTTCTTCCGTCGATGACCTTCATGCCGAACCTCCGGCTGATCCACAGCCGCAGCCCCGGGCAGACCCTGGTCATCTGGTTAAAACACCACCACAGCTGCATGTAGAGGACCTTTCCCCTCTCGGGCGGCTCCCCCTTAAAGGGAGTATGGTCCAGACAGTACTGGTACAGCCGGCGGTAGTGGTTGTGGTTGCCGGCGATCCACGGGCGCTCGTCCCCCAGATAGTGGATGATCACCGGCCTCCTCTTGGCCTCTTTAAACGCCTCCGCCCCCACCTTTCGGTAGGCCCCGCACAGCTTCTCCAGGGTGGAGTAGCGGAAGTAGCGGTAGTTGGTAAAAAAATTGTACTTGGGGGGCAGGGAGCGGATGCGCCCCCGGAGCGTGCCGTTGATGGTGTCCTGGTCGCAGGCGAAGAGGCTTCCGGCGTGGGCGCCGTAGAACTCCAGCATCCGTGCCAGGACGCCCTCCCGCCTCCACCCCGCCAGGTCCATGAGGATCACCCCGGAGTTGAAATAGGCGTCGTCCCGCCCAAAGCCGATGGTCTCCTTCATCTCCTGGTACACCGTGGGTTCCATCACCATCCCCGCCAGGCAGTCCCCCAGGTCTGTCCAGTAGAGTTCGCCCACGTCCCCCAGGACGATGGTGTCGCAGTCCAGGTACAGCGCCCGCTCCATCTTCTCCGGCAGCACCTCCGGGGCGAAGATCCGCCCCATAGCGCTGATGTCAAAGCCCCTGGTGTCCACCTCATAGGGGAAGCGCTCCCGCAGATCCCCCAGCTCCGCCACGTGGAGTTCTCTCTTAAAATGTCTGGCCGTCCGCCGCAGGCGGTCCTGGTACTCCCCGCACATCCCCGCCGACAGCACCCAGATCTCCAGGGAGGGGATCCTCCGGCTGTGGGCCAGCAGGGAGTAGAGGGAGGCCGCCAGGTGGCGGGCATACCCGTCGTTGGACGCATATATGATGTTGACTGTATCTCTCTCTGTACTCATTATGACACCCGTTTCTTACATTATAAGGTCATTTTATTTACGATTTTACAGTAAGCCGCTGAAAAAGTAAATCACATATGGCATTTTTCCCTTAAATATGATAAATTAGGGGCGTACCGATATTATAACTAGGAGGGTTACATTATGCGCAAGACTATTCGGCATATGGCGCTTCTGGCGCTGACAGCCGCGCTCCTCACCGGACAGGCTGCCCCTGCATTTGCCGACGACAATTACGGCCCGGGCATGTTCATCGACAACCCGCAGCCCGAGACTAATACTGATACAGCCGCCGATCCGGCGACTGATTCCCAGGCGGCCGATCCCACGCAGACGGCCGACCCGGTTCCCGGCCAGGAGACGGCTCCGGCGGACGGATCCGCCACGACTCCCACAGCGCCGGCGGGCACGGAGACAGCTCCCACGGAGACCACTCCCGCCCAGACGGATCCCACGCAGACAGATCCCGCCCAGGGCGGAACCTCGGAGGCGATCCCGCCCAGCATCCAGACCACACCCACCAGGGAGATCACGGAATCCACTCCCTGCCTTCAGTTCCAGTTTCTCCGCCCTGACATGACCTGGAGCGATCCGGTTCGGACGGACGTGACCATCATGCCCGGCGCGGACGGATTCTACTCCATGTCCGTGTACGCCATCAACCTGCCCGGCGACGTGCTCTACCGCACCTACGCCTCCCAGAGAGGCTGGAGCAGCTGGGCCATGAACGGCGGCCACACCGACTGGAACACGGAACCGGTGGAGGCGGTTCAGGTGCGTCTCACCGGCGTCTTCGGCAACACCTTTGACGTGTACTACACATCAACCTTAAACGACGGAACCCAGTGCGACTGGTCCAAAAACGGCGGCACCAACGGCTCCATGGCCACCGGCCGCTACATAACCGGCTTCCGCTACTCCCTGTGGGGGGCCAATGACCCCAACGCCAACTACGTCATGGACAATCCCCTGGTGGCTGCCGCCGCCGACGGCATCACCATCGTGGACGGAATGCCCGTGTTCAGCAACGGCACCGGCGCTCTCTTCACCGGCTGGGTGTGGAACGACAGCGACCGCTACTACGTGGTGGACAACACCCCGGTGACCGGCTGGCAGTACATCGACGGCTACAAGTACTTCTTTGAGGCCGACGGAAAGCTGGTGCAGGACTTAGAGCCCTATCTCCAGTCCAAGGGCCCCTTCCAGATCCGCATCAACAAGCAGATGAACTGCACCACCGTCTACATCCAGGACGGGGGCAACGGGTACATCATCCCCTACAAGACGTTCCTCTGCTCCACCGGCGACGACACGCCCCTGGGCACCTTCCAGACCCCGGTGAAATACCGCTGGCGTCTGATGAACACCGACGAGTACTGTCAGTACTGCACCCGCCTGGGCGAGGGCCTTTCCATCCTGCTCCACTCTGTGATCTACGAGCGGCCGGATGTCTACACCTTAAAGCCCAGCACCTACAACTGGCTGGGCGCCACCAAGTCTCACGGCTGCATCCGCTTCACCACCAGGGATGCCAAGTGGATCTACGACAACTGCCCCCTGGGCACGGCCATCACGGTCTACGAGTCCGCCACCCCCGGTCCCTTCGACCGGCCTGCCATCCAGCAGATGATCCCGGACACCCAGACCTACGATCCCACGGACGTGAACGTGCCGGAGAACGGGCTGCAGTGAATTTCCTGACGGAAGAAACTGTGTGCGCAGAGCGCACTCCCCATAAAAAAAGAATCCTGCCGCGGCAGGATTCTTTTTTACTTCCTCTTCAAATATTCCTCGTAGGGGACGTCCGGGTCCAGCACCAGACCCCCGTGCATGGTGGGCGCCTTGGCCGGCCTCCAGTACTCCCCGTACTCCGCCCTCAGGCGACCGTCGTACCCGACGGGGGCCGGAATCTGCCGGTTCTCAAAGGGCAGGTACACCACGTCCTCAAACCATTTCCGCTCCCAGGTATTCTTCGCCAGCTGGCTGATAAACACAGTGTCGCAGACCCGCTCTGTCTTCTTCCCCCTGTATCTGGCGCAAACCATCTCGTAGCGCCGGTACGCCCGCCTCATGGGAATGTGGAGCAGGCGGCCGAACCCGTGAAGCAAGCGGCCCGCCAAGGTCTTCTTCTCATAGTAATCATACCGGTACCAAGTGTAGAGGACCATCCAGCACAGGCGCACCTGAAATGCCCACAGCCTGGCCGCCAACTTCCCGTCCGGCATCCCGTCCAGGGGGAAAATATCAATAAAAATCCCGCAGTTGTACCCGGCCCTGGCATCCTCCTCGTTGTACCCGGTGGTGCGGCCATCCCGGATCTGGGCGTGGCCCCGGAGATAATTTTCCTCCGTGTAGACCGTCTGCAGCTTCAGCCCCTCCCCCAGCTCCCTGGGGGCCACCTTCACAAACCGCTCGTAATCCTCCCGCAGCATGGCCAGGTCGATGTCGTCGTCCCAGGGGATGTAGCCCTTGTCCCGCACCGCCCCGATGAGGGTGCCGCTGTCGGCAAAATACCGCAGCCCGTATTTCCGGCAGATCCGCTCCACCTCGTCCAGCATGGACAGCTGCACCGCCCACACCCGCTTCATCTTCTCCGTCACCGGGAATCCGCAGCGCACTTCCTCCCGGTAAAATTCTCTCTCCTCCATGTCCATCCGCCTCCGCGTCTAAATCTCTCCAGAATCATTTCCAAGTATCCGGCGAAGCTGCCCCAGCACCGTCTTATCCCCCAGGATTAAGAGCATCACAAAATACACGCAGGCGCCGCCGGCCACCTGCACTGCCGTGGTCAGGGGACCGGGGCCCCGCAGATTTCCAAACCAGACCACCGCCCCAAACATCACCAGAGCCGCAGCCAGCCGCTTTATCCCCCCCGCTGCGATCATGCCGGGACGGATATACCCCCGGCACAGCCGGAAATAGAGGCCGGTGATCATGGTCTCCGCCAGGACGGAGGCCAGGGCGGCTCCCATGGCTCCCAGGCGCGGGATCAGCAGCAGGTTCATGCAGGCGTTGGCGCAGGCGCCCGCCACGATCACCCTGGCGCTCTGCGCCCGCTTTCCGCAGGGGGTCAGAATCTGGCTGCCCATGCAGTCGCTGAAGCCCACGATGAGCACCAGAGGGCTGCACAGCCACAAAAGCCGTATCACCGGGCTGTACTGTCCGCCCAGAAACCAGGGCACAAAGCAGGCGGCGATGCCCGCCAGGCCGAAGGTGATGGGCAGGCCTAGGAGCAGCACGAAGTCCACCGACTCCCCGATCCGCCTGCGGATCTCCTCCTGCCGTCCCGCCCCGAAGAGGTAGGACATTCGGGCGGACATCACCGCGTTGAAGGAGATGATGAGAATCTTCGCCATATTGACAAAGCCAGTGGCGTACTCATAGTATCCGTTCTCCGACTTGTCACTGCCGGAAAACCATCCGATCATGGTCTTGTCCAGAATGGTGTACACGGAGGTGGCGATGGTGGGCACAAAGTACACCAGCACCTCCTTTATGTGGCGGCGGATCTTCAGGGAGCGAATATCCACCGGATCCACAAACTGCCTCAGGCAGGCCCACATGGATATATTTCCCAGCAGGCCCGTGGCCGCCAGCAGGGCGATGTAGAGGAGCAGGTCCCCGCCGTCCCGCACGAAGAGAAACATCATGGCGATGCCCGCCAGCTTGATGGCCGTGTTGCGGATCACAATGATGCGGTACTGCTCCATGCCGCCGAACATCCAGGAGATGTCGAAGGCCACAGCCGCCAGGGTCATGGTCAGCACGCCGTAGTAGGGGCCGTAATCCTCGGAGAAGGCGATGACCGCCATCCAGGCCATCAGGCACAGGGCGGTCGTCCCGGCGCACAGAAGCTCAATCTCCCAGAACACCCGGCTCCTGGCCTCCCTGTCGTCCCGATTCCTGGCGATCTCCCGCTGGCCGTAGGAGGCCGTCCCCAGGGCCGCCAGAATGGAGAAATACTGAACCACAGAGCTGGTGTAGCTCTGGATTCCCACGCCGCCGGTCCCCAGCACTCTGGCGATATAGGGCGTGGTGATAAGGGGCGTCAGCAGCGTGAGAATCTGATAAATCAGGTTGTACGCGTAATTTTCCCGGACGCTGGGCGTCCCCTCCCTCTGTCCGTCTTTTTTCTTTCTGCCAAACATAGCCTTCCCCCTGCCCGCTTGCTTCTTCGCGGCGGCCCCGCTCTTTTCCCCGAAGCCGCCAGACTGCTCTGATTTTAACATAATCCGCCAGCCGGCGCAACGCATACCACCCCGGGGCCATAAATCTTTGACATCCCCCTGCAAATGACTTATAATTGGGGGGACTAATTCAGGAGGAAATGCTGTGAAATTCGGAGTAATCATCGTAACCTACAACCGGCTGTCCCTGCTGCAGGAATGTCTCCTCTGCGCCTTTGACCAGACTGTCCCCTTCCACCGGATTCTGGTGGTGGACAACCACAGCACCGACGGCACAGCCCAATATCTGGACAGCATCGACCATCCCGCCCTCTCCGTCCTCCATCTTCCGGAGAACATCGGCGGAGCCGGCGGGTTTGCCCGGGGTTTGAAGGAGATGGCAAAAAGCGACTGCGACTGGGTGCTCATCATCGACGACGACGCCATGATCTCCCCCATCTATATGGAAGAAATCAGCCGTGCCATCGTCGGCAGCCGCTATCTGGCCTACTCCGGCACCGTGGAGACGGAGGGCGCCATCGACGGTTCCCACCGGCGGCTCCTGGCCAACCGCTGCCTGATGACCTACCGGCCCGTGCCGGTGAGCGCCTACCAGGGCGAATCCTTCGTCTACGATGTGAGCACGTTCTGCGGCCTGGTGCTGAAGACCTCCCTCATCCGCAGGATCGGCCTGCCCAAGGCCAACTATTTCATCTGGTTTGACGACACAGAGTACTGTCTCCGCTTTCGGAAATATTCCAGAATCCTCAACGTGTGCGGGGCGAAGCTGAATCACAGGACTGTTCCCCCGTCCCCCCATCCCGTCACCTGCTGGAAGAATTTCTACGGCTTCCGCAACGCCATCGACATCGGCAGGAGGTACTCCTCCCACCCGCAGATTTTCCTGGCCTACACCGTCTGCAACCATCTGGCCCACATCGCCATCGACGGCGCGCTGGCTCTCCTGGGAAACCGCAGGCCGGAACGCCTCTACCGCATGAAAATTTACCGGGATGTCCTGACCGGCATGAAGAAGCCGCCGGACGGCATGGACCGGCGCTACCCGCCGGGATCGGGATTTCAAAAATAGGAAAAACGGCTCAACCGAATGAACCGCTCAAAGGAGATACGCATATGCAAGCAATCATTTTAGCCGCAGGCATGGGAAAACGCCTGAAGCAGCTGACCCGCGACAACACCAAGTGCATGGTGAAGGTCAACGGCGTCCCCCTCATCAACCGCACCCTTGGACAGCTGGACCGGCTGAATCTGACCCGGATCATCATCGTCACCGGCTACGAGGGACAGAAGTTGAGGGATCACATCGCCTCCCTGGACGTGAAGACCCCCATCTGCTACATTGACAACCCCATCTACGACAAGACCAACAACATCTACTCCCTGGCCCTGGCCAGCGAGTACCTGGTGGCGGAGGACACCCTGCTCCTGGAGTCCGACATCATTTTTGAGGATTCCGTGATCCAGTGCCTGGCGGACGATCCCAGGGACAGCCTGGCCCTGGTGGCCAGGTACGAGTCCTGGATGGACGGCACCTGCGTGAAGCTGTCGGAGAGCGACGACATTGAGGCCATGATCCCCGGCAGCAAGTTTTCCTTCCGGGAGGCCGGAGAATATTATAAGACCGTGAACCTCTATAAGTTCAGCAAATCCTTCTCCGCCACCCACTACGTTCCCTTCCTGGACGCCTACACCAAGGCCCTGGGCAACAACGAGTACTATGAGCAGGTCCTGAAGGTCATCGTCATGCTGGATGACCCCGGCATCAAGGCCAAGCGCCTGGACGACTCCCAGAAGTGGTACGAGATCGACGACATCCAGGATCTGGACATCGCCGAGTCCCTGTTCGCCGGCGAGGAGGAGCGCCTGCTCCTGATCCAGAGGCGCTACGGCGGCTACTGGCGCTATCCCAAAATGCTGGATTTCTGTTACCTGGTCAACTGCTACTATCCGCCCCGAAAGATGCTGGACGAGATGAAGGCCAACTTTGACAGCCTGATCTGCCAGTACCCGTCGGGAATGTACGTCAACTCCCTGCTGGCCGCCAGAAACTTCGGCGTGCGCCAGGACCAGATCGTCCCCGGCAACGGCGCGGCGGAGCTGATCAAGCTCCTGGTGGAGAACATGGAAGGCCGGCTGGGAGTGATCCGCCCCACCTTCGAGGAGTACGCCAACCGCTATCCCAAGGATCAGGTGGTGGTCATGGAGCCGAAGGATCCGGATTTCGGCTACGGCGCCGACGAGATCATGGACTTCTTCGGCTCTGCAGACATCCGCAATCTGATCGTCATCAACCCGGACAATCCCTCGGGAAACTATATCCCCCGGGCCGACATCCTTCGCCTGATCTCCTGGGCAAAAGAGCGAAAGATCCGGCTGATCGTGGACGAATCCTTCATCGACTTTGCCTCGGAGCCGGTGATGGAGGGCGGGGAAGCGCACCTCTCTCCCGCGCCGGGAACCGGCACCATCCTGGACGAGAACATTCTGGATGAGAATCCCCACCTGACGGTGGTGAAGAGCATCTCCAAATCCTACGGCGTCCCCGGCCTGCGCCTGGGGATTGCCGCCAGCGGCGACCGGGATCTGATGGCCTCCCTGAAAAGGGATGTTGCCATCTGGAACATCAACTCCTTCGCCGAGTTCTACCTCCAGATCGAGGAGAAGTACCGGAAGGACTATGCCGCCTCCTTGAAGCGGCTGCAGGCGGAGCGGAGCCGTTTCGCGGGAGAGCTCTCCGCCATCCCCGGCATCCGCGTCCTCCCCTCCCAGGCCAACTACCTGATGGCGGAGCTGACCGGCTGCCCCTCCAAATGTCTCACGGAGCAGCTTTTAAACCGCTTCAACATCCTGATCAAGGATCTCTCCTCCAAGATCCCGGGAGACCGCCAGTTTGTCCGCATCGCCGTCCGCGATGAGAGGGACGACGCACGGCTGGCGGAGGCGCTGAGGGAAATTATGGCGAACGGTTGATTGAAATGGAAGAGACCATCCCCTGCATTCTGGGGATAGTCTCTTTCTTTAATCGTCCCATTTATTTGTCCCATTTATATCTCAGTTTGTGACCGCTGTATACATTATATTGCAGAAACTTTTCTTTTTGCAGCCGTCCTATCACAATATACGGCATTACATTCTGTGATGCAGCATATTCCTGAATTGCCTCTATGGAAAAGTTTCCTGCACAGACGAATTTTTTATAGCTATTCGACTCTAGAAGTGCATTTCCAGCAAATAGATCTGCCGCCCTTTCCTTTTCATCGCCTCCATGATCA
>DXEU01000063.1 GCA_019114845.1 Candidatus Lachnoclostridium stercoripullorum | reverse complement strand
GGCCTCGGTGCCCATCCCCCGCTCCAGCACCAGGCTGGGAATCCGCATGGTGGTGCAGGTGTTGATGCCGATGAACATGGCCCCGTGGAGGGCGCAGGAGAGAAATCCCCAGGCGTGGCGGCGCCAATCCGGGGCCTTCTGCGCCCTCTCCGCCGTCTGCGCCGCCGGGCCGGATTTCCCAGTGAGGACGCCATCGGCGGGATTTCCGGTCTTCCCCGGCGCTTTGGGCACGAACAGCAGATAGCTGATTAGAACCAGCAGGCCGGAGAGGTAGATGAGGAAGCAGTATCTCCAGTCCAGACCCGCCCCCAGGATCTGCCCCACCACCAGGGTCAACGCCGTGTTGCCCACGATCTCCGCCGAACCCCGGTATCCCAGCAGGGTGGAGCGCTCCTCCCCCTCAAACCGGCTGTTGATCATGTCCACCGCGTAGACGTTCACCAGGCCGATGCCCACCCCCAGCACCAGGCGGCCGGCAAACACAGCCCCGTACTCCTTGGTGAACACCGGCAGGCAGCCGCCGGCGGACAGAAGGAGCAGCCCGGAGACGATGCTCACCCGCTGGCTGATGATCCGGGAGATCCAGGGGTTGAGCAGGATCACCACCATGATGGCCACGGAGGTGACGGAGATCAACTGCTCGATCTGGCCGCGCCCGTAGCCCTGGTAGTAGCTCACCATGCTGGGGATGACGGTGGACACCGAGTAGGTGGAGGTGAGCAGCAGGGAGAGGGACAGAACCGCCCCCTTCTCCAGCGTGCGGCTTGCGGGACGGTCCCCCAAAGCGCGGACCGCAGATGGGCTCCCTGAGCGGCTCACAGGGTGACTCCCAGAGCCGCCGCCCAGTCTTTTTCCTTAAATCCGGGGATCACAAAGCCGTCCCCCACCAGCAGGGGCCGCTTCACCAGCATCCCGTCGGTGGCCAGGAGGGCGATCTGTTCCTCCTCGCTCATCTCCGGCAGCCGCTCCTTCAGCCCCAGCTCCCGGTACTTCATGCCGCTGGTGTTGAAGAACCGCTTTACAGGCAGTCCGCTGGCGGCAATCCACGTTTTAAGCTCCTCCTCCGTGGGATTCTCCTCCAGGATGTGGCGGTCCGTGTACTCCACGGAGTGGTCTCTCAGCCATTTTCCCGCCTTCTGGCAGGTGGAACACTTGGGATATTCAATAAATAACAGCATATGTTTTTCCTCCTTAAACTTGCAGTTCACTGGCAGACCACGGCGGTGCCGCTGACGGACACCATCAGCATGCCGTTGTCAGCCCCCAGCACCTCGTAGTCCACGTCCACGCCCACCACGGCGTTGGCGCCCATGGCCGCCGCCCGGCTCTCCATCTCCTGAATGGCCTGGGTTCTGGCAGCCAACAGCTCCTCCTCATAGGATCCGGACCGGCCGCCGAAGAAGTTTCTCATGCCGGCGGCAAAGTCCTTCAGGAAATTCACTCCCGACACCACCTCTCCGAACACGATTCCCTTGTACTCTACGATTTGTCTGCCCTCCACAGACGGGGTTGTGGTAATAATCATGCGTTTTTCCTCCTTCTCTTATCTCTGTCGGCTGGATCTGCGAAGCAGACCTCGCCTCACGCCGGGCACTCCGGCACCATCGCCTCACACCGGGCACTCCAGCACGAAGTCGTCCATGTAGAATCCGCCCCCGATGGCATTTTTCTCCTCCCGCACCTTCCGAAAGCCCAGGTGCTCGTAGATGCGGATCACCGCCCCGTTGTCCCGGTTCACGTTGAGGAAGATGGCGGAAAGCCCCTCCCGCCGTGTCTCCTCCGCCGCAAACTCAAACATCTGCCGGGCGATGCCCCGCCCCCTGGCCCCGCTGCGCACGTAAAATTTGCTCAGGTACATCTTCCCGTCCCTGGGGTAGAAGGCCAGGAAGCCCTCCAGCTCCCCCGCCTCGCTCTCCGCCAGGTAGTAGCGGTAGCCGGAGGCGATCTGCTCCGTGATGGCGGGGACGGACTGGAAGCGGGCGATCATGTAGTCGTTCTGCTCCGGCCCGATGAGGGGGTCAAAATGCTCCTTCACGATGGATGACGCGAAGGCGGAGAGACCTGCGATCTGCTCGCGGTCCTCCGCCTTCACTCTCACAAATTTTATCACTTCTCTGCTCATAGCCTGCCCTCCTGCCGCTGTCATTTTCTTCCATTATAGCAGGAAGAAGGCAGGAGACAAGCCTATTTTTCCGAAACGCGCCCCGGCTGCTCCAGATAGCCCCGGTATTCCTCCGTCCTCAGGATGCGGCAGGCCCGGTCCACCTCCTCCTTTGCTGGGACCGGCACTTCCTTCAGGGTGTAGGGGATGCCCAACTTCTCCCACTTGAACAGGCCCAGGGTGTGGTAGGGCAGCACCTCAAACCGCTTCACGTTCTTTAAGGAGGCGGCAAACTCCGCCAGGGCCCTCAGATCCTCCTCCCCGTCGGTGAGGCCCGGCACCAGCACATGGCGGAGCCAGACGTCCTTTCCCCGGTCCGAGAGAAAGCGGGCCATGTCCAGGATATTCCCGTTGCCATGGCCGGTGAGGAAGCGGTGCTTCTCCCCGTCCATGATCTTTATATCCAGGAGAAAGAGGTCCGTCAATTCCATCAGCTCCTGAAAGCGGGAGAAAAACGGCTCCTCCCTGGTGAAAGGATTTCCCGCCGTGTCCAGCACCGTGGAAATCCCCTTCTCCTTGGCCAGGGAGAAGAACTCCGTGAGAAATTCCATCTGCAGCATGGGTTCCCCGCCGCTGACGGTGATGCCCCCCTTCTCTCCCCAGTAGGTGCGGTAGCGGAGGGCACGGCGGAAGACCTCCTCCGCCGTCATCATTTCCCCCGCTTCCCCGCTCCAGGTCTCCGGGTTGTGGCAGTAGCGGCACCGCATGAGACAGCCCTGGAGAAACACCACAAACCGCACCCCCGGCCCGTCCACGGAGCCGAAGGTCTCTATGGAATGAATCCTTCCCTCCATGGCTTACATGGACTGGTGGCAGGTTCTGGAGATCACATCCAGCTGCTGCTCTCTGGTGAGGTCGATGAATTTCACCGCGTAGCCGGACACGCGGATGGTGAAGTTGGCGTACTCCTCCTTCTCCGGGTGCTCCATGGCGTCGATGAGCTTCTCCCTGCCGAACACGTTCACATTCAGGTGGTGAGCTCCCTGGTCAAAGTATCCGTCCAGCACCTGCACCAGGTTGTCCGTCCGCTCCTCCTCATTGTGTCCCAGGGCGTCGGGGCTTATGGTCTGGGTGTTGGAAATGCCGTCCAGGGCCCACTCGTAGGGCAGCTTGGCCACAGAGTTTAAGGAGGCCAGCAGGCCGTTCTTCTCCGCGCCGTAGCTGGGGTTGGCTCCCGGGGCCAGAGGGGTGCCCGCCCTTCTGCCGTCGGGCATGTTGCCAGTGCCCTTGCCGTACACCACGTTGGAGGTGATGGTGAGGATGGAGGTGGTCACCTCGGAATCCCGGTAGGTATGTCTCTTCTTTAACTTCTCCAGGAAGGTCTTCAGCAGCCACACGGCGATGTCGTCCGCCCGGTCGTCGTCGTTTCCGTACCTGGGGAAATCTCCCTCCACCTCGTAGTCCATGATCATCCCGTCCTCGCCCCGGATGGTCTTCACCTTGGCGTACTTGATGGCGCTCAGGGAATCCACCACGTGGGAGAAACCGGCGATGCCGGTGGCGAAGGTTCTCCGCACATCCGTGTCGATGAGGGCCATCTCCGCCGCCTCGTAGTAATATTTGTCGTGCATGTACTGGATCAGGTTCAGGGTGTTCACATACAGCTCCGCCAGCCAATCCATCATCACGTCGTACTTGCGGATCACCTCATCGTAATCCAGGTACTCCGAGGTGACCGGCACAAGCTCCGGCCCCACCTGCTCCTTGCTCTTGGCGTCCCGGCCGCCGTTTAAGGCGTACAGCAGGCACTTGGCCAGGTTGGCCCTGGCGCCGAAGAACTGCATCTCCTTTCCCGTCTGGGTGGCGGATACGCAGCAGCAGATGGAGTAGTCGTCCCCCCAGATGGGCTTCATCACGTCGTCGTTCTCATACTGGATGGAGCTGGTGCGGATGGAGATCTTGGCCGCGTACTTTTTGAAATTCTCCGGCAGGGCGGAGGAGTAGAGCACCGTCAGGTTGGGCTCCGGGGACGGTCCCATGTTCTCCAGGGTGTGGAGGAAGCGGTAGTCCGTCTTCGTCACCATGGAGCGGCCGTCCACGCCGATGCCTCCCACCTCCAGGGTGGCCCACACCGGGTCGCCGGAGAACAGCTGGTTGTAGGAGGGGATTCTGGCAAATTTCACCATGCGGAACTTCATCACCAGATGGTCGATGAGCTCCTGGGCCTCCTCCTCCGTCAGCTCTCCCCTGTCCAGATCCCTCTGAATGTAGATGTCCAAGAAGGTGGAGATGCGGCCCACGCTCATGGCCGCGCCGTTCTGGGTCTTGATGGCGGCCAGATAGCCGAAGTACAGCCACTGCACCGCCTCCCTGGCGTTCTTTGCCGGCTGGGAAATGTCGTAGCCGTAGAGAGCGGCCATCTCCTTCATCCCCTTCAAGGCCCGGCACTGCTCCGCCAGCTCCTCTCTCTGGCGAATCACATCGTCGGTCATGGTGCCGTCGCCGCAGTTGGCCAGATCTCTCTCCTTCTCCTCCAGCAGCAGGTCGATGCCGTAGAGGGCCACTCTCCGGTAGTCCCCCACGATCCGGCCCCGGCCGTAGGTGTCGGGGAGGCCGGTGATGATCTTGTTGTGGCGGGCCTTCTTCATCTCCGGGGTGTAGGCGTCAAACACCGCCTGGTTGTGGGTCTTATGGTACTCGGTGAAAATCTTGTGCAGCTCCGGGTTCGGCGTGTACCCGTAGGTGGTGCAGGCCTGCTCCGCCATCTTGATGCCGCCGAAAGGCATGAAGGCCCGCTTTAACGGCTTGTCCGTCTGAAGGCCCACCACCTTCTCCAGGTCCTTCGTCTCCTCGCTGATGTAGCCGGGTCCGTAGGACGTGAGGGAGGAGACCACCTCCGTCTCCATGTCCAGCACGCCGCCCTTGGCCCGCTCCTCCTTCTGCAGGCCCTGGAGAATCCCCCAGAGCCGGTCGGTTGCCTCCGTGGGGCCGGCCAAAAACGACTCATCCCCGTCATAGGGCCTGTAGTTCTTCTGGATGAAGTCCCTGGTATTCACCTCTTCCCTCCAGAGCCTTCCCTCAAAACCCTTCCACTGCTCCTTCTGTACCATAACCTTTTACCTCCTTGTGCATCTGGATATGTACACTGTATACATTAGTAATTTTAATAAAATATCTCTTATATAGTAGCATAATTAAAAACAATTTGCAAGATCCCCCTCGGTCTCAGATCTCCCTCGATCTCTCAGAACCTCTCGCCGGAGACCTGGAGCACCAGATATCCGGCGTCCTTCACCGCCTTTTTGAGCGTCTCCTCCGGCAGACTCTCCTTCATGCGCACCGTGGCCATATGGCGGTCCATCTCCACCGAAGCCCAGACGCCGTCCAGGCGGTTCAGGGCGTTCTCCACCCGGCGGACGCAGTTGCCGCAGGTCATGCCGTCCACCTTCAGGTACAGGGTGTAGGGATAGTGACTCTTATTTTTGTCCCCCACCTTCACCTTCCGGTCCGGGGCCTCCCTCTCCCCGCAGCACCCGCCGCCGCAGCGGAGGTGATGGACGTAGGAGTACACCCCGTAACCGCAGATGACTGCCAGAACCAGAAGAATGATCACAGAAGCCATACTGTTACCTCCCATCTTGAGTTAGTTTAAACTAATTGATGTCCTCATTATAAACCCCCAGGTAGTATCTGTCAACACGGATTTCGCCCAATACAAAAAGCGGGGCCGCTGCCCGGCAGACTGATTGCATCTGCCGGGCAGCGGCCCCGCCGTCTCTACAGCACCTTGCTGAGGAAGCTCTTTAAGCGCTCGCTCTTGGGATTTCCGAAAAATTCCTCCGGCGGGGCCTCCTCCACAAAGCTGCCGTCCTCGAGGAACAGCACCCGGGTGGCGATCTCCCGGGCAAAGCCCATCTCGTGGGTGACCACCACCATGGTCATCTTCTCCCGGGCCAGCTCCCGCATCACGTTCAGCACCTCGCCCACCATCTCCGGGTCCAGGGCGGAGGTGGGCTCGTCGAAGAGCATGACCTCCGGCATCATGCACAGGGCGCGCACGATGGCGACTCTCTGCTTCTGGCCGCCGGAGAGCTGGCTGGGGTAGGCGTCCGCCCGGTCCGCAAGCCCCACCCGCTCCAGGAGCTCCCTGGCGGTCTTCTCCGCCTCCTCGCGGCTCTTCTTCTGCAGCTTCATGGGCCCGATGGTCAGGTTCTTCAAGATCGTCATGTGGGGGAAGAGGTTGAAGGTCTGGAACACCATGCCCATTCTCTGGCGGTGCCGGTCGATGTCGGCTCTCCTGTCCACAATGTCCTCGCCCTCAAAGAAAATCTTCCCCTCCGTGGGCTCCTCCAGCCGGTTTAAGCAGCGCAGAAACGTGCTCTTGCCCGATCCGGACGGCCCCACCACAAACACCACATCCCCCTCATAGATGTCCAGGCTGATGTCCTTCAGCACCTGGACATTTCCGAAGGATTTTCCCAGGTTCTGCACCTGGATCAGGGGTTTCTCTCTTCTCTCGTCAATGTTCACTCTGCCTCAGCCTCCTCTCCAGAATCTTTACGCCCTGGGTCAGCACAATCACGCACACCAGGTAGATGGCCGCCACCGTCAGCAGCGGGAAAAACGGGTCAAAGGTACGGCTCCGCACAATATCCCCCGCCTTAGTCAAGTCCTGCAGGGCGATGTAGCCGGACACGGAGGTCTCCTTCAGCAGGGCGATGAACTCGTTGCAGAGGGCCGGGAGCACGTTCTTAAAGGCCTGGGGCATGACCACGTACCACATGGTCTGTATGTAGTTGAAGCCCAGGCTGCGGCCCGCCTCCATCTGGCCGTTGTCGATGGACATGATGCCGCTGCGGAAGATCTCCGCCACGTAGGCCCCAGAGTTGATGCCGAAGGCCAGGATGGCCACCGGAATCTTGTTCCTGGCGTTGGCCAGAATGATGTAGTAGATGATCATCAGCTGCACCACCACCGGCGTCCCGCGGATCACTGTCAGGTAGATGCTGCAGAGGAAATTCAAAAATTTCAACTTATGGGTCTTCTCGTGGGTGGAGCGGATCACTCCCACCACCAGACCGATGACAATGCCGAGCAGCGCCGCGAAAAAGGCGATGATCAGCGTGACCTCCAGACCGTTGGTGAAATACTGCCACCGGTCGTCCTTGATAAAGTTCAGGTAAATCTGCTCAGAGAGCCTGTCCCACATACCGTAATTCTCCTTTCGCCGGCCGGAAAGCCGTTTTTCCCATAACGCGCAATAATTGCGTCCCTCGCGAAACGCAATTATTGTGTGTCTGAATCGTCAGTTTTCTCTCTCGCCGGATTGTGCCGGAAGGCCTTACTCCGCCGGAATGTACTTGTTCATGATGGTGTCGATCTCGCCGGACTCCTGCAGCTCTCCGATGGCCTCGTTGATCTGATCCATCAGCTCCGTGTTGCCCTTGGCCGTCACGATGGCGTAGGACTCCTCGCTCAGGGCGTCGCCCACCTGCTTGATGGCTCCCTCGTTCTGAGTCAGGAACACCTTCGCCGGAGCTCCGTCGATGATCACGGCGTCGATCTTGCCGGTGAGCAGGGACTGAACTGCCTCAAAGTAGGAATTGTAGCGCTCCACGTTGGAATCGCCCACCATCTCGGAGGCGGTCAGCTCTCCGGTGGTGCCGGTCTGGGCGCCCACCAGCTTGCCCTGCAGGTCATCCGCGGAGGCGATGTCGCTGTCCGCCGCCACCAGAACCACCAGGGAAGAGGAAGCGTAGTTCTCAGAGAAATCCACGGACGCCGCGCGGTCCTCATCGTAGCTGATGGCCGCCATGCCGATGTCCGCCTTGCCGCTCACAACGGAGGGGATGATAGCGTCAAAGGCCATGTCCTCAATCTGCAGCTCCATGCCCAGATGGTCCGCGATGGCCTGGGCGATCTCCACGTCGATGCCCACGATGCCGTCCCCCTCATGGTACTCCCAGGGCTCAAACTCCGCGTTGGTGGCCATGATCAGGACGCCGCCCTCTCCGCCTTCCGCCTCAGCCTCTGTCTCATCAGCCTCCGCCTCGTCTTCGGAAGCGGTGGTCTCCTCCGCCTCATCTCCGGAAGCCGTGGTCTCTGCGGCCGTCTCCGCAGCCGTGGTCTCCTCTCCGGCAGAGCCGCAGCCAGCCAGGGATGCAGCTGCCATCACAGCCGCCATTGTCAGTGCAAATGCTTTCTTTTTCATCGTGTTCTCCTCCATTTTTTATACTTGAATATATATACTCACATATGCATATTTATAAAATCCTGTATCCCCTATTATAGCGGCTGTTCCCGGAAAATCAAGTCTTTTTCCAAATTTTGTGCGATTCTCTCCCCCGGGGCAGCGGATTGCCCTTGCGCCCCCCATTTTTCCATATTATAATAAGGGCACTTGTCAGAAGCGAAGGGAAGGAGTTTTACATATGAAAATCATTATCATCGACGGACAGGGCGGAAAGATGGGAAAATGCGTGGTGGAGCAGCTGAAGAAAACCCACCCGGAGTTAAAGCTCATCGCCGTGGGCACCAACGGCATCGCCACCTCCGCCATGCTGAAGGCCGGGGCCGACGCCGGGGCCACCGGGGAGAACCCGGTGATCGTCAACAGCCGGGACGCGGACATCATCATCGGCCCCATCGGCATCGTCATGGCCAACGCCCTC
>DXEU01000062.1 GCA_019114845.1 Candidatus Lachnoclostridium stercoripullorum | reverse complement strand
CTGCTCTACCAACTGAGCTATCTAGGCATATATCGGGTTGGGCTGATTGTTTTTTCAACAGCGATTGTTATTTTACAGGAATTTTTTGTCTCTGTCAACACTTTTTAGAAAAAACTTCGGTTCCGGGTCGGGGCGGGGGAAGCGGCCCCTGCCGGAGGCGTGGGCGGATGGGAAAGAAAAAGAACCCCTGATCTCCAGAGGTTCTCTCAGTGCCGGCAACCGGAATCGAACCGGTACGGGAGGTAAGTCCCGCAGGATTTTAAGTCCTGTGCGTCTGCCAGTTCCGCCATGCCGGCATCCTGTATAAAAATATAGGAAAGGCGGGTCATACCCGCCAATGGATGGAGGTGGATTCGAACCACCGAAAGCATCGCTAACAGATTTACAGTCTGCCCCCTTTGGCCACTCGGGAACCCATCCATGTCGCTTTTTCAAGCGAGTTTTAGTGTATCACAGCATCCGCAAAAAATCAAGTGTTTTTTCATTTCTGGGAAAAGTTGAGTGCGGGAACTTCCCCGGGCGCCGAATCCGAAGATCAAAATAAAAAGGAGACTCTGAGGGATCAGAATCTCCTGGGAAATAAAAAGAGCGCGAGACGGGATTCGAACCCGCGGCCCCCACCTTGGCAAGGTGGTGCTCCACCCCTGAGCCACTCGCGCATGTGCTGTTCTCTGACAGCAAAAGTAGTATACTATAGACAGGGAAGATTTGTCAACGGCTTTTTGAAATTTTCGAAAAATATTTTGCGGGGGCGGCGCCGGGACGGCGGATTTCTTGCGAAGATGGGGGAAGCGCACTATAATAAAAGCAAGGAGGTGGAGGTATGAGCGGTATGGAACAGCTCACCCTGTTCGGCGGCGAGGAGAATCAGCCGCTGGCGGCCAGGCTCCGGCCGAGAACGCTGGAGGAGTTTGTGGGACAGACGCAGCTGCTGGGGGAGGGAAAGGTGCTCAGGCGGCTGATTGAGAGCGATCAGATCAGCTCCATGATCTTCTGGGGGCCGCCGGGCGTGGGGAAGACGACTCTGGCCCGGATCATAGCCAACCGGACGAGGGCGGCGTTTATCGATTTCTCCGCGGTGACCAGCGGGATCAAGGAGATCCGCGGGGTGATGGAGCAGGCGGAGGCCAACCGCCGGTACGGGGAGAAGACCATCGTGTTTGTGGATGAGATTCACCGGTTCAACAAGGCCCAGCAGGACGCATTTCTCCCCTTTGTGGAGAAGGGGAGCATCATCCTCATTGGGGCGACCACGGAAAATCCGTCCTTTGAGATCAACAGCGCTCTCCTCTCCAGGTGCCGGGTCTTCGTGCTCCAGGCGCTGAAGACGGAGGAGCTGACGGAGCTTCTCAGGAGAGCCCTCAAGGACCCCAGGGGCTTTGGAAATCAGCTGGTGGAGATTTCAAGCGATATGCTGGAGATGATCGCTGTGTTCGCCAATGGGGACGCCAGGACAGCTCTCTCCACCCTGGAGATGGTGGTGCTGAACGGAGATTTGAACCGGGACGGGGTGCTGACGGTGCGGATGGAGACCCTGGAGCAGTGTATTTCCAAAAAGTCCCTTCTCTATGACAAGAAGGGGGAGGAGCACTACAACCTGATTTCCGCCCTCCACAAGTCCATGCGCAACTCCGACCCGGACGCGGCCGTCTACTGGCTGGCCAGGATGCTGGAGGCGGGGGAGGATCCCCTCTATGTGGCCAGGCGGGTGACCCGCTTTGCCAGCGAGGACGTGGGGCTGGCGGATCCCAGGGCTCTGGAGATCGCCGTGGCGGCCTACCAGGCCTGCCACTTTATCGGCATGCCGGAGTGCTCCGTCCACTTGACGGAGGCGGTGGTGTACATGTCCCTGGCCCCCAAGTCCAATTCCCTCTATGTGGCCTACGAGGACGCCAAGAAGGACGCAGTGAGGCAGCTGGCGGAGCCGGTGCCCCTGGTGATCCGCAACGCCCCCACAGGGCTTATGCAGGAGCTAAATTACGGCAAGGGATACCAGTACGCCCACGACGCGGAGGACAAGCTGACAGATATGCAGTGCCTCCCGGACTCCCTCCTGGGCCGGACCTATTACAGCCCGACGGAGGAGGGGGAGGAGAGGGAGTGGAAGGCCAGGCTTGACCGGGTCAAGGACTGGAAGAAACGTCACGGGCGGTGATCAGCCCCTGGCGGAGAGCCAAGCTGCCGTCCGGGCCTGGACGTTCTCCTGGAGATTCCGATAGAAGAACTGGTAGTCGTACAGGTGGTAGATGCCGTCGGTGAAGATGGAGAGCCCGGCGGGGTAGTCCTCCGGGGATACGTCCGGCACCTTCAGGGCGCCTCGGGTCTCGTCGATGTACGCGCCGGTGAGGGCCGGGATCTCCGTCTCCACAGCGCCGCTGTAGTCGGTGAAGCAGGCGCCCAGGTTCAGGGATTTGTCCGCGGGCGTGCCGTCGGTCTTCCAGTTCAGGGGGTTGATGGCGTGGGTCTTGACTCCGGCTGGGATGGTGAGGGAGTCGGTGATGGACTCCGCCTCGCTGTTGAAGGAGATCACCACGCCGGTGTCCGTCTCCTCAGCGGCCATCCGCAGGAAGGGGGAGTCGGCCAGGTCCTCATCCGTCACCCGCCAGCCGATGGCGTAGCAGGCGATGAGCTGGTCCGCCATCTCCTGGTCGAAACAATCTTTTATCAGACGAATGCACAGGTCGGCCCCCTGGGAGAATCCTGCCAGGATCAGGGGCTGGCCTTCGTTTATGTTCTCCCAGTAGTATTCAAAGGCGTCCTCCACGTCCGCCAGGGCGATGTCCAGGTAGGGCTCCCGCTCTTCCTCCGGGAGTTCGTAGATGCTCAGGCCGATCTGCCGGTAATAGGGGGCGAAGAAGCGGGCGTCCCCGTCGTAGATGCCCTTCTCCATGTTGGTGGCGCCCAGAAAGCTCTCCTTGGTCTCCTCGTCGTCCAAGGACATGTTGCTGGCGTCCTCTGATCCGCCGTAGACGGTGGGGCAGATGAAGAAGACGTCCGCAGACCGGTCGGTGACATCGGTTTCCAGGTAGGCCCAGTTCTCCGGCAGAGAGTAGTCCGGGGAGGCGTCCTCGCGGTCTGCGGGAGCCTCGTCTGCCGGGGCCGCTTCATCGGCGGGAGTCACGTCCGCCGGGGCTTCTCCGCCCTCGGGAGCCGTCGCGTCAGTCTCGATGGAAGTCTCCTCCGCTGGGGCGTCGGATTCCCCTTGGGAGCAGCCGGACGCCAGGAGCAGGGCGGGGGCCAGGGCGGCCAGAGCCAGGCGGGACCAGGGGCGCAAACAAGATTTTTTCATAGTTAAACAATCCTCCTTTGTGTGATGTGAGCGTTTGGCCGGTTTTTCACAGGCCAAGCGCTCACATTATATCACAGGCGGGAAAAAAACATATGCCGTTTTACTTTGAAAAATCTGCGCATACTACCTTCTATGAAGACGTGGAATCATTTAAAAGTGCTGATGAAAAATTTTGCCAAGTGCGGCGTCGCCGGCTGGTGCCTGGAGGTGATCTTCACCTCGGTGGAGTCGGTGCTCCAGGGGGATATCAGGCTCATGGGGAGGACATCCCTGTTCATGTTCCCCATCTACGGGCTGGGGGCCTTCCTGGGGCCTGTGGGTATGTGGGTGGACCGGTGGATCGCCGACGGCCCCCTGCGCCCGGCGGACCGGGCGGTGCGCCACGGACTCCTCTACATGGTGCTGATTTTCATGGTGGAGTACGCGGCGGGGGCGTGGATGACGGAGCGGGGGATCTGCCCCTGGGACTACACGGGGAGGCATTCCAGCATCAACGGGCTGATCCGCCTGGACTTTGCCCCGCTGTGGTTCGGGACGGGGCTGCTTTTCGAAAATTTAACAAAGAGCCATGCAAATTTAACAAAAATGGGGCAGACTTAGACTTGAGTTATCTGGTACATTTTTATATAATTGAAGGATAAAGCGAAAAGAAGCAGAAAGGACAAAAGAGAGATGGTTCGTTTTATTCTGGTGGCGCTAAGCGTCATTTTATTTTTAATTTTCAGCATTCCCATCCTGATCGTGGAGTGGCTGCTCGGGAGGTCCAACCCGGATAAAAAGAACCGTCAGAGTATGGCGATCGTGCAGTTTATGTTCCGCTACCTGCTGTGGCTGGCGGGGGTGAAGGTGACGGTGCGGGGGCAGGAGAATATTCCTGCGGACACGGCGGTTCTCTACGTGGGGAACCACAGGAGCTACTTTGACATTCTGGTGGGGTACACCACAGTTCCCGGCCTGACCGGGTTTGTGGCCAAGAAGGAGATGGAGCGCTACCTCCTCCTGCGGGACTGGATGAGAAATGTGAACTGCCTGTTCCTGGACCGCAAGGACATCAAGGCGGGCTTAAAGACTATCCTGGAGGGGATCGAGAAGGTGAAGGCGGGAATTTCCATCTGGATCTTCCCGGAGGGCACCAGAAACTGCAACGAGAGCGAGCTGGACATGCTGGAGTTTAAGGAGGGGAGCTTAAAGATTGCGGAGAAGTCCGGCCATCCGGTGATCCCCGTGGCCATCACGGGGACGGCGGACGTGTTTGAGGCCCACATCCCCTTCATCCGCCCGGCGAGGGTGATCATCGAGTACGGCGCTCCCATTTACATAAAGCAGCTGGAGCCGGCTCAGAGAAAGTT
Organism: Candidatus Lachnoclostridium stercoripullorum; assembly: GCA_019114845.1. GTDB lineage: Bacteria > Bacillota > Clostridia > Lachnospirales > Lachnospiraceae > Lachnoclostridium_A > Lachnoclostridium_A stercoripullorum. The sequence goes on along the minus strand of DXEU01000062.1, from coordinate 15,371 downwards.
CGCCGGGGAGTACACCCGGAAGGTGATTTACGGCATGCTGGAGAAGCAGCTGGAAGAGAGAAAAACTTGGAGGTAGACATAAATTGGATTTACAGGAGATCAGGAAGCAGCTGGACGTCATCGACCGCGAGATTCTTCAGCTGTACGAGAAGAGAATGGATTTGAGCCGGGACGTGGCGGCCTATAAGATGTCCGTCGGCAAGCCGGTTTACGACGGGGAGAGGGAGAGGCAGAAGCTGGAGACGGTGGAGAACATGGCCCAGGAGGATTACCGCCAGGGGGCGGGAGAGCTCTTCGCTCAGCTGATGACCATCGGCCGCAGGCTGCAGTACCGGCTGTTGGCGGAGCACGGGCAGGCGCCGGACACCGGCTTTGCCAGGATTGACCGCATCCCCACGGAGGGGGCCAGGGTGGTGTACCAGGGCGTGGAAGGCGCCTACAGCCACCAGGCGTCCATGGAGTATTTCGGGGAGGACGGGGACCTGTTCCACGTCAAGACCTGGGAGGAGGCCATGCGGGCCGTGGAGGAAGGGCGGGCGGACTACGGCGTCCTGCCCATCGAGAATTCCTCCGCCGGGGCGGTGAGCGACAATTACGACCTGCTGATCAAGTACCACAACTACATTGTGGCGGAGATTTTCCTGCCGGTCAAGCACGCCCTCCTGGGCGTGCCGGGCGGCAGCCTTGAGCAGATACATAGAGTGTTTTCCCACCCCCAGGCGCTGATGCAGTGCTCGGAGTATTTGAACAGCCACGGGGAGTGGAGCCAGATCAGCGTGGAGAATACGGCGGTGGCCGCCAAGAAGGTGCTGGAGGAGCGGGACCCGTCCCAGGCGGCGGTGGCCAGCGAGGCGGCGGCCAGGCTCTACGGGCTGCAGATCCTTCGGTCGGGGATCAACCACAACAAGGACAATGTCACCCGGTTCATCGTGGTGTCCCGGGAGAAGGTTTACCGGAAGGACGCGGGCAAGATCAGCCTGTGCTTTGAGCTTCCCCACAGGAGCGGAACCCTGTACAACATGCTGAGCAATTTTATCTACAACAACGTCAATATGCGGATGATCCAGTCCAGGCCCATCCCAGGGAGAAACTGGGAATACCGGTTCTTCGTGGACATCGAGGGACGGCTGGACGAGCCGGCGGTGACCAATGCCCTCAAGGGCGTCTCGGAGGAGGCGGCCAACTTGAGGATACTTGGCAATTATTAGAGGAGGGAAAGAAGTGGCTGGAAAGATATTTGCGGCAATCGACATCGGTTCCTTTGAACTGGAACTGGGAATTTATGAGATCTCCCCGGGCAGCGGAATCCGAAAGGTGGATCACGTGCGCTACGCCCTTGCCCTGGGCAGCGACACCTACCAGACGGGGATCATCAGCTACCAGCGGGTGGAGGAGATGTGCCGGGTGCTGGCGGATTTCGTGCAGATCGCCCAGGGATACCGGGCGGACGAGTGCCGGGCCTACGCCACCAGCGCCCTGCGGGAGGCGAGAAACAATCGGATCGTGCTGGACCAGATCCGGGTCCGCACGGGCCTCAAGGCGAAGATCATCAGCAACTCGGAGCAGCGCTTCCTCACCTACAAGGCCATCGCCGGGAAGGATGCCGGATTCAACCGGATGATCCAGAAGGGGACGGCCACGGTGGACGTGGGCTTCGGCGGCATGCAGATCTCCCTGTTCGACAAGGATGCCCTGGTGACCACCCAGAATCTTCCCCTGGGTGTGATGCGCCTGCGGGCGTTTTTGAACCGCCTGCAGAACGGCAGCCGGGTGAGCCGCATGGAGCTTCTGGACGAGATGGTGGACAACGAGCTCTTCACCTTCCGCAAGATGTACCTGAAGGACCGGGAGATCAAAAATCTGATCGCCACGGGGAGCACGGTGATCCATCTGGCCAGACATTTCACGGAGAGCGGGCCGGGGGAGTGGATCTCCGCCGGGGATTACCGGGAATTTTACAGGAGGGTGACGGCCATGAGCCGCAGCCAGAAGGAGGATGTCTTCGGGGTCAGCCCGGAGTACGCGGCCCTTCTCACCCCCAGCGCGGCCATCTACCACAGAGTGCTGGAGCTGACCGGGGCGGAGACCATGTGGGTGCCGGGAGTCTGCCTCCTGGACGGTATGGCGGCGGAGTACGGCGAGGAGACCAAGCTGGTGAAATTCAAACACGATTTCTCCGGCGACATCATCGCGTCGGCCAGAGTCATCGCCAAGCGGTATAAATGTCATGTCCCCCATGTGCAGACGGTGGAGAAGTCTGCCCTGGGCATCTTTGACGCCATGAAGAGATATCACGGGATGGGAAAGCGGGAGCGTCTGCTGCTGCAGATCGCGGCCCTGCTCCACTCCTGCGGCAAGTTTGTCAGCGTCCGGGACGCCAGCGAGTGCGCCTACAACATCATCATGAGCACGGAGATCATCGGCCTGTCCCACCGGGAGCGGACGGTGGTGGCCAACGTGGTCCGCTTCAACCGTCAGGATTTCAGCTATGAGGAGTGCGGGGAGGACAGCATGCTGGTGGCCAAGCTGGTGGCGATCCTGCGCCTGGCCAACTCCATGGACAGAAGCCACAAGCAGAAGCTGGCGGACGCCAAGATCGCGGTGAAGGACGGGGATCTGACGGTGGCCACCTCCTGGGAGGGGGACATCACCCTGGAGAGGATCTCCTTTGAGCAGAAGCAGGATTTCTTTGAGGAGATTTACGGAATACGGCCGGTGCTGAAACAGAAAAGGAGGATAAAGTGATGGCGGCGGAAGAGATCTATACCAACCCGAAAAATTATGTGAACAGAGAGCTGAGCTGGCTGGAATTCAACTACCGGGTTCTCAGCGAGGCCAGGGACAAGAATATCCCCCTGTTTGAGAGACTGAAATTTTTGAGCATTACGGCGTCCAACCTGGACGAGTTCTTCATGGTCCGGGTGGCGTCTTTGAAGGATATGGTGCACGCGGGCTACGAGAAGCCGGATATCGCGGGCATGAAGCCGGGCGAGCAGCTGGAGAAGATCGCCCAGAAGACCCATGAGCTGGTGAACGTGCAGTACTCCACCTACAGCCGCTCCCTGGTTCCCGCCCTGAAGCAGCAGGGGCTCAGGGTGATTGTGAACCATGAGGATCTGACGGAGGCGGAGGGGGAGTACGTGGACCGCTATTTCAAGGAGAATGTCTATCCGGTCCTGACGCCCATGGCGGTGGACTCCTCCCGCCCCTTCCCCCTGGTGCGCAACAAGACCTTGAACATCGCCGCCCTGGTGAAGAAGAAGGGGGGAGAGGACGACACCCTGGATTTTGCCATGGTGCAGGTGCCCAGCGTGATCCCCAGGCTGGTGGAGATCCCCGAGGAGACGGAGGGACGGGCGGTGATCCTTCTGGAGGAGATCATCGAGAGAAATATCCAGGTCCTGTTTTTAAACTACGACATTGTGACGGCCCACCCCTTCCGGATCATGAGAAATGCCGACTTCAGCATCGATGAGGAGGAGGCGGAGGATCTGCTGGTGGAGATTCAGAAGCAGCTGAAGAAGCGCCAGTGGGGAGAGGTGATCCGCTTGGAGATCGACGAGCGGGTGGACAAGCGCCTGCTGAAGATCTTAAAGAGGGAGCTGAAGGTGGACAACGACGATATTTTCTTCATCAACGGGCCCCTGGATCTGACCTTCCTCATGAAGATGTACGGCATGGACGGATTTGACGCCCTGAAGACGCCCAAATACACGCCCCAGAAGGTGCCGGCTCTGATGAACGACGACGATATATTCACCAACATCCGCAAGGGGGATATTTTCCTCCACCATCCCTACGAGACCTTCGATCCGGTGGTGGATTTCGTGCGGAAGGCGTCCAGAGATCCCGATGTGCTGGCCATCAAGCAGACCCTGTACCGGGTCAGCGGCAACTCCCCCATCATCGCCGCCCTGGCCGCCGCCGCGGACAACGGCAAGCAGGTGTCCGTGCTGGTGGAGCTGAAGGCCAGATTTGACGAGGAGAACAACATCAACTGGGCCAAGACCCTGGAGAAGGCGGGCTGCCACGTGATCTACGGCCTGGTGGGCTTAAAGACCCACAGCAAGATCACCCTGGTGGTGCGCCGGGAGGAGGACGGCATCCGCCGCTACGTCCATCTGGGCACCGGAAACTACAACGACTCCACGGCCAAGCAGTACACGGACTGCGGCATTATGACCTGCAATCCCCTGATCGGCGAGGACGCCACCGCCGTGTTCAACATGCTGTCGGGCTACTCAGAGCCCCTGGGCTGGAACAAGCTGGTGCTGGCCCCCCTGTGGCTGCGGGGACGGCTTCTGCGGCTGATCCGCAGGGAGACGGAGCACGCCGGAAAGGGCATGGAGGCCCACATCATCGCGAAGATGAACTCCCTCTGCGACAAGGAAGTGATCGCGGCCCTCTACGAGGCCTCCTGCGCCGGGGTGAAGATCGAACTCATCGTCCGGGGCATCTGCTGCCTGAAGGCGGGGGTGCCGGGCCTGAGCGAGAATATCCACGTCCGCTCCATCGTGGGCAATTTCCTGGAGCACAGCCGCATCTTCTATTTTGAGAACGGCGGAAGCCCCCAGCTGTTCATGGCCAGCGCCGACTGGATGCCCAGAAACCTGGACAAGCGGGTGGAGATCATGTTCCCCGTGGAGGATCCGGCCATCAAGGAGCAGGTGCTCCACATTCTGGAGGTGGAGCTGGCGGACAACGTGAAGGCCCACGTTCTCCAGCCGGACGGCTCCTACGAGAAGGTGGACTTGAGGGGCAAGATGAAGGTCAACTCCCAGGATCAGTTCTGCGAGGAGGCGAAGGCTGCCGTGAGGGAGAAGCTGGCGGAGCAGGAGCCCAAGGACCGCCGGGTCTTCGTGCCGGCTGAGCCCCAGGAGGAGATCCAGGAGGAGCAGTAGGAGAGCCCGCGCCGGCGAGGGCGCGAGAATGGAAAAACAGGATGGGAACTTTCGGAGACAATTCCGGAAGTTCCCTTTTTTGTAAGAGAAAAGTAAGGCAAACCGGGGGGAAATGTGATATATTAGAGACAAATATTTCAAAGAAAAAATATGCCGAAGGAGGAAGCTCGAGTGGAGACAAACATTCTGGTAGTGGACGACGAGAGGGAGATAGCCGAGCTGGTGGAGATCTATCTGGTGAGCGACGGCTACAAGGTATTTAAGGCGAGCAACGCCCAGGAGGGCTTCGATATTCTGGAAAAAGAGGACATTCATCTGGTGCTTCTGGACATCATGATGCCCGGCATGGACGGCATGGAGATGTGCCGCAAGATCCGGGAGACCAACAACATTCCCATCATCATGCTCAGCGCCAAGTCCACGGATCTGGACAAGATCATGGGCCTGGGGACGGGGGCGGACGACTACGTGACCAAGCCCTTCAATCCCCTGGAGCTGACGGCCAGGGTGAAATCCCAGCTGCGCCGCTACACCCAGCTGAACCCCAACAGCGCTGTGAAGGAGGCGGAGAAAAATGAGATCTCCATCCGCGGCCTGGTGATCAACAAGGACAACCACAAGGTGACCGTGTACGATGAGGAGATCAAGCTGACCCCCATCGAATTTGATATCCTGTACCTGCTGGCCTCCAACCCGGGGAAGGTGTTCAGCACGGACGAGATTTTTGAGAAGGTCTGGAATGAGAAGGTGTATGAGGCCAACAACACGGTCATGGTACATATCCGCCGGCTGCGGGGCAAGATGAAGGAGGACACCAGACAGAACAAGATTATCACCACGGTGTGGGGGGTAGGATACAAAATTGAAAAGTAATACCAGCAAGAAATACCACACGAGAGTGGTGGTCAATATTCTGTTCAGCACGGTGCTCACCTGCCTGATCGAGGTGTTCCTGGTGGCCAACCTGTCCATGATGGCGGACTACGCCCTCAACGAGGGCAGCGACAGCATGCTGCTGGTGATGATCGCCGGCTCCAACGCGGCCATCGTGCTGGTGTACGTGCTCATCGGCATCCTGATCTTCTCCGTGACGTTTTTGGCCCTGCAGGAGAAATCCCTGCGCTACATCGGACGCATCTCCGACGCCATGGAGAACATTTCCCAGGGGGATTTGAACACGTCGGTGGACGTGGTGGGGGACGACGAGTTTTCCGGGATGGCGGAGAATTTAAACCACATGGTGGCGGAGATCCGGGATCTGATGGACCGGGAGCGGGAGTCGGAGCGGACTAAGAACGAGCTGATCACCAACGTGGCCCACGATCTGCGGACGCCCCTGACCTCCATCATCGGCTACCTGGAGCTTTTGAGCGGCAAGCCGGACATGCCGGAGGAGATCCGGGGGAAATACATCAACATCGCCTACACCAAGGCCAGAAGGCTGGAGAAGCTCATCGAGGACCTGTTCGGCTTCACCAAGCTCAACTACGGGAAGATCTCCATGAACGTGGGCAAGGTGGACGTTGTGAAGCTGATGGGACAGCTTTTGGAGGAATCCTTTCCCAACTTCGCGGACAAGAACCTGTCCTACGAGCTCCAGAGCAACGTGCCGGCCAAGGTCATCGACGCCGACGGCAATCTGCTGGCCCGCCTCTTTGACAACCTCATCGGCAACGCCATCAAGTACGGGGCCGACGGGAAGCGGGTGGTGGTGAGGATTCTGGCGGAGGAAGAGGTAGTGACGGTTCAGGTCATCAACTACGGCTATGTGATTCCGGCGGACGAGCTGCCGCTGATCTTCAATAAATTTTACCGGGTGGAGCATTCCCGCTCCACCAACACGGGGGGCACGGGACTGGGGCTGGCCATCGCCAAGAATATTGTGGAGATGCACGGCGGGACCATCGACGTGACCAGCGACACGGACGGCACGGTGTTCTCGGTGCGCCTGCGGGTAAATTTTGATGTGAACCGGGAAAATTTCGGAAAGATTGGGTGAGACGACATGAGCAGCAGAGAGAGAGAAGGGTTTGGACTGGCTGGGCTGGCCCTGGCCCTTTCTTTTTTGACCCTGATTCCAGGGGAGATATTCCCGGGGACGGGTCTTTTGGAGACGTTTGCGGCGGAGAGCATCGCCTCCCCCGGCTCCATGGCCGGGGCGGATCTCCCAGGGGGAGATCTGACGCTGAGTGTGTACTGCGGCTACGGCGGCAACGCCAGGGCGGGGCGGCACGCCCCCATGGCCATCCGCATCGAGAATGAGAGGGAGGAGGAGTTCTCCGGCGTCCTCAGGGTGACCACCATGGAGGCGGACGACGAGATCTACTCCTACGAATATCCCGTCACAGTGGCGGGCGGGGGCAGCCTGGAGAAGGATATCTACGTTCCCCTCGGGGCGGGGTCCGACCAGGTCTTTGTCTCCGTGGAAAATAAAAACGGGAGAGAGATGAACCGCAAGCGGCTCAAAATCGAGTCCAGCCGGGAGACGGCGGAGCTGTTTGTGGGTCTCCTCAGCGACCGGCCGGAGCGCCTCTCCTGGCTGGACGGCGCCGGGGTGAACTTCGGGGCGCTGGAGACCCGGGCCTTCCCCATCTCCACGGAGGAATTTCCGGAGCAGGAGATCGGCCTGGACATGCTGGACGTGCTGGTGGTGGACGACTATCGCCTCCGGGACCTCACGGAGGAGCAGACCCACTCCATCATGGACTGGGTGGAGGACGGCGGGGTGATGATCCTGGGGACGGGAAACCGGGTGGACGACACCCTGGGACGGTTTGCGCCGGAGCTTTTGGACGAGTCCTACGACAGCCCCCAGATGATGGAGTTCTGCCCGTCCGGGGACGGGTATGCGGGGGAGATCCCCGGGGAGACGCTGGAGGCGCCCTGCGTGCGGGTGTCCCTCCACGGGGGCACGGTTTTGACGTCGGACGGAGGATTTCCCCTCCTGTCCGCGGCGATGAGGGAGCAGGGGATTGTGGCGGTCACCGCCTACAGCCTGGGGGACATTGAGAGCTACGGGAGGAGCGAGACCGGGTTTGTGGATGGGCTGTTCACCGACATTCTGGGGGAGGATCGGATCTCCCGGCTGTCCTCCTACGCCTACGGGAATTCGGGGGAGGAGTACTGGGCGGTCCAGGGGGCCATCAACACGGGAAATGTGGAGAAGCTCCCCAGGGTGGGACTGTATCTGGCGGTGACGGCGGCCTACATCGGCCTGGCGAGCCCCGGCCTGTACATGTTCTTAAAAAAGCGGGAGCTGCGGGGATATTACGGGATCTGCGTGTCCGTGTCCGCCGTCATCTTCACGGCGGTGCTCTACGGCATGGGGGCCAAGACCCGCTTCCACGGCACCTTTGTGACCTACGCCACGGTGGAGGACGTGACGGGGGATGTGGTGACGGAGACCAGCTATGTGAACCTGAGGCATCCCTACAGCGGCTCCTACGAGGTTTCTGTGGACCCGTCCTTTGAGGTGGCGCCGGTGACCAGGGATATGTATTTCTACGGGGAGGAGCCCAGGCGCTTTACCGGGGAGGAGGGGGAGCAGGTGTCCGTGCTGTACGGACAGGACGCCACCGCCATCTCGGTGCGGGACGGGGCGGCCTTCGACTCCAGATATTTCCGCCTGACGAGGCAGGAGGAGGGGGAGAACGGAGGCGGCCTCACCGGCACCGTGCGGTACTATGACGGGCAGGTGAGCGGCTCCCTGACCAACCAGCTGGAGTATGACCTGGAAGGGGTGGCGGTGATTCTCTACGGGCGGCTGACGCCGGTGGGAGATATGAAGGCGGGGGAGACCGTGGAGCTGGGGGAGCTGGAGGGCTACAACTGCCCGGTGAACGACCCCTACGCGGTGGCCTCCTTCCTCACCGGACTCTCCCAGTACGAGCAGGCGGACATCACGGATGCGGCCTACATGGAGGCGGTGGAGCGGAGCAATCTCCTGTCCTTCTACATGCAGAACAGCCTCCAGGGCTACCGCTCCCAGGCGACGGTGGTGGCCTTCCGGGCGGAGAACGCCCCGGAGGAGCTAAGCTGGATGGACCGGTATGACTCCTTTGGCCTCACCATGCTCACATCCACCTTGGATGTGGACGCGTCTGAGGGCCGGATGCGCTACCGCTCCGGGCTTTTGAAGCGGGCGCAGCTGGTGCAGGGCAGCTACGATTCCCTGGGCAATCAGGTTTACAGCCAGGATCCGGTGACGGTGGAGTACTCCCTGGGAGGAGACCTGGAGGTGAGCCGGGTGGAGTTCTGCCCGGTGAGCGATGTCTTTGCCGGGGATGAGGAGACGGGAAGAAGGATTTTTGAAGGCGACATGTATATCTACAACCATGTGACCGGCAGCTTTGACCGGATGGAGGACATGGTGCTGGAGGGGCAGGAGATCATGTACTATCTGTCGCCCCAGAACGAGATGACGGTGCGGTTTGTGGGAGACGGAGACGCCGGGTACAGCTGGGCGGTGCTCCCCATGCCCATGGTGACGGGAAGGGAGATATAATGCTGGAGATACGGGACCTGAAGAAAAATTACGGAAAATATCAGGTGTTGAACGGTCTGGACATGACGGTTCCCGACGGCTCCCTGTTCGGCTTTGTGGGGCCCAACGGGGCGGGAAAGACCACGACCCTAAAGATTATGGTCGGCCTTCTGGCGGCGGACGGAGGCACGGTCAGCTACGACGGCTTCTCCTTCCAGGAGGAGGGCTGGGAGAGGCATGTGGGCTATGTGCCCGACTTCTTCGGCGTCTACGACAACCTGAAGGTGTGGGAATATATGGAATTTTTTGCCTCCTGCTACGGGCTGGAGGGCCTGAAGGCCAGAAAGCGGTGCAGCGCCCTGCTGGAGCAGATCGGCCTGGAGGACAAGGAGGAATTTTACGTGGACGGGCTGTCCAAGGGGATGAAGCAGAGGCTGTGCCTGGCCAGGGCCCTGATCCACGACCCGGAGGTTCTGATTCTGGACGAGCCCATGGCCGGCCTGGACCCCAGGACCCGGTTCGACTTCCGGGAGACCCTCAAGGATCTCAGCGACCAGGGGAAGACCATCGTCCTCAGCTCCCACGTGCTCTCGGAGCTCTCGGAGCTGTGCACCGACGTGGGGATCATCGACCAGGGCCGGATGGCCCTGACGGGGAGCATCCGGGACATTCTCTCCCAGGTGAACAGCTCCAACCCCATCGTGATCACTCTGTTTGGCGGGGGGACGGACGTGGCCCTGAGTATCTTGAAGAGCCACCCCTCCGTCCACACCATCACCGTCAAGGGGCGGGAGATCGTGGTGCGCTTCTCCGGCGACGAGCAGGAGGAGGCGGTGCTGCTGCAGCGCCTGGTGGACGCGGGGCTTTTGGTGAGCGGGTTCACCAGGGAGAAGGGGAGCCTGGAGTCCCTGTTTATGCAGATCACAGACAGAGATGAGGAAAGGACAGTGCTCAGGTATGAAAACGAATCCGGTTTATAAGAGAGAGATGATGGTCATGGCCAGGAGTCTCAGGATGCCCCTGATCATCACCGTGTTCAACAGCATCCTGGCCATTGTGGCCCTCCTAAATATGTACTCCAACGTGCTGCAGGTGCGGCTGACGGCGGACATCCAGTACAGCAGCTTTCTGGATCTGTACCGCTTTGTGGCGGGCATCGAGTTTATCATGCTGCTGCTCATCATGCCGGCCACCACCGCCGGATCCATCAGCGGGGAGAGGGAGCGGCAGACCCTGGACCTGATGCTGACCACGGGCATAAAGTCCTGGGAGATCGTGGCGGGGATGCTGGGGGCCGCCTTTGTGAAAATATTTCTGCTGGTGGTGTCCAGCTTTCCGATGATTGCCCTGGTGTTCGTGTACGGCGGGATCACCGGCCGGGATGTGCTGCTGATGCTGACCTGCTACGTGGTGTCGGCCCTGTTTGCCGGCTGTCTGGGGATCTGCTGCTCCTCCCTGTTCAAGCGCTCCACGGCGGCCACAGTGGCCGCCTACACTTGCCTGGCGGTGATCGTGGCCGGCACCTTTGCCGCCAACAGCTTCGCCTACTCCCTGGCCAGGATGAACTGGAGCCAGATGGGCTACACGGTGGGGATGATGGGGGAGCAGGCGGTGAATTCCGGCGGGTTTCTCTACACCCTGCTGCTGAACCCCGCCGCCGCCTTCCTGGTGATTCTGGAGGGGCCCCAGACGGCGGGCAGCTCCGGGATTCTGGGGATGTACGGCAGTCGGAACGGAGGCTTCATCCTGAATCACTGGATGGTGTGCTCCGTCGCAGCGCAGCTGCTGGCCTCCGCCCTGCTGGCCCTGCTGGCGGTAAAAATGGTGAGAAAGAGAGGAATCGGGAGAAATGTTTAAGATGGGATGTCATCTGTCCTCCTCCAAGGGCTTTCTGGCCATGGCGGAGACGGCGGAAAAGATCGGCGCAAATACGTTTCAGTTCTTTACCAGGAATCCCCGGGGCGGGAAGGCGAAGGCCTTGGACGAGGAGGACGTGGGCGCCTTTTTGAGACGGGCGAAGGAGCTGGGGATCGGCCCCATTGTTGCCCACGCCCCCTACACCTTAAACGCCTGCGGGGCGGAGGAGCGGGTGCGGGAATTCGCCCTGGAGACCATGGCGGACGACCTGGAGCGGATGGAATGGATTCCCGGAAATTATTACAATTTTCACCCCGGCAGCCATGTGAAGCAGGGCGCGGAGACGGGAATCCGCCTGATCGCGGAGGCGCTGAATGCGGTGCTGAAGCCGGAGCAGCACACCACGGTGCTGCTGGAGACCATGGCGGGAAAAGGGAGCGAGGTGGGCCGCAGCTTTGAGGAGCTGCGGGAGATCCTGGACCGGGTGGAGCTGGCGGACCACATGGGCGTCTGCCTGGACACCTGCCACGTCTGGGACGCAGGGTACGACATCGCCGGCCGCCTGGATGAGGTGCTGGGAGAGTTTGACCGGATCATCGGCCTGGACCGCCTGCGGGCGGTGCATTTGAACGACAGCTTAAATCCCCTGGGGGCCCGCAAGGACCGCCACGCCAGGATTGGCGAGGGCTGCATCGGGGCGGAGGCCCTGGTGCGGGTGGTGAATCACCCGGCCCTGCGGGGGCTGCCCTTCGTGCTGGAGACGCCCAACGAGCTGGACGGGTACGCAAGGGAGATCGCATTCTTCCGGGAGAAATACATATATTAGGACAATAAGAGGGTGCCCCTTCAGTCATTTCTGACTTTTGGGACACCCTTTCTTTATTTAATAGGAAACTTCGTTCCCTATTAAATAAAAACGCTCCGCTGTGGATGCGCACTCCGCGCTTAAGGAAATTGGTTGCTGACGCAACCGCGCTCCGGCGCGAGTGTGCGCAGAAGCGCACACTTTTTTGTTTGTCTAAGTCTATCTGTCTAAGGCCCACGCCAGGGCCCTCCGCTCCAATTCTTTCACAAACTCGTCCTTCCCATCGCAGTATCCCTCAATATCATAGGGATATTCCTCCGCCAACCTCTCCTTCAGGCGGCCGTAGGCCTCCGCCTCCTCCCTGTGGGTCCGCAGATAATCCCTCACAGCCAGATGGCGGCGGATCTCCCCCCGGCTCTCAGCGGAAAATATGTGAATCTGGTGGGTGCGCTCGTCCCCTCCCTTCCGCAGGTAGCGCCGCCCCGGGATGCCGAACTCCCCCAGATACTCATACCCCAGCTCTTCAAAATCCCCTGCCCTGGCGTCCACCACCCCCAGATCCCTCACCACCGGCAGGATGTCGATGATGGGCTTGGCCTTCAGTCCCTCCACCGCCGTGCTGCCGATGTGATGGATCTCCAGGCAGTTGTCCCCCAGGATCTCCCGGATTTTCTCCGCCTCCTCCTCATACTTCTCCCGCCAAACCGGCGAGTACTCTCTCACTACCACATGCTGGGCCATCGCCCACTCCCCCTCTCTTTTTCCAGGTCGTCGTATACTCTCCCCTATCCTCTCATCCGGGCCACCGTGCACTCTGCCCTATTCTCTCGCCCAGACCATCACATATTCCCGCTTGTCCAGGCCATCACGTACTCCCGCTCTCCCGTCCCCTCGTCCGTCTCCTCGGAGACAATGGAAAAGCCTTCCCGCAGATAAAAGTTCACCGCTCGACGGTTTCTCACGTAGACCCGAAGCGTCAGGCAGTCATACCTCTCTCTGCAGTGCTCCAGCAGCCGCCGGCCAATGCCTCTGGACCGATGTCCCTCCGCCGTGAAGAGGCCGGCGACATATCCATCAGTCAAGCCGATGAAGCCAAGAACAGCTCCATCCTCCTCCCAGACGCAGATCTCCGCCTCGGGGATCTGCCCCCGGACCGCCTCCCAGTTGGACCGCCAGTAGGATTCCGGAATGAAAGAGTGGGCCTGCAAATTGCCGGCCAGCCATATTCCCATGATTGGTTCCATGTCTGATTGTCGAAAAGTTCTGATCATCTTGCCTGTCCTCCAGATTTTAATCGGATGGGGATCTCCGCTTCCCTGTCTGCGGCGATCCCTCGCCGCGGCTTCGCGGCGGACGGGACCGCTGCGGGCGGCTTCGCGGCGGAAATCGTCAAAATGGCGGCAGGCGATTGCGAAAAATCGCCTGCCGCGCATGGCTGCTGCAAAGCAGTTATTCTGTGGGTTATTCCCATTCAATGGTGCCTGTGGGCTTCGGCGTCAGATCGAAGCAGACGCGGTTCACGCCGGGCACCTCCTTGGTGATGCGGTCGGTAATGTGCTGCAGCAGCGCAAAGGGCACGCCCTCCACCGTCGCTGTCATGGCATCCTTCGTGTTCACCGCCCGGAGAATCACCGGCCACTCAAAAGATCTCTTGCCGTCCTTCACGCCCACCGATTTGAAATCCGGGATCACGGTGAAATACTGCCACACCTTGCCTTCCAGACCATTCTTCGCAAACTCCTCCCGCAAAATGGCGTCCGACTCGCGGACCGCCTCCAGCCGGTCTCTGGTGATGGCGCCCAGGCACCTCACGCCCAGACCGGGGCCGGGGAACGGCTGACGGTAAACCATGCCGTCCGGCAGGCCCAGGGCCTTGCCCACCACGCGCACCTCATCCTTGAAGAGCAGCTTTAAGGGCTCCACCAAGCTGAACTGCAGATCCTCGGGAAGACCTCCCACATTGTGATGCGCCTTCACGCCATCGCTCTCCAGAATATCCGGGTAAATCGTTCCCTGAGCCAGGAATTCGATTCCCTCCTGCTTCCTCGCCTCCTCCTCGAACACGCGGATAAACTCCGCGCCGATGATCTTGCGCTTCTGCTCCGGCTCCTCCACGCCCTTCAGCTTGTCCAGGAAGCGGTCAACCGCATCTACGTACACAAGGTTGGCGTCCATCTGATGGCGGAACACCTCCACCACCTGCTCCGGCTCCCCCTTGCGCAGAAGCCCATGGTTCACGTGGACGCACACCAGCTGTTTGCCGATGGCCTTGATCAGCAGGGCGGCTACGACAGAAGAATCCACTCCCCCTGACAGAGCCAAAAGCACCTTCTTGTCTCCCACCTGCTCTTTGATGGCCTTCACCTGCTCTTCGATGAAAGCATCCGCCAGTTCCTTCGTTGTGATCCGAACCATATCGTCCGGACGTTTGTTGTTGTCCATCTCTTTATCTCCTTTTCTGTAAGATTTTTATCGTCTCCATGCACTGCGGCAGGACAGCCGCAGCAGAGCAGCTGCGCCAGGGCGGCCGACACGGTCCGCTTCTCCTCTATCCAGCCGCCTGCGTTCCGGCATTCTGCCGGCCTGCCCGAATTTTTCCTGCCATTCTATGTACATTATAGCTGAAAAAACCGGGCGGGGCAACTGTGGATTTTGAGAGCGGGTGGGGTTTTGAGGGCGACCAGAGATTTGGAGGGCGGGGTGAAAAATGAAATTTAAAATTCCGCAATAATTATTAAACCATTCTTCTCCCGTTCTGTTATCATACTGAATGGAGAGGAGGGAACGCGAATGGGCAATCTATCCGTCACCCGCATAGAGGCGGTCATTGACTATATCGAAAATCATCTTGGCGGCAAGCTGGAATTGAAAACGGTTGCGGAGGCCGTTCACTATTCAAAATATCACTTGCACCGGCTGTTTACCGACACCGTAGGAATGACAATCCATGATTATGTGCAGCGCCGGCAGCTTACAGAGGCGGCAAAACTCCTGGTCTTTTCGGATCAGCCGATCATCGAGATTGCGCTGATCTGCGGGTACGAGAGCCAGCAATCATTTTCATTGGCCTTTAAGGCTATGTATAAGTCACCGCCCGCAGAGTACCGCGAAAAGCGGTGCTTTTATCCTCTGCAACTGCGCTTTACCCTGCATCGGAACATGTCGGCTGTGAAATTTACAATGCAGGACATTCGTTTGGCCAGAAGAGAAGATGTTCCCGATTGGATGAACTTAATGCGGCTCGTGATTGATGGCTATCCTGTGATGGATGAAGATGATTACTCGGCCAAGCTGGAAGAAAGTATTGACGAAAAGCGGGCGCTTG
>DXEU01000007.1 GCA_019114845.1 Candidatus Lachnoclostridium stercoripullorum | reverse complement strand
GACCGGGCGGAGGAGGAGCTGAGGGAGACATTTTTCCGGGCAGGCGCCGTCCGGATCACCGCCCCGGACCGGATGTCGTCGGGGTACTCAGGCGAACCTCACGACGGGGAAATGTCCCTGCGGCGGTATGTAAAACGGGTCTCGGCGGAGGTGTGAACGACAGGAAAAAAGCCCGAAAGCCGTAAGAAATTTTTTCCTTGCCCCGTATACACCTTTGTATTATAATTACAAAATGGGTATATTATAACTATTTTCTCGCATGCCTTGGGCATGCGAAAAAGAAGGGAGTGCAGAGATGAAACGTATTGGAATGCTTACCAGCGGGGGAGACTGTCAGGCGCTCAACGCCACCATGAGAGGAGTATCGAAGGCTCTTTACAGGGCATTTCCGGACGAGGTGGAGATCATCGGATTTGAGGACGGATACCGCGGCCTGATCTACGGGGATTACCGCCAGATGAAGCCCAGAGATTTTTCCGGACTGCTCACCAGGGGCGGCACGATTCTGGGAACATCCAGACAGCCGTTTAAGCTGATGCGGGTGCCGGATGAGAACGGCCTGGACAAGGTGGAGGCCATGAAACAGACCTACCGCAAGCTGAAACTGGACTGCCTGGTAGTCCTGGGGGGCAACGGCAGCCAGAAGACGGCCAACCTTTTGAGAGAAGAAGGGCTGAACGTGGTATCCCTTCCCAAGACTATCGACAATGACCTCTGGGGCACGGACATGACCTTCGGCTTCCAGAGCGCTGTAAATATCGCAACCAACGCCATCGACTGCATTCACACCACGGCAGCCAGCCATGGCCGCGTGTTTATCGTGGAGATCATGGGCCACAAGGTGGGATGGCTGACGCTCTACGCCGGCGTGGCGGGCGGAGCGGACATCATCCTTCTGCCGGAGATTCCCTACGACATCGAAGTCGTGGTCAGCGCCCTGAAGGCGAGACAGAAGAAGGGAAAACGCTTCTCCATCATCGCTGTCGCGGAGGGAGCCATCTCCAAGGAAGACGCCAAGCTGAGCAAGAAGGAACTGAAGGAGAAGAAGAAAAACGGCATGATCTATCCGTCCGTCGCCTACGAGATCGGCGCCCAGATCACCGAGAGAACCGGTCAGGAGGTGCGCGTCACCGTTCCCGGCCACATGCAGAGAGGCGGAGAGCCCTGTCCCTACGACCGCGCTCTGGCCACACGCCTGGGGGCGTTTGCCGCCGGCATGATCGTGCGGGGAGAGTACGGCTACATGGCGGCTGTGAAGAATAACGACCTGGTCAAGGTTCCCCTGGAGGAAGTGGCCGGCAAGTTAAAGACCGTGGATCCCAAGTGCCCCATGATCGCGGAGGCGAAGGCCATCGGAATCTGCTTTGGAGACAAATAAAGACAGAAGGGATTATCTATGTCATACATGGCACTGTACCGGAAATGGCGCCCCGTCACCTTCGGCGAGGTAAAGGGCCAGGACCACATTGTACAGACATTGCAAAATCAAATCATATCCCAGAGAATCGGACACGCTTACCTGTTCTGCGGCACCCGCGGAACAGGTAAGACCAGTATCGCGAAAATATTTGCACGGGCGGTCAACTGTGAACATCCACAGAATGGTAGCCCGTGCAATCAGTGTCCCAGCTGCCAGGGGATTTTAAGCGGTTCCTCCCTGAACGTGGTGGAGATCGACGCCGCCTCCAACAACGGCGTGGAGAACATCCGGGAGATTAGGGAGCAGGTCCAGTATCCCCCCACGGAGGGGAAATACAGGGTTTACATCATCGACGAGGTGCATATGCTCTCCACAGGGGCTTTCAACGCCCTGCTGAAGACTCTGGAGGAGCCGCCGTCCTACGTGATCTTCATCCTCGCCACCACGGAGGCCAACCGGATTCCCATCACGGTGCTCTCCAGGTGCCAGAGATACGATTTCAAACGGATCTCCATCCCGACGCTGGTGGGGCGGCTGAAGGAACTCACCGGGGCGGAGGGAATCCAGGTGGAGGAGAAGGCCCTGACCTATATCGCCAGGGCGGCGGACGGATCCATGCGGGATGCCCTGAGTCTGCTGGACCAGTGCGTGGCCTTCCATTACGGGAAACTTTTGACCTATGAAAATGTTCTGGATGTCCTGGGCGCGGTGGACACGTCCGTATTCGGAAAGATCTTCCGGGCCGTGGCGGAGAAGGACACCCGGGGCTGCATTTACCAGCTGGAGGAGCTGGTGATGCAGGGAAGGGAGCTGGGGCAGTTTGTCAACGATTTCATCTGGTATCTGAGAAATCTCCTCCTGCTCGCCACCACCGACGACGCGGAAAATCTGCTGGACATGTCGGAGGACAACATTCGGCTGATGAAGGAGGAGGCGGGACTTCAGGATCCGGAGACGCTGATGCGGTACATCCGGGTGTTTTCGGAGCTGTCCAATCAGATCCGCTACGGTTCTCAGAAGCGAGTGCTGGTGGAGCTGGCTTTTATCAAGCTGACCAAACCGGCCATGGAACACAATTTTGATTCTATCCTGCAGCGTATTCAGGACATAGAGGACAGGCTGGAGGATGGAAGCTTTGCGCTCCCAGCGGCTGCCGCGGCAGGCGGCATGCAGGCTGGGGCGGGCATCTCTCCCCCGGACGCCGGGCAGAATGCGGGCCGGAATCCCGGTCAGGGAGGCGGCCAGGGCGCAGTCCCGGGAGCCGCACCTGCCGTATATTCCCCGGGCGATGTTCAGCCCCCCAGGCAGGTGGAGCTGCCGCCGGGACAGCTGGAGGATCTCAATGCGATCCGCAACGAGTGGGGCAAAATTATCCGGGAGGTGGGCGGATCCGTCCGCTCCAGCTTCCGCAATACTGTGGTGGAGCCAGACGGCGAGAGCTGCCTGTGTGTGGTGTTCACATCCCCGGAGGCCTATGCCATCGGCAATCGCCCCACAGCCCTGGGGGAGATCGAACGCCATGTGGAGGCCGCCTTTGGAAAGAAAATTTATTTCAAAGCCAGGCTGGCCGGAGCCGGCGAGCGGTTCGACACCATTTATGTGAGCAAAAAAGAGCTGGAAGAAAAGATCCATATGGATATCCAGGAAGAAGATTTTTAGGAGGTAAGGTACCATGGCAAAACGCGGTGGTTTTCCGGGCGGCATGCCCGGCAATATGACAAATCTGATGAAGCAGGCGCAGAGAATGCAGCGCCAGATGGAGGAGACGACCAAGGAGCTGGAGGCGAAGGAGTACACAGCCCAGGCCGGCGGCGGCGCCGTGGCGGTCACGGTCTCCGGCAAGAAGGAAGTGGTCTCCGTGAAGCTGTCCGAGGAGGTTGTGGATCCGGACGACATTGAGATGCTGGAGGACCTGATTGTGGCCGCCACCAACGAGGCGCTGCGCCAGGTGGACGAGGCATCCGGCGAGGCCATGGCCAAGTTTACCGGCGGCATGGGCGGTCTGGGTGGAGGCTTCCCGTTCTGATATGGATTACTACGGAAGTCAGATAACCAAATTGATCGAGGAGCTCTCGAAGCTCCCGGGGGTGGGCAGCAAATCAGCCCAACGCCTGGCATTTCACATCATCAACATGCCGGTGGAGCAGGTGCAGAGCCTGGCGGACGCCATGGTTCACGCCAAAACCGGGGTGAAGTACTGCAGGGAATGCTTTACACTCACAGACAGCGATCTGTGCCCGATCTGCAGCAGTGAAAAGAGAAACCATAAGGTGATTATGGTAGTGGAAAATACCAGGGATCTCGCTGCTTATGAAAAGACAGGAAAGTACGAGGGCGTCTATCACGTCCTTCACGGGGCCATCTCTCCCATGCTGGGAATCGGGCCCAACGACATCAAGCTGAAAGAACTGATGCAGCGGCTCCAGGGCGACGTGGAAGAGGTGATTATTGCCACCAATTCCAGCCTGGAGGGCGAGACGACAGCTATGTATATCAGCAAGCTGATTAAGCCCACGGGAATCAAGGTCACCAGAATTGCCAGCGGCGTGCCGGTGGGCGGTGACTTGGAATACATAGACGAGGTTACCCTTCTGCGGGCTTTGGAAGGCCGGACAGAGCTGTAGCCTGGTGCTGGAAGTGTTAGGAGAAGCGAAGATGGATAAACGAGAGTTTAACATAAAAGTTGAACAGATAAAGAAACGGGTAAATGAAGGCGACTATGGGACTGCGATGCGCATCGCCGACGCCATAGACTGGAGAAGGGTGAGAAATATCAACCTGCTGACCATGGTGGCTCAGATCTATGAGAGAAATGGGGAGTACGGGGAGGCAAAAAATATCCTTCTGCTGGCTTTTGAGCGTGCGCCCATCGGCAAGCGGCTGCTCTACAAGCTGACGGATCTCGCCCTCAAGGAGAACAATATCGACGAGGCGGAGGACTACTACAGAGAGTTCTGCGACCTGGCGCCCGAGGATACCAGGCAGCACCTTCTGCGGTACATGATTCTGCGGGCGAAGGGAGCCCCCGCTGCGCAGCTGATCCACTCTCTGGAGCAGTACACCTCCGAGGAGCTGGATGAGAAGTGGATGTATGAGCTGGCGGAGCTCTACCATGAGACGGGACGGGGAGACGACTGCGTCCGCCTCTGCGATAAAATCATGCTCATGTTCGGCATTGGAAAATACGTGGATCGGGCCATGGAGCTGAAGCTTCAGTACGCCCCCCTGACCTCATACCAGATGGATCTGGTGGAAAACAGAGATAAATACGAGGCCAAGCTGCGGGCGGTGGAGGAGGCTTACGACGACGTTCCCCCTGCGCCTGGATATTCCCAGGGACAGGCCTATCCCCCGGAGGAGGAGGGACCTGCCTACGACCGCCGCGCCTACGATTCAGAGGAAGGCCCGGTGATTGAGGAGGAGCAGGAGCAGATGTACGCTCCCGAGGAGAACAGCGTCTACCAGAACGGGATCGAGGAGGCGGCCAGCCAGGCTGCGGCGGCCGAGGCGGAATACGAGGCTGCAAAGGCCGCATACCAGGCAGATCCCAGGGGAATCTACGAGGAGGCGCCGAAGCTGTACGACAGCCGCTCGGAGGCCAGGGAGACGGCCCCCGGCCCGGTTGGAAGTCCCTCCCAGCGGGTGGAGCCTGCCCCGTCCATCGATCAGGTGCTGGAGGCCAAGATGCAGGAGGCCCGAGAGCAGGAGCGTCTGGCTGAGGAGATGGCCAGGATTGCGCCGGAGGGAGCCGGGGAGGAGTCGGAGGAGGACCGCCTGGCCCGGACCAGAGTGCTCAGAGATATCCGGGAGGTTCTGCCCGGCAGCAGCGTCTTCAATCCGCAGGCAGTGACCCCGGTAGCCGCCGCTGCGGAAAAGCCGGCGGTGCCTGAGGAGACGGCTGCCCTGGAGGAGACAACTGCTCCGAGGGAGACATCCGCGCTGGAGGAGTCGGCTGCGACTGCGGACTTCTCTGTGCCAGAGGAGACGGCTGCGGATTTCCCTGTGCCGGATGAGGAAAGTGCCCCGGTGATTCAAAAGGCCGCGTTCGATACTGCGGCGGCGGAGGATGAGACAGAGGAGATCCCGGCGGAGGACGAGCCGGAGACAGCACCCACGAATCATCTGCTGATCGAGGCCGCAGACCCGGCAAAGGGCCTGGAGATTGCCATCGCCGCGCTGAAGCAGATTCACAGGGAGCTGGGGAGCCGGCACCCGGTGGCGAAGATCAGCGGGGAGAAACTGAATAAGAAGGGACTCATGTCTGTGGCGGCAAAGCTCGCGGACAAGGATCTGATTGTGGAAGGCGCGGGGGCCCTGTCCAAGACGGTGCTGGATGAGCTGAATGAGTTTATGGCTCAGGACTGCGGGGACACCATCGTGGTGCTCATCGACGGGCCGGGGCAGATCGAGAACCTCCACCGCCAGAATCCGGAACTGGCCAGCCGCTTCGAGTATATTGGCGACGAGCACAGTATGCCGGAGCAGGAACTCGTGGATGTGGAGGAGGCGCTCCGCAGGCAGACAGAGAAGGAGGCGGCCATCGTCAGAAAAGAGGCGGAAGAGAAAGCCCGCAGAGAGCAGGAGGAGGCCGAGGAGCGGGCCCGCCGGGAGAGAGAGGAAAGAGCCAGAAAAGAGACGGAAGAGAAAGCCCGCAGAGAGCAGGAGGAAGCTGAGGAACAGGCGCGCAGAGAGGCCCAAGAGCTGGCGCACCGGGATGAAGTGCGCAAGGCCGCTCTGGAGACCATTGTGAACAGCGCCGTCGCCCAGGGAGCCTCCATCGAGGAGTACACCCAGGCCGGCTGGGATGAGGACGATCTTCCGGAGGCGGAAGAGCCGGACGAGGAGGAGATGGATCCGGAGTATGATGCGGAGGAAGAGGAGTACCAGGATTTCCGGGAGGCGGAAGACGACGAGGAGGAGATGGATATCGACGAGTTCGCCCAGTACGCCTGCAAATACGCCAGCGACATCGACTGCAGCATCACCGGAAAGAGTATGCTGGCCCTGTATGAGAGGATAGAGATCATGGAGGAGGAGGGAATTCCGCTGACGAGACGCCATGCGGAGGACCTGATCGAGGAGGCAGCGGACAAGGCGGAGAAACCGTCTCTGGGAAAGCGGCTCAGCCACCTGTTCTCCTCCAAGTACGATAAAAATGGACTGTTAATATTGAAGGAAGAGCACTTCATAGAATAGGAGAAATATGAGATTAATCGCATTGGATCTTGACGGTACTCTGCTGAATGACGAGAAGGAACTGACGGAAGAGAACAGGAAAGCCCTTGCAGAATGCATGGAGCGGGGAATCTACATCGTCCCCACCACAGGACGGACGCTGGAGGGAATCCCGGCGGAAATCAAAAATATTCCGGGGATCCGCTACGCCATCACCGTCAACGGCGGCAGAATTATGGATAAGGACCAGAACATCACCATCGACAGCCGCCTTCTCACCCGGGAACAGGCGCTGCAGGTGATTGATATCGCGGAGGAATATCCGGTTATGTACGACGCCTATGTCAACGGGCGCGGCGTCAGCGAATCCCGGTTTCTGGATCACCTGGAAGAGTACGGGATCTCAGGCGCTGGCCTAAAATCCATCCGCGCCGTGCGTGACGCCTACCCCAATATACGCGGCCACATAGAGACGTGCGGGGAGATGGTGGAGAAACTGAATATATTTTTCAAGGACGTATCCTGCCGCGAGGAGATCCGCAGAAGGATAGAAGATCTGGGATTCACCATCGTGAGTTCATCGGTGTACAATAACCTGGAGATCAATGCCAAGGGGGCGACAAAGGGGGAGGCGATTCTTCGCCTGGCCGACTACTTGGGGATTCCCAAGGAGGAGACCATGGCATTTGGCGACGGGGAAAATGATTTCACGATGATAGACACCGTGGAATTGGGTGTCGCCATGGGAAATGCGGCAGATTTCCTGAAAGAGCGTGCGGATTATATCACGCTCTCCAACAATGAGAGCGGCGTCGCCTACGCCATCCGCAAATTTGTACTGGGAAGTGAAGCATGATAGAATTTATGAATGATTACTGGCTGTCTGTGCTGGTGGCCGTGTATCTGGTGGGAATGACTCTGTATGGACACTACCGCGGCTTTATCCGCCAGACGGTATCGGTGGCAGCGTTGGTGATCTCCATCGTCGCGGTCAACCTGGCGTCCCCCTATGTGAAAACGTTCCTCTTGGAGAGCGAGGGGGTGCAGACAGCGGTGACAAAGGCGGTCAGCTCCGCCCTCGACGGCACGCCCTCCGATTGGGAGCAGGAGAGCCAGCCGTCTGCCCAGAGAGCATATATAGAAGATCTGCCGCTCCCAGAGCAGATAAAAAGCCTTCTTATAGAGAACAACAACAGCGAGGTCTACGAAATGCTGGGGGTGGACCGCTTTGCGGACTATCTGGCGGCCTACATTGTGGAGATGATTGTGAGTGCCGTCAGCTACATAGGGGTCTTTCTGGCGGTCTATATCTGTCTGCACTTGATTATGCGCTGGATGGATCTGGTGGCACGCCTGCCCATCATCTCCGGCCTGAATCAGATCGCCGGGGCTGTGCTGGGCTTATGCCAGGCGCTTCTGTTTATCTGGCTGGCCAGCTTTGTCCTGACTATTTTTTCCACAACCCCGTGGGCCAGGGCTGCATTTGCGCAGATAGAGGCCAGCCCATTTCTCACGTTCCTATACCAGAACAATATATTAGCAAAACTTGCTATCAGTATTTTGTACAGATTATAAATGAATTGTGTGTAAATTATACACAATTTACAGAAAAAGCGGGAGGAGATCCGGAAGCGGAAATCCTTCCGCTTTTTTCATGCACCCACAAAATATAGATAAAATCGAGAAAAAATAGCATATCTAGTGTTCAAACCATCCGGCTAAAAATTGTTCAAAAAAAAGCTACAAATTC
>DXEU01000061.1 GCA_019114845.1 Candidatus Lachnoclostridium stercoripullorum | reverse complement strand
CCCAGATTTCCGGGGAGGCCGGAGAGGAGCGCGTCGTCGAAGACCTCGCTCACCAGCCCCAGGCCCTTGTGAAAATGGATGTTCTTCGGGGGGCCTTCGGTGGAGGAGACGGCGATGCCGCAGGACTCCTGTCCCCGGTGCTGTAGGGCGCACAGTCCCCGGAAGATGGTTCTGGCCACGCCGCCGCCGGACGGGTCCAGAATGCCGAAGATGCCGCACTCCTCCCGGAGTCCGGAAGCGTATCCGGCGGGGATGGGGGCGGTGCGGCTGTGGGGATTTAGGCTGGCTGTCGGTGATATGAGATGCTGATCCATGTTTGACCTCCTGGTTCAGTGAATGCTCCTTTTGGGAGAATGGAATTCAGGCGCCGGACTGCCGGCGCCTGAATCGGGAAAGGGTAGAATTATTTATACAGAAAACAACAGAATGTCGTAGGTGGGGTAGGGCAGCAGACGGTCGGGAATCAAGGCCTCCGCCTGGTCCGCGGACACCCGGATCTCCTCCAGGCAGCCCAGGACGCTGTCGTGGCAGAAATCCGCCAGCTGCTGCAGGTCCTCGTGGGAGGGGCATTCCGCCAGAGCGGCAGAGAGCTTCTCCGCGCCTGCGGTGATGGACTCATAGAGGTCTGCCAGGGTTTTTAAGAGCTTCCGGTCGCAGGCGGTGGAGAGTCCCAGGGACTCCTTCTCCCGGACCGCGCGGGCCGTATCGGCGGTGTGCGTCAGAAGAGCGGGGAGAAGGTCCTTGTGCATCATCTCCGCCATGGTACGCCCCTCCAGCTGGATGGCCTTGCTGTAGTTCTCCAGGAGAATGTCATGCCTTGCGCGCATCTCCTCCGGGCTGAAAATGTGGTGGTCTGTAAACAGCTTTATGTTCTTCTCGTCCAGGAAATGGGAGACCGCCTCGGGGGTGGATTTTAAGTTCCAGAGTCCGCGGCGCTCCGCCTCCGCCACCCACTCGTCGGTGTAGCCGTTGCCGTTGAAGAGAATGCGCTTGTGCTCCTTCACGATTCGGCGCACCAGCTCTTTAGCGGCTTTATCCCGGCTCTCCTCCGGCGCGGCGGAGAGTTCCTGGGAGAACTGGCGGAGCTCCTCGGCCACCGCCGTGTTCAGCACCAGGTTGGGGCCGGCCACGGAGAGGGAGGAGCCGGGCATGCGGAACTCAAATTTGTTGCCGGTGAAGGCAAAGGGGGAGGTCCGGTTCCGGTCTGTATTGTCCTTCTTAAAATGGGGGAGCACCTTCGCCCCGGTCTCCATCTGGATCTCCTCCGGCTCGGCGAACTCCCGGCCCAGCTCGATGGATTTTAACAGGGCGGTCAGCTCGTCGCCCAGGAAAATGGAGACGATGGCCGGCGGCGCCTCGTTGGCCCCCAGCCGGTGATCGTTGCTGGCGCTGGCCACAGAAATCCGCATCAGGTCGGCGTACTCGTCCACCGCTTTGATCACGGCGGCCAAAAACAGCAGGAAGGTGGTGTTCTCCGCCGGGGCATGACCTGGATTCAGCAGATTCAGGCCGGTGTCGGTGATCAGGGACCAGTTGTCGTGCTTGCCGCTGCCGTTGATGCCCTCAAAGGGGTTTTCGTGGATCAGGCAGGCCAGACCGTGCTTGTCGGCCACCTTCTTCATTATTTCCATGGTCAGCTGGTTGTGGTCCACGGCGATGTTTACGGTGTCGTAGACGGTGGCCAGCTCGTGCTGGGCGGGAGCCACCTCGTTGTGTTTGGTCTTGGCTGGCACGCCCAGCTTCCACAGCTCCTCATCCAGCTCGTGCATGTAGGCGGACACCCTGGGGCGAAGCACGCCGAAATAGTGGTCCTCCATCTCCTGGCCCTTGGGGGCCGGCGCGCCGAACAGGGTGCGGCCGCAGAAGACCAGATCCCTTCTCTGGCGGTACAGTTCCTTGTCGATGAGAAAATATTCCTGCTCCGGTCCCACCGTGGCGGACACCCGGTGCACTTCGCCGTGGCCCATCAGGTGCAGCAGGCCCACGGCCTCCCGGTTCAAAGTCTCCATGGAGCGCAGCAGGGGCGTCTTTTTGTCCAGGGCCTCCCCGGTGTAGGAGCAGAAGGCGGTGGGGATGTAGAGAGTCCCGTCCTTGATGAATGCGGGGGAGGTGGGATCCCAGGAGGTGTAGCCTCTGGCCTCGAAGGTGGCCCGCAGCCCGCCGGAGGGGAAACTGGAGGCGTCCGGCTCGCCCTTCACCAGCTCCTTGCCGGAGAATTCCATGATCACCTCCCCGGTGCCCACGGGAGAGATGAAGCTGTCGTGCTTCTCGGCGGTGATTCCGGTCATGGGTTGGAACCAGTGGGTGAAATGGGTGGCGCCGTTCTCCACGGCCCACTCCTTCATGGCCACGGCCACTGCGTTGGCGATGTCCAGCTCCAGGTGGCTGCCGTTCTGAATGGTCTTCTGCAGAGCTCTGTACACGTCCTTGGGGAGCTTGGCCCGCATGACTCGGTCGTTAAACACCAGGCTGCCGTATAACTCAGGGATATTCTTCATAAAACCTCTCCTTTCTTTTCCGCTAAACAAAAAAAGAAGGGCGTTCGGCCTTTTCAGAACCGAAGCACCCTTGCTTTATGGTCAGTAGTATACTCCGATCCGGACATTTGTCAAGTAAAAATAAATTTTTTTTTTGGGCCTTTACAAATCGAGAAAGTTGGAATATGATATGGCTTTAAAAGAAATTTTGAAGAC
>DXEU01000060.1 GCA_019114845.1 Candidatus Lachnoclostridium stercoripullorum | reverse complement strand
AAGTTTCCTATTAAATAAAAAAAGACAACCACCACAAGGAGTCCCCCATGCTGAAACGCGAAGAAATGCCCGTCTGCGACGTGGCCACCACCGTCCAGGTTCTGGACAGCAAGTGGAAATTATTGATTATCCGGGATCTGATGACCGGGCCTAAGCGCCCGGTACAGCTCCTCAAATCCCTGCCTGGTCTCTCCCAGAAGGTTCTGACCACCTCCCTGAAATCCATGATCAGCGACGGCATCGTGGAAAAAATCGACTACAACACCATGCCGCCCCACGTGGAATACCGCCTCAGCCCCCTCGGGGAGTCCCTGCGGCCGGTGATCGAGGCCATGCGGCGGTGGGGTAAATATTATAAATCTCAACTGGAGGAGTAGCCTCAGCCCTCAAACCGCCCCCTCTCCAGCACCGCCGGTGTCAGCCTCTCCCCGTAAAACAGCACCGGCTCCCCGGTGACCCGGCCGCCCAGCTTCTTTACGATGGCGACGGTGATGTCCCTGGCCTCCATATAGATGCAGTCCGCCCCCTGGTCAAAGACGGAGGCGGCCACGGTCTTCATGAGACCCGTGGCGATGTGGCGGCCCCGCATCGCGCCAGACACGGCCAGGCGGCCCACATGCCAGCTGCCGTCCTCCACAAAGGCCGCCATGGCCCCCACGATCCGTCCTTCCGCCTCAGCGCACCACCACTGGGGGCAGTTCTCCGGGGGGATCGGATTTAAGGCGCGGGGAATCCCCTGCTCCTCCTCAAAGACGTCCCCCACCAGCTGCAGAATCTCTTCCATATCTGCCTCGCAGGCTCTCCGAATCACCGCCTCACAGGCAGAATGACCGCTCTTCTTCTCCATGTTTTCTCTCCTTTTTAATGTCCCAGCATCTCCCCGTAGCGCCCCAAAAATGCCTGGGTGCGCTCGTTGGCGGAGGAGAACACCTCCGCCGGAGTTCCCTCCTCCACGATGACCCCGTCCGCCATAAAGATCACCCGGTCGGAGATATCCCTGGCGAAGGCCATCTCGTGGGTGACGATCACCATGGTGATGTCCAGGTCCGCCAGGGAGCGGATCACCTTCAGCACCTCCCCAGTGAGCTCCGGGTCCAGGGCGGAGGTGGGCTCGTCAAAGAACAGAATTTTGGGATTCAGGGCCAGAGCCCTGGCGATGGCCACCCGCTGGCACTGACCGCCAGAGAGCTGGCAGGGGTAGGCGTCCGCCTTGTCCTCCAGCCCCATCTGCCGGAGAAGGGCCATCCCCTCCTCCATGGCCTGCTCCCTGCTCTTTCCCTGCACATGGATGGGGGCGTCCGTGATATTTTTGATCACGGAGAAATGGGGAAACAGGTTAAAGCTCTGGAAGACCAGGCCGTAGCTCTTCTGAATCTGTCTCAGCTTGTCCTTTCTGGCATAGACGGCCCGCTCGCCTTCCGTCCATGCCGCCTTCTCCCCCAGGTAGACGATTTCACCGCTGTCGATGGTCTCCAGCATAGTGGCGCACCGCAGCAGGGTGGATTTCCCGGAGCCGGACGGGCCGATGATGGAGACGATCTCCCCCTCCTTCACCGCCAGGGAAATATCCCTCAGCACCGAAAGCTCCCCAAATTTCTTCTGAATGTGCTTCATTTCCAGCAAATACATATCCGGCCTCCTACTACTGATAATAAGACAGTTTTTTCTCGAAATATTCCATCACCACAGCCACCAGCAGATTGAACACATAGTAGAAGATCCCCGCCGCCACGAAGGGCGTCATGGCCGCCTGGGCGGAGGCCAGCTGCTTGGCGACGGTGAACATCTCGATCACGCTGATGGTGAACGCCAGGGAGGTGTCCTTCACCAGCGTGATCACCTCGTTGGTCACCGACGGCAGAATCCGCTTGATCACCTGGGGGAATATGATCTTGAAAAACGTCTGAAAACGATTGTAGCCCAAAAGCTTCGCCGCCTCGTACTGCCCCACCGGCATGGACTGGATGCCGCTGCGGTAGATTTCCGCAAAATAGGCGGCGTAGTTGATGACAAAGCCGATAAACACGGCCCACAGCCGGTAATCGTTGGTGACCCGGATGCGGAAAATATAGTAGGGTCCGAAATATACGATGAACAGCTGCAGCATCAGCGGCGTTCCCCGCATGATGGATATGTACGCCTTGGTGATCCAGCGGATCACCGGGTTCTTCGCCATCCTCCCAAAGGACACCAGAAGCCCCAGGGGCAGGGAAAATACCAGCGTCACCACGAATATCTGCACCGTCACCGCCATGCCGTTCATCAGCTGGGGAAGCATGGCGGCCATTTCTCCCAGCCAGTTTGCAATCTGTGCCATAACTCTATCTCCCTATCGCGCACAAAGGCGGCCTCATCAGCCGCCTTATACTTTTTATCTTTACTTTCCAATGGTTGTGATGTCGCTTCCGAACCACTCTGTGGAAATCTCCGCCATGGTTCCGTCAGCCGCCATCTCCTCCAGCACCGCCTGCACC
Organism: Candidatus Lachnoclostridium stercoripullorum; assembly: GCA_019114845.1. Taxonomy (GTDB): domain Bacteria; phylum Bacillota; class Clostridia; order Lachnospirales; family Lachnospiraceae; genus Lachnoclostridium_A; species Lachnoclostridium_A stercoripullorum. The sequence goes on along the minus strand of DXEU01000060.1, from coordinate 7,483 downwards.
TGGTCTCTCAGCTCCTCGTTGCCCAGCTTGAAGCCCACCGCGTACTGCTCGGAGGAGAGCGCCTCGTCCAGAATGACGGCGTCCGTCCCTCTCTGGGTCAGGAGGTACTGAGCCACCACGCTGTCCATGGCCACCGCATCCACGGCGCCCATCTCCAGGTCCATGATGGCCTGGTTGTAATTGGGGGTGGTCTCCACGCTGGCCAGGGTGGCCTTCAGATCAGGCATTCCGTTCAGAGCGGTCTCCGCCGCCGAATCCACCTGCACCTCCACCACCTTGCCAGCCAGGCCGGCGGTGTCGGTGATGCCGGAATCTGCCAGAACTACAAACACCTGCTCATTGTTCATGTAGGGCTCTGTCCAGGTGTACTGATCCTCCCTGCCGGTGATGGTGAAGCCGTTCCACACGCAGTCGATGGTGCCGTTGTCCAGCTCCATGTCCTTGGCATCCCAGAGAATGGGCTGAGCCACAAACTCCAGACCCATGCGGTCCGCCACCTCCCTGGCCAGATCCAGGTCAAATCCCACGTAGCTGCCGTCGTCATCCATAAAGCCCATGGGCGGCAGGTCCGCGTCAAATCCCACGGTGAAGGTGGTTTTCGCCTCGCCGGACTCCTCGGCGCTGTCAGATGCCTCCGTCTCCTCCGCCTCAGTCTCCGCAGCCTCCGCCTCGGCCGTCCCCTCAGCTGCGGGCGCCGCCGTGGTCTCCGCTGCCTCGTTGCCGCCGCAGCCCGCCAGAGCCGCCATCATCAGGACTGCCGTCATCACCGCAAGATTCTTCTTCATGATTAATATCCTCCTCTATGTAGATCTGCTTTGTTTTTTATGTTGTGCTATCATGGTAGCATACTAAAGTGTTTTTGTAAAGCAGAAATTGGAGGGATTTTTTACAAAATTTCCCGAATTTCCTCCAGGGAGTGGATCTCCACGTCGATGGAAACCCCCGCGTTGTTGGTCTCCCCGTAGGCGTTGAACCAGCAGGTGCGGATCCCCGCGTTGTTTCCCCCGGCCATGTCGGAGGTGAGGCCATCCCCGATGATCATCACTTCCTCCGGCTTTAAGTCCTTCTCCATCCTGGCAAAGCAGTAGTCAAAGAACTCCTTCTGGGGCTTCTGGGTCCCCGTCTCCTCGGACACGAACATGTCCGTAAAATAGTCGAACATTCCCACCTTCTTCAGGCGCTCCCGCTGCTTCACCGAGTAGCCGTTGGAGGCCACGTAGAGGGAGTATTTCCCGGAGAGATAGGCCAGCATCTCCTTCGCCCCCTCCACCGGAACCAGGCGGTTGTTCACAAAATCCTGGTAGATCCGCTCGCACACCTCGCAGTCCACCGTCACCCCCAGCTCCCCGAAGAAGGCCGGGTAGCGGCCTTCATTGATCTGGGCTCTGGTGATCTCCCCCTTCTCGTACTTGTGCCAGAAACTCTGGTTCACATCGTGGTAGTGGGCCGCCAGCTCCGGGGTGGGGGTGACGCCGTAGTGCTCCATGATGGCGCTGATCCCCAGGGCCTCCGACTGCCTGAAGTCCAGCAGGGTTCCGTCGATATCAATCAGCAGCGCTCGTATCTTCATATACAATTTCTCCTCCGCATATGGTGTATTTTACCTTTCCGTACAGTTTCCAGCCGGTGAAAGGACAATTGGACGCCTTGGAGGCGTAGTCTCCGGCCGTCCACTCCTCATTCTCGTCGAAGAGAACCAGGTCCGCGTCCTCCCCCTCCGTGAGCCAGCCCTTCTCCAGGCGGTAGAGGCAGGCGGGGTTGAAGCTCATCTTCTCCATGAGCTGGGCGATGGTCAGCTCCCCTGTCCGCACCAGCTCCGTAATGCCCAGGGCCAGGGCCGTCTCCAGGCCGATGATTCCGCTGGGGGCTTCCGTCAGGGGCTTCGCCTTCTCCTCCGCGCTGTGGGGGGCGTGGTCCGTGGCGATGATGTCGATGGTGCCGTCCTTCAGGCCCTCGATCAGCGCCCGCCGGTCCGCCTCCGTCCTGAGGGGCGGATTCATCTTGGCCAGGGTGCCGTACTCCAGCACCGCCTCCTCCGTCAGAGTGAAATGGTGGGGGGTCACCTCCGCCCAGATGTCAGCGCCCATCTTCTTGGCCGCCCGCACCATGGCCACCGAGCGGGCAGAGCTGATGTGCTGGATGTTCACCGCCGCCCCCGTGTGAAGGGCGATCATGCAGTCCCTGGCCACCAGGCTGTCCTCCGCCACGGCGGGGGAGCCGTAGATTCCCAGCTTCTCGGACACCGCTCCCCGGTTGATTCCGTTGTTGCGGATGAAGGACGGATCCTCCTCGTGGAAGCTCAGGGGCACGTCCAGGGCCGCCGCCTTCTCCATGGCCTCCATCACCAGCTGGCCGTTCATCAGCGGGATGCCGTCGTCCGTAAATCCCACGGCTCCCGCCTCCAGAAGGGCGTCCATGTCCGTCAGCTGCTCTCCCTTTAAGCCCACGGTCACCGCCGCCGCCGGCAGCACATGGATGCCGGTCTTCTCTCCCTCCTCCAGCACGTATTTCACCGTCTCCGGGGAGTCCACCGCCGGCTTGGTGTTGGCCATGGTGACCACCGTGGTGTAGCCGCCCTTCTTGGCCGCCGCCGCCCCCGTCTGGATATCCTCCTTGTAGGTGAGGCCCGGATCCCGGAAATGGACGTGCACGTCGATCAGTCCCGGCGCCAGGGTCAGTCCCGCCCCGCGGATCACCCGAAGCTTCTCCTGCGGATCCGCACCCTCCCGGGCCTCGCCGCCGTCCGCTCCCTTTCCGCCATCCACCTCGATCCGCTTCTTTATCATGGCGATCTTTCCGTCTCTCACCAGCACGTCGGCGATCCGCTCCGTGCCCGTCTTGGGGTCCACTGCCTTACATCCCTTAATCAGAATCATTTTCCTTCTCCTTTCTGCTCCTGCTTATCTAACGCATTCCCGCACCTGGGGCAGAATGCAAATTCCTTCTCATGGTCCACAAACTGGTATCCGCAGTGGGGGCAGGACCGCATGCGGAAATCCTCCCCGTACCGGGATTTCAGCTCTCTGGCGGATTCCCCCTGGCCGCCGTCCGCCGGGCTGCCCATGTCCATCCGTTCCCGATCCTGCCAGCCGCCTGGAGCGCCAGTGCCCCAGTTTCCGGCTGTCTCCCCATAGCTTCGGCCGCCCCGCTGAAGCAGGCGAAGGTGCTCCTGGCGGATCTCCGCATCCTCGCCTCTGGCGATGGCCCTCCCCACCTCCGGGTCCAGCTCATACACGGACCCGCAGCAGGTGGTCTTCACATAATACCTCCGGTTCCACTTAAACAGCGGGATGAAGAAAAAGCTGAAATAGGTGTAGGTCATAAACACCTGATACCTCCCATACCCGCCGCAGATGGCGCACAGCAGAGCCGCCCGCCGGTAATCCAGCTCCCTCTGCCCCTGGCCGATTCCTCCGATAAAGATCATATGCTCTCCTCCCTGATCCTTCCCGGCCTACTCCAGATAGGCGGAAATTCTCTCCTTCAGCTCTCCCTCCCTGTCCTCAAAGAGGAGCTTTTTATTATACTGATAATACCTCTCGCATTCATACTCCTGCAGGAAATGGACGCAGTAGCCGCTGGTGTTTAAGTTGGTCACAAAGATCACCATCTCCTGGCTGTCGCCGAAGGCCGCCTCCATAAAGTCAAAGCCGTGCTCCAGCATCTCCCCGGCTTCCTCCCAGGAGCCTTCGTAGCTCTCCCGGATACCGGCGAACATCTCCTTCACCGCCTCCCAGGTCTCCTCCGGATCCTCCAGATCTCTCTCCCGGATCTCCCGGCAGAAATTCTCCAGTTCTCCCATCACCTGCAGATAGCGCCGGTCCTCCTGCCTGCTCAGAAGCTCCGCCCTCTTCTTTCCCTCCCGCTCAGCGGTGAGGGCCGTGAGAATGGCCGCCATGCGGGCGGGGCCGTCCCCCTCCTGCTCCCCGTAGGACTTCAGCCGCTTCATGAGCAGTTCCAGCCGCAGCTCCTCCTCCCACACGTTCCGGAAGGCCGTTCCCAGCCGGGTGAGGAGCAGGCTGATGACGCTCAGCTTCTCATCAAAGGGAGCTCGGCTCACCTTCTCGCAGAGCTCCTCACGGATCTCCCCCCGGAGAATGGCGTCCACCTGATAGTCATTTTCATATTTATAGTAAAGTTCCAGATAATTTGCAAAATCCTTGGCGATGGCCGGGAACTGGATGTACTGTATGATCACTTCCCGGTCCACCGGCAGTTTCAGCTCCTCGTACACCTCCATCAGCCGGGACAGATCCTCCCAGCCCCTGGGGGTGGCAAAAAGCTTGCCGTCCACCGTGGTCTCAATCCGGCAAAAATTGGCCTCCTTCACACTCAAATAGGAGATGATGGCCGGGTGAATGGCCTCCTGCAGGGCGTACTCCTTCCAGACGGCAAAATCCGGCTCCACCTGGATCAATTTCAGGCGGTCCAGGGTCACGATATCGAACTCCCGCACAGATTTATTGTACTCCGGGGGATTTCCTGCGGCGGCAATCAGCCATCCGTCCGGGATTTTGTGGTTGCCGAAGGTCTTGCACTGCAGAAACTGCAGCATCGTGGGGGCCAGGGTCTCCGACACGCAGTTGATCTCGTCGATGAAGAGGATTCCCTCCTCAAGCCCCGTCTCCTCTATCTTATTGTAGATGGAGGCCACGATCTCGCTCATGGTGTACTCCGTCACGGAATATTCTCTCCCGCCGTACTCCTTCTTGGCGATGAAGGGCAGCCCCACGGCGCTCTGGCGGGTGTGGTGGGTGATGGTGTAGGACACCAGCCCGACCCCGCACTCCCTGGCAATCTGCTCCATGATCTGGGTCTTTCCGATGCCCGGCGCGCCGATCAGGAGCACCGGCCGCTGGCGGATGGACGGGATCACGTAGCGGCCGAACTCGTCCTTTAAAAGGTACGCCTGAATGGTATTTTTTATCTCCTGTTTTGCTCGCTTAATATTCATAGGTCTTCTCCTTCTTCCGGCTCCAGCACCAGCTTTATGGCCCAGGGGGGCACGGAGACGTCGGTATAATTGTCTTTCACGAACACGAAAGCCGTGTCGTAGGGCGGGCGCTTCACCGGGAAGATCCCCTCCCCATCGGTGAAATAGATCAGCCCCTTCAGCTTGTGAAATCTCCCCATGCGGATCAGGGCATTCACGTACTCAAAGGCCGGCCGGAAATCCGTGCCGCCGAACCCGCGGACGGTAAAATCCTCCATGTACTTTTCCATCTCCTCCCGGCTGGTGATCACGCGATCGTCCTGGATCTTCTCATCGCACTGGATGATGTGGATGTTGATTTTCCGGAAATAGCTCTCCGACTCGCAGAGGACGGCGTAGGTCTCGTTGAGGAACCTGCGCACCAGCTCGCCGGAGCAGGACATGGAGGTGTCCACCACCACCGCAAAATCCTCCACCCGAAAGACCTCCCTGGTCTCCTGGGGTTCGATGAGGGGCATATTGCCGTAGAGCTCCAAGCCGTAGGTGTAAAATACATAGTCGAAGGTGTCCGGATCCGCCTGCATCTCCTCCTTCAGCACTGCGAATTTGCGGAGAAATGTTTTGTAGTCATAGCGGCTTCGGTTTTCCGTCCGAACCTGCTCCAGCAGGTCCCCGCTGTCCTCGGAATTTTCCTTGGCGAAGGTCTCCATGTTGGTCTGCATCTGCTCCCGGTTCTTGTCCCACTTATTCTTCCGGGGCATCCCGCTGGCCCCCTTCTTGTCCTCTTTCCAGTAGTGATGGTCGTCCACCAGGAATTCCGCCGCCATTCTCTGATACTGCCCCTCGTTCAGCTCCATCTCCTGCAGCTTCCGGTACACCCCCTCCGCCGTCATCACCTTCAGATCCTTTTTCAGGCGCATGTAGATCTCCCGGCGGTAGGGGGATAGGGGAACATGAAGGCATTTCTGGTACATGCCGTCGATGATGGACTCCATGGCGATGTCGCAGGCCAGGTTCCAGTAGTCCTCCGCCCGCTTTCCCCTGGTGTCCAGGTGGCAGAACAGGCAGTGGAGCACCATGTGCAGATAGGCGCGGTTCACATAGACCCGCCCCCGCCGGTACAGTCCCATCAGGTACTCCGGCCGGTAAAAGATCCCGTAGCCGTCGGTGCCCACCCCGGCGCAGCCGGGGTCCGCCTGAAAGGTCAGGCTGCTGAGAGCTACGTCCAGGAACCGCATATTCATATAAAGTTCATTTCTCGCGTCGGCAAGAATCTCTGTGCAGATGGTGACCGCGTCCAGCTCCCGCAGCTGGCGGTCCCTCACCGGATCGATCATAGTTCAAATTTCCTCCGTTTGGGCCGGAACTTTTCGTGCTGGTAATCCATGAGGAAGGAGAGCTCCTCCGCCGCCTGCATCTGGTTTGCCGTCTGAATGACCTCCGCCAGCTCGTCCCTGTCAAAGTCCGAAAACTTCAGAAGCCATTTGAGGCCAGCCCCATCCCTCTCTCTAAGAAGCCACCGGGCTGCCTCCGCCCGATGGCCGTGGATATATGTTTCGTAGCGCTCTTTTGCCTCCGCAGACAGGTGCAGGGGCCAGCGCAGACGCCCGATGGCCGCCTCCGCCGCCAGCTCCGCCCGGTCCTGAATCACCAGATTCTCAAACTGGGCGTCATAGTCCTTAAACTGCAGCTCCCTGCCGTCAAAGCAGTACCGATAAAAATGACCGCTGCCGTACACCTTCACGGACACGATGCGGGCCGGGGTGTTCTCCACCGCATCCTCATAGTACTCCGGGAAAACCAGGCGGGTTTCCCCCTCCTTCGTCCGGTAGATCACATGCACCTCCTGGCGCAGCTCCGACAGGATATCCTTGAGTCCCGGCCTGGTCTCCCCCTCGTCCATAAATATATCCAGGCGGGTCAGCTTCTTGCAGCCGGTAAAGGCCCCCGCCCCGATGTCGTTGAAATGGCTGTGGCAGGTGAGGCTCTCCAGATTGGCACAGTTGTAGAACCCATAGGCGCCCACCTTCTTCACGCTCTCCGGCAGGATGAGCTCCCTCAGCCGCTCCCCCTCCAAAAGGGGCGGCGCCTCCTGGGACGCCCCCGCCCCGACCGTCTCCTCCAGCCCCAAGCCGTCTTCCGCCCCGTCGCTCCAGACTCCCGCCGGGGCCTTCCGCCTGCCGGCGGAAAACGTGTACGCCCCCAGCTCCGTCACCGGCAGACCGCCGATCTCTCCCGGAATCACCGCTGTATCCCCGTAGCTGCGGCAGGCGTTGACCCGAATTTCCCTGCCGTTTATCACCTCATACAAGCACTCTGTATATTGTCTGCTGTCATCCGATCCTATCATAATAATCCTCTTTCTTACGGAATAAGTGTATCATGCTTGGGGTGGGGTGTAAAGGCGGAATCCAGGGCGGCAGACAATGTTATTCGATTTAATCATGTAAAAGATAATCATAATCTTCGGGATTTTTATTTTCGGGACATTGTTCTTGGTGAACAAAGTGAAGAGGTGTACGAACCAACGAATAACTATGAGATTGCCCT
>DXEU01000059.1 GCA_019114845.1 Candidatus Lachnoclostridium stercoripullorum | reverse complement strand
ACTTCGGCCTCCACGTTCTCCGCCGGCTCCTGGGTCTCCTCCGAGCCGCCCCCGCCGCAGGCGGAAATCATCACCGCAGCCGCGCAGGCCAGAACCGCGCAGCCCCATTTCCCCATAAGTGCTCTCTTTTTCATATTGTCCTCTCCTCCTTTTATGCGCAGCTTGTATGTCCCCCCCTCAGGGATCACCACACTGCCACTCTCTTCTCCGGGGCCAGGTACATGCCGTCCCCGGGCTGGATATCGTAGGTCTCGTAAAACTCCTCAAACTGCTGCAGGGTCGCGTTGGTCCGCAGGAAGTGCAGCGGATGGGGGTCCTGCGTCAGGCAGTCTACCTCATACTCATAGGTGGACAACCTTCGCCAGATGGTTGCAAACTGCCGGAAAAAGCTGTCATAATCAAAGTCCGGATCCTCGGCGGCGATGGCCAGCATGCACTTGACGCCGCCCATGTCGGCGATGGCCTCCCCCTGCACATTTCTGCCCGGCACCGTGTATCCCTCGAAGGGGATGATGGTATCATAGTAGGCGATGAGGCGGTCCGCCCGCTCCGCAAAGGCAGCCAGATCCTCCTCGGTCCACCAGTTGGCAAGGTTTCCGTCCTTGTCAAACTGCGCCCCGGCGGTGTCAAAGGCGTGGGAGATCTCGTGGCCGATGACCACTCCGATTCCCCCCAGCATCTCCTCCTCCGTCATATCATCCCGGTAAAATTCATCTCCCAGAATGCCCAGCAGAATGTTGACGGAATTGTCCTGGGGATTGTAGTAGGCGTTGGTCTCCAGAATGTTCACCCCCCATTCCTGCGGGTTCACCTCCTGGTTGGTTCTCCCCCTGTCTCTCCGGGTCTGGAAATCCTTCACCGCCTCCACACAGTCCCAGTAGGACAGTCCGTCCAGGGATAGATCGCTGTAATCATACCAGTAATCCGGATAAACCGCATGAATCTGGATGCTGTCCAGCTTCTCAATGGCTTTTTCTCTGGTGGCTTCCGTCATCCAGTCCTCCCCCTGGAGCATTTCCCGGTAGGTGCCGATCACTTTCTGACAATTCCTGAAGGGTATCAATGCTCTCCACATCCTCCAGGCGGCTGGTCAAAGGCTCCATGCCGGCGGCATTTCTCCCGTCCCAGTCCAGCCAGGCATGATAAAAATCCTGCACCAGCTTCGCCTCATGGCTCTCCAGGCTGTCGTCCTCCAGCAGCGCTCTGGTCTTCTCTGTGGTGGCCTGTTCCACATCCAGGAACGCATCGCTGGTGCTGTAGCCGTCCGGAATCTCATTGTCCAGCAGCCACTCGTAGTTCACATACAGGTGGAAATCGTCCTTGGGAGAGGTCTCCATCCCCTCTGTGATGTTGTTTTTCAGGTTTGTGTCCAGCCAGGGGCTGCCGCCGTCTGTCTCCCGGGCGGCTCCCCCCGTCTCCCCGCTCTCCGGCCCTGGCTGAGGGGAAGTCTCCTTCTCCGCCTGGACGGAGGTCTCCGCCTCCGCCCCCGGCGCTCCGCTGCCGCCTCCGCAGCCGGAGAGGCCCATCGCAAACGCGGCAAACACTGCGAAAAACTGTCTCTTTTTCAATTGATTATTTTTCCTTTCCGGAAAGGTACTCGTCGATGCCCCTGGCCCCGGCCTTTCCCGCCTCCATGGCCAGGATCACCGTGGCGGCTCCCGTCACAGCGTCGCCTCCGGCGTAAACGCCCTCCTTGGTGGTCTTGCCGTTGTGCTCGTCGGCCACGATGCATCTCCACTTGTTGACCTCCAGACCCTCGGTAGTGTTGGAGATCAGCGGGTTGGGGCTGGTGCCCAGGGCCATGATCACCGTGTCCACCTCGATGGTGTAGTCGGACCCGGGGATCTCCACCGGGCGGCGTCTGCCGGAGGCGTCCGGCTCGCCCAGCTCCATCTTCCGCACCACCATGCCCTTCACCCAGCCGTTCTCATCGGTGAGAATCTCCACCGGATTGGTGAGGAGATTGAAGATGATTCCCTCCTCCTTGGCGTGGTGGACCTCCTCCGCTCTCGCGGGCAGCTCCGCCTCGCTTCTCCTGTACACAATATGTACGTCCGCGCCCAGGCGCAGGGCCGTTCTCGCCGCGTCCATGGCCACGTTGCCGCCGCCGACCACAGCCACCTTCTTTCCCGCCGCGATGGGGGTGTCATAGTCCTCCCGGAAGGCCTTCATCAGGTTGCTTCTGGTGAGGTACTCGTTGGCGGAGAACACGCCGTTGGCATTCTCCCCGGGGATTCCCATGAATTTGGGCAGTCCGGCGCCGGAGCCGATGAACACGGCCTGGAAGCCTTCCTGGTCCATGAGCTCGTCGATGGTCACGGATTTGCCCACCACCACGTCGGTCTCGATGGTCACGCCCAGCTTCTTCACATTCTCGATCTCGGAGCGCACCACCGTGTCCTTGGGCAGACGGAACTCGGGGATGCCGTAGGTCAGCACGCCGCCGGGCTCGTGGAGGGCCTCAAAAATGGTCACCTCGTACCCTAATTTCGCTAAATCCCCGGCGCAGGTCAGCCCGGACGGGCCGGAACCGATGACCGCCACCTTCTTGCCGTTGGTCTTCTCCGGCTTCTCCGGCACAAAGCCGTGCTCTCTGGACCAATCCGCCACAAAGCGCTCCAGCTTGCCGATGGACACCGGCTCGCCCTTGACGCCGCGGACGCAGACGCCCTCGCACTGTGTCTCCTGGGGGCAGACGCGGCCGCAGATGGCCGGGAGGGCGGAGGAGCGGGCGATCACCTTTGCCGCCTCCTCAAAGTTTCTCTCCGCAACCTGCTTGATAAAGCCGGGAATGTCGATGGAGACGGGGCATCCCTTCATGCATCTGGCATTCTTGCACTGCAGGCATCTCTTCGCCTCGGCTACCGCCTCCTCCTCGTTATATCCCAGACAAACCTCCTCAAAGTTTGTGGCACGCACCTTCGGATCCTGCTCTCTCACAGGCACTCTCTTCATTCCTTCCATTATTCGTCACCTCCGCAGTTTCCGCAGCCGCCGTGATGGGTGTCTCCCTCCATCAGCTTCAGCATGGCCCGTCCCTCTTCTGTCTTGTACATCTGCTGGCGCTTCATCGCCTCGTCAAAGTTTACCTGGTGTCCGTCAAATTCCGGGCCGTCCACACAGGCGAATTTCACCTTGCCGCCCACGGTCAGACGGCAGGCGCCGCACATGCCGGTTCCGTCCACCATGATGGGGTTCATGCTCACGATGGTGGGGATGTTCAGCTCCTTGGTCAGCAGGCAGACGAACTTCATCATGATCATGGGGCCGATGGCCACGCACACGTCGTAGCGCTTTCCCTCCTTCTCCACCAGATCTTTGATGGTCTCCGTCACCATGCCCTTGCGGCCGTAGGAGCCGTCGTCGGTGGTCACGTAGAGGTTGCCGGCCACAGCCTTCATCTCCTCCTCCAGGATCACCAGGTCCTTCGTCTTGGCGCCCACGATCACATCCGCCTTCATGCCGTGCTCGTGGAACCATTTCACCTGGGGATAGACGGGGGCGGTTCCCACGCCTCCGGCCACAAACAGGTAGCTCTTATTCTTCAGCTCCTCCAGGTCCTCCCGGACGAAGTCGGACGGGTTGCCCAGGGGACCCACCACGTCCTCAAAATACTCTCCGGCCTTCAGCCGCACCATCTTCTCCGTGGAAGCTCCCACCGTCTGAATCACGATGGTGATGGTTCCCGCCTCCCTGTCATAGTCGCAGATGGTCAGGGGAATCCGCTCCCCCTTTTCATTCATCTTCACAATCACAAACTCTCCCGGCTGGCACGAACGGGCCACACGGGGAGCCTTTACGTCCATCAGATAAATCTTGTCCGCAAGCTTTTCGGACTTTACGATCTGAAACATGTATACTCTCCTGCCTTTCTTCCCTTCCTCATTGGTCCGCCGTCACAGAGCGGCATCCACGCGGATCACATACTCCGCGGAAAACTCCTCCCCTGCGGGAAGCGCCTGAACGCCCTCTCTCTCCTTCAAATCCCCCTCAAATCCCTTCTCCGCGCAGCGGCCGTACCACGGCTCCAGGCACACGAAGGGATGGGTCTTCTCCACCGTCCACACGGCCATGTAGGGGAATCCCTTGCACTCCACCGTCACATAGGGCTTTCCCGCAGCCAGAAGGCTGACTGCCTCCAGCTGGCCGCCGTCGAAGATGTAGGTGGGCGTGTGGTCAAAGAATCCTCTGACCAGGGGCACCTGGCCCTCGCCCGCATCCAGCTCCCCGTCCATGGACGGATCCCGGTAGCCGTCGTCGTCCGGCGACTGGAAATGGAGCTTTCCCCCTCTGTGGAAATCGAAGGTGTAGTCGTAGATGGTGCAGCCCGCCGGAGTCCGGAACGCCGGGTGAGCCCCGATCATAAAGTACATCTGCTCCGCCCCCGGATTCTTCACCCTCCACATCACATGGATGGCGGTGTCCTCTAAGCGGTAGCCCACCTCCAGGCGGAAGGCGTACGGGTACTTCTTCCTGGTCTCCTCCGTGTCGGACAAGCCGTACCAGACCTCCGTCTCCGTCTCAGAAACCAGTTCAAACACCATATCTCTGGCAAATCCGTGCTGGCCGATGGAGTAGACGGCCCCGTCCAGGTGATACTGGTTCTCGTAACTCTTCCCCACAAATGGGAACAGGATGGGGGAATGCCGTCCCCAGACAGCCGGATCTCCCTCCCAGAGCATCTCCTGCCCGTTCTTCTTGTCGCAAATCCGGGTCAGCTCCGCTCCAGCCGGAGTGATCTCAACCAGCAATTTCTCATTTTCCAACACCTGTCTATTCTCTGACATAGGACTCTCTCCTTTCTCCGTCTGCGGCGTCAGGGGCGGCGGCCCGAGAGCCGTCCGCACCTGCTGCATCATTCATTTAATATTAACATTATCATACGGGATTGGCAACCGCTAATTCCGGGGCCCGGCAGCCTTTACCCGCCGGTACAGGCGAAACTCATAGCACAGGTCAAAATAGGTCTGCTCCTCCCCGGTCAGCAGCAGCTTCCACTCCCCATCCTGGTCCAGATTGGGAAAATGGGTGTCCGCCTCGTAGGCGTAGTCGATGTAGGTAATGTGGGCCACATCGCAGTGGGGGAGAAACTGTTCATAGATCTCCTGTCCTCCCGCCACGAAGATGTCCTCCGTGGGATATTTTTTCAGAATCTCCAGGGCCTCCTCCAGGCTGTGACAGACCTGGGCCCCCTTCACGTGAAACGCCGGATCCCGGGTGAGCACCACCGTGGTGCGGCCATGCAGGGGCTGCCCCCCAGGCAGGCTCTCCAGGGTCTTTCTGCCCATGACCACCACCTTCCCCAGGGTCTCCTCCCGGAACAAGCGCTGGTCCTCGGGGATGGACACCAGGAGACGCCCTCCCCGCCCGATGGCCCAGTTTTTATCTACCGCCGCAATCAAATTCATCTGTCCTGTCTCCTCTCCTATTAAACAAAAAACTGCAGCGGAACCTCTCCTCCGCCGCAGCCTCTCTGCCGCCCCGGCACGCGCCGGATCTATTCCTCCTCCGCGATGATCAGTTCCCTTCCGTAGGGAAGGCCGGCGATCCAGTCGCAGAAGGTGTGCCATTCCTGCAGCTTGTGGTTCTTCCTGGCATGGTAAATATTCACCAGGGTCTCATAGTTGAAGGTGCAGGTCCGCATCTGATTGTAGCTGGAGGGGAGGAGCTGGATCATGTCGTACCAATCCTCCTTGCTCTTGGTCTCCAGGTAGCGCAGGCGAATCTCCTCCAGCTTCTCCACCACCGTCTCCATGTAGGCCAGCGTCCCAGGAGTCATGTGATCATGGCTGAAATCTTCCAGGGAGAAGGGCTTGCTGTGGATCTTGTGCATGGTGCTGGTGGAGTTGGCCACCGTGGCCACCTTGTAGGTGTCGTACTCCTTCCACCAGTAGAGGGGAGCCGTGATGTCCACGGAGACGAAGATCTGCCGGATAAATTTCCGGTGGTCGCTCCCCGCCTTCCGCAGGCGTTTGGCCAAGTCCAGGTCGTTGGGGCCCAGCACATAATTTCCCGCCTCATCGTAGGCGCTGTCCATCCTGGCCCAGCTGTTCATGGGGTTTCTCGCCCCCCGCATGGCATTTTCCAGGTTCATCACACTTGTGCGTTCCAGTAAAATCATCTTTATATTCCGCCGACGGCCGAAAGCCGTCTGTCCTTTCTATATTCTAGCGGATCCGCCTGCATCCTCTTCATCTCCAGCGGATCCGCCTGCGTCCCCTTCATCATAGGAGATTTTCGTGCTCATTTCAACCACTTTTTGTCTTCCTGGGTGTCCACATCCATCAGCTCCCGCCCGTCGGGCGCCTCATAGAAGAACACATCCTCCGGGTGCCGGTTCATCACCTGCCGGCCTCCCCGGTCCCCTTTCAGCTCGGCCAGCTCTCCCCGGTATCTCTCGTCAAACACAGCCGGGCTGCCGGGACGCCCTGCAAACTCCAGGCTCCCCATCCCGCAGCCGCTCTCCGCCCAGGCGGCGAGAAATTCCGCCGCCGTCTCCGGGCGCAGGAGGGGCTGGTCGCACACCAGATAGCAGACGGCCCCCGGCGTCCCCCCGAGGGCCTTCGCCGCCAGTGACACCGAGCGGGCGATCCCCGCCTCCGGCTTTCCGTTCCAGACAATCTCAAAGCCCTTCTCCTCCAGCTCTCCCGCCATCTGGGGGTTGCCGGTCACCAGGATCTTTCTGCCCAGGACGGGGCGCGGCCGCGGATCCCCCGCCGCTTTTCCGCCGCCCGGCGCCTTCTCCGCTTTCCCGCCGCCCGGCACCTTCTCCGCCAGGATTTTCTCCACTTCCAGAATCTTCCCCGCCATCAGCTGGTACATGGGCGTTTGGTTCACCGGAAATAGGAGCTTGTTCTCCCCGAACCGGCTGGATGCCCCCGCCGCCAGCAAGACCATGTGCACCGTCCCCCTGGAAGCAGACTTTTTTCTCCTCCTCTCCGCCGCCAGAATGGCCTCCAGCACGCCCCCGCCGATGGCTCTGGCCTTGTCCGACACGGTAAAACAGTGCTGCTCCACATCCCTGGGGTCCACATCCCCGGCCTTCATGCCGGGATGCACCTCCACCCCGTCGTGGAGAATCCCCCGCAGCACGCCGTCAATCTGGGCCTTCACCGGGACTTGTTCCCGCCCCGTCTCCACGTAGCCCACCGTCTGTCCCGCCCGGACCCTGGCCGCGATGTCCTCCGTCCCCCGGAACACACCGGCCGCCTCCGCCCTCACCAGACGCTCCAGGCCGTATCCGCCGATGATCCCCGGCACCCCGGAATTTGGGGCTGCACTCCCCTCAGAGATGCAGCGCCCCAGATCGTGGCCCCGCTTGGTCTCCACCACGCAGTGGCAGTCTGTCCCGGCGGCAAAGCCCGGCCCCACCCCGATGACAATCGGGGCGTCGGTGATGGAGGTCCCTGTGTTCACCTTGGCGATCACCGCGTCCACCAGCACGTCCGGCTTCCACCAGCTCAGGGTCCGGCAGCCCGGGTCCACAAGCACGGCGATCTCGTCCCGCTCCGCCGCCGCCCTCACCTCCTCGGGCGTCCCGCAGAGCCTGCCGGTGATCCCCTCCACCGCCGCCTCTCCGTCCCAGACGGCCGTGGAGAAGGCCACCGTCCGCCGCACGGTGGTGGGCTGCTCAATCTCCGTCATCGCCACCTGAAATCCGCTTCTGTGCAGGCGGCAGGCGATTCCGGTGGCCAGGTCGCCCGCGCCTTTGATCAGTACTCTCAT
>DXEU01000058.1 GCA_019114845.1 Candidatus Lachnoclostridium stercoripullorum | reverse complement strand
GTGTGTATTTTCACACTCCTTCTTGCAAATTTCATATAGCTTCTGGGTATTGGAGCTGTTCTTCCCGCCAATGACAATCATGGCATCTACCTTAGAAGCAACTTCCTTCGCCTCCACCTGTCTCTCCTGTGTTGCATTGCAAATCGTATTTAAAACAAGTATATCATAACGCTTTTCGGAAAATTTTTCAACTAATTCTTGAAATTTATTGTAATTAAATGTCGTCTGGGACACAATACACACCTTTGTCCCGGCTGGAAAGGGGATTTCTCCCACTTCATCCGCCGAATTCACCACAAAAGTGTCGTCATTCCCCCACCCGCGGATGCCTTCTACCTCCGGATGGCTGGCATTTCCGACGATGATCACCTTCCTGCCGGCCTCCGTCTGCTCCTCCACAATGCGGTGGATCTTGCGGACAAAGGGGCAGGTGGCGTCCACCACCTGGATGCGGCGCTCCTCCAGAATCTGGTAGATATGGCGGCTCACGCCGTGGGAGCGGATGACCACCACCCCGTCGGTGAGAGCCTTCAGGTCCTCCTCCGTCTCCAGGACGCGGACCCCTTTTTTCTCCAGGTCCTTCACCACCTCTTCGTTGTGGATGATGGGACCGTAGGTGTAGATGGGTTTTTCTGTCCTCCCGATCTGCTCGTAAACCTTCTCCACCGCCCGCTTCACGCCGAAGCAGAAGCCGGCGGTCTTTGCCACGATGATCTCCACGCCTACGCCTCCAGTCCCCTCTCCCTGGCCAGGGAGAGGATCTTCTCCACCACCTGGGAGATATTCATGTCGGAGGCGTCCAGGTAGACGGCGTCCTCCGCCTGCTTCAAGGGCGCCGTGGCCCGGTTCATGTCCTGCTCGTCCCGGCGGATCACGTCCTGCTCCACGCTCTCAAGGGTGCAGTCCACTCCCTTCTCCAGGAACTCCTTGTAGCGGCGCATCGCCCGCACGGCGGTGCTGGCGGTGAGATAGATCTTCAGGTCCGCATCCGGCAGCACCAGGGTGCCGATGTCCCGCCCGTCCATGATCACGCTGTTGGTGCGCGCCAGGCTCCGCTGCAGCTCCAGAAGGGCCGCCCGCACCGCCGGGTATTTGGAGATGGCGGAGGCGGCGTTCCCCACCTGGTCCGTGCGGATCTGGCCGGTGACGTTCTCCCCGTTTAAGAGCACCTGCTGCTCCCCGGCCTCGTAGCGGATCTCCACATGGATGTCCCTGCAGGCGGCCCCCACCGCCTCCTCGTCCGCCAGGTTCGCCCCACGGCGTAGGAAGTAGAGGGCCATAGCCCGGTACATGGCTCCCGTGTCCACATATATGAATCCCAGCTGCCCTGCCGCCAGCCTGGCGATGGTGCTCTTGCCGGCTCCCGCAGGACCGTCGATTGCAATATTATATGTCTTTTTCATCTGATTTACTCCTCATTTGGTCTGGGGCGCGTTTTTCTGCCCCGAACCATTATATCGAAATCGGCGGCCGGGCGCAAGAAGCATTTTTCATCTCCGGATCTCTCCTCACTCCCCGCTCCCCTTTGACGAGCGGACGCGGATGAGCTCCCCGGCCACGCTCACGGCGATCTCCGCCGGGGTCTGCGCCCCGATGGGCGTCCCGATGGGCATATGGCAGCTCTCGATCTCCTCCCGGGAGAATCCGTCCGCCAGCAGCCGCTCCGCGGTCGCCCGGATCTTGCGGCGACTTCCCATGACGCCGATGTACCGGGGGCGGCATTTTAATGCCTGCCGCAGCACCAGGTAGTCGAACTGATGGCCCCGGGTCATGACGCAGACGTAGTCCTTCTCCGTGATTCTCACCCGGCGGCCCATCTCCCCCAGATCCCCGGTGATGGTCTCCGCCGCCGCGGGGAACCTCTCCGGGCTGGAAAATTCCTCCCGGTCGTCCATGACCGCGCAGCGAAATCCCAGGTGGGCGAGGAGGGGCACCAGCTCCTGGGCCACGTGGCCGCCGCCGAACACGTAGACGGTGCCCGCCCCGCCCAGGGGCTCCGCGTAAAATATTCTCCCGTCCTCCGCCCGAATCTCCCCCGCCCTGTGGTCCAGGGCATTTTTCACATCGTGGGGGAGCTCCTGCCCCTCCCCCGGGAAGATTCCCATGCGCCAGCCATTCTCCTCCGCCAGCTCCAGGATCAGCCAGACCTCCCTCTCGCCTCCGGCGGCCGCGAGAATCTCCTCAAACAGCCGGCGCGCATTCCCGTCGTCCCCGCTGACATACTGAAAATACACGTCCGTATCCCCGCCGCAGATCATGCCGATGTCCGCCGCCTCGTTCTCGGTGAGGATAAAATGTTTCCGGCGGGAGCGCCCTTCCCTCAGCAGCTGCGCCGCCAGCTCTATGGACGCGTGCTCCACCGCCCCTCCGCCGATGGTTCCGGCCGCCAGGCCGTCCCCTGTGACCAGCATGTGGGCCCCCGCCTTCCGGGGTGTGGAGCCGGAGGCGGCGGTCACCGTCACCAGGACGGCGCTCTCCCCCCTCCCCAGGCATTCCGTCATTTTCTGAAATACTTCCCGCACAGCTCTCTCTCCTCTCTCACTGATCAATTCCCGCGTACTCCGGGAAATATTCTGCAAACAATCGCTCCCCATCCCGGTTCAGGGCCTGCTCCATGGCCAGATACCGCCCCACGAAATCCCGGGAGCGGGGGGTGAGGCGGGAGCCGCCCCCCTTCGCCCCGCCGGACTGGGTCTCCAGCACTGGGAATCCCATCTGCCCCTCCGCCGCTTTGATCAGATTCCAGCCCTTGGTGTAGGAGATGTGCAGCTGGCGGCAGGCGGTCTGTATGGAGCCGGTGTAGTCGATCAGGGACAGGAACTGGGCCATGAAGGGGCTGAAGAATTCCTCATTTCTCCCCAGGCTCAGCTCCACCCGGGGATAGACGCTGATCCGCCCCTCCTCCACCAGGGGGTGGGCGCAGTCCTCCCTCTTGTCCACCGCCAGGATGATCCCCTCATCCTCCACCTCCAGCTCCCGGATCATCCCCTCCAGCTCCTTCTGGGCCAGGGCGCCCCTCAAGCCGCCCTCTCCCCGGTAGTCCAGGATGCAGTCCATGACGGAGGCGGACAGGAGCACCGGATGGCCCCGGCGGCCCCCCTGCACCGGGCAGACCACAGGGTCATCCGTCTCCATCATGCGCCGCACGGTGGCCTGGAGGAACATAGGAAATTTGGCCGGCAGCACAAATACCCGGCCGCAGAGATTGCGGATGTAGGCCAGCCCTGTGCAGATGCCGTCGAACATCTGGGCGTTTTCGTATTTTTCGTTGCGCAGGCAGATGGCGCCCAGCCCGGCGATGTG
This sequence comes from Candidatus Lachnoclostridium stercoripullorum, assembly GCA_019114845.1. Classification (GTDB taxonomy): domain Bacteria; phylum Bacillota; class Clostridia; order Lachnospirales; family Lachnospiraceae; genus Lachnoclostridium_A; species Lachnoclostridium_A stercoripullorum. The sequence continues at coordinate 10,314 of DXEU01000058.1, read as the reverse complement.
CTTCTCCAGCTCGTCGCCCCGGCGGCCGGTGACCACCACCAGGGGCTCCGCCCCCGCCTGCTTGAATGTGATGATTATCCGGCGGATCACCGTGCTGTCCCCCGCCGGAAGGAGAGGGCGGAAATCCCCCTGCGCCTCCCCGTGGCCGTCCGCTATGATCAGCGCTCCCGTCTTCATGATTCATTCTCCTCTCAGCAGCATCACCGCCTCCGGCGGGATTCTCAGGTACTCCGGCAGGACATCCCCCGCCGCGTGCATGTGGATGCTCTTCTCCCGCTTCCACCAGAGGCCGTTCTCCAGGGTCACATACCACTCAAAGGGCATCTCCGACACCTTCGGCCTCCCCACGGGGACCAGGTTGGCCTCCGGGCGGCCTTTCAGGGCGGCCGCCTCCTCCCCCGAGAGGGGGAGCAGGTCGTGGGCGCGGATCCCCGCCGCCGTGACGTCCCCGGACACCGGGCGGCTCACCGCCAGCTCCAGGCCGCCCCAGTCCAGGGCGCGGATTCGGTACTCCCCCAGCCTCTCGATGCGGGAAATATTCTTGCAGCCCGTCATCCTGGCCGCCCGGCAGGTGCCCGGATTTAAAAACAGCTCCTTGGTCGGGCACGCCGCCAGAATCCGCCCCTGGTCCATGAACACCAGGCGGCTGCACAGCTGGTAGGCCTCGTCCCGGTCGTGGGTCACCAGCACGGACACCCCCTCATAGTCCCTCAGAAGCTCCAAAAGTTCCAGGCGCAGCCGCTCCCGCAGGTGGGCGTCCATGGCAGAGAAGGGCTCGTCCAGGAGCACCGCCTCCGGCTGGTAGGCCATGATTCTGGCCAGGGCCGTCCGCTGCTGCTGCCCGCCGGAGAGCTGGGCCGGATACCGTTTCTCCAGGCCAGTGAGGCCAAACCGCTCCGCCATCTCCCCGGTGCGCCGGCGGATCTCCTCCCCGGAAAGCCGCCGGGCCTTCAGGCCGGCCCCGATATTTTCCTCCACCGTCATGTTGGGGAAGAGGGCGTAATTCTGAAACAGGTAGCCCACCCCCCTGGCCTGGGGGCGCATATTGACCCGGGAAGCGGAGTCGTAGAGCACCCGCCTCCCCTGCCGGCCCTCCAGGACGATCCGCCCGGATTCCGGGGCGGCGATGCCGGCGATGGACTTTAAGGTCATGCTCTTTCCGCAGCCGGAGGGGCCCAGGATCCCCAGACAGCCCCGCCCCGTCTCAAGCTCCACATCCAGCAGAAAATCCTTCAGCTGCCTGCGGACTCTGGCCTCCAGCCAAAATTTCTCCCGATTTCCCCCTTCTCTATCCATGGATGCCTCCTCCCGCCCGCCAGGCCGCCGCGTTCATCAGCAGGATACAGAGGAAGGCCACCGCGGCGATCACCGCCACATAGACGAAGGCAGTGTCCATATTTCCCGCCGCCACCTCCGAGTAGACTGCCATGGGCAGGGTTCTGGTCCTGCCGGCGATATTTCCGGCGATCATGGACGTGGCCCCGAATTCCCCCAATCCCCTGGCGAAGGCCAGGATGCCTCCTCCCGCCACTCCGGGGATGGAGTTGGCCAGCAGCACCTTCCAGAAGATGGTCCACTCCCCCATCCCCAGGGTCCTGGCCGCCGCCAGAAGATCGGGATCCACCTGCTCAAAGGCGCCCCGAGCCGACCGGTACATCAGGGGAAAGGACATGGTCACGGCGGCGATCACCGTGGCCCCCCAGGAGAAGGCGATTTTTACGCTGAAATAATCCAGAAAAAACTGCCCCACCGGGCGCTTGACCCCGAATATATAGAGCAGGAAAAATCCCGCCACCGTGGGCGGCAGCACCAGGGGCAGGGTGAGAATCCCGTCCCAGACAAATCTCCAGAGCCTGTTTTTGATGGACATCACTCCCCAGGCGGCAAATATCCCCAGGAAAAAGGTGATGAGGATGGACAGGCTGGCCGTCCTCATCGAAATCCATACAGGTGACCAATCCATACCGTCAACTACCTTCCGTCCGCAAATCCATAGGCTTCAAATACCTCCATGGCCTCCTCCGTCTGCAGAAAGTCCACAAAGGCCTGGGCCTCCTCCGGGTGGGAGGACGCCGCCACCACCGCCACCGGGTAGATCACCTGCTGGGACAGGCTCCCCTCCGGGGCCTCCGCCACCACCGTCACATCCTCCGGCATGCTGGCGGCGTCGGTGGCGTAGACGATGCCTGCGTCGGCGCTGGAGGCCGCCACCTGGTTCAGCACCTCCGTCACGTTGGTGCCGAAGCTCACCTTGTCCTGGATGGAATCCCAGAGCCCAAGGCTTGTGAGGGCTTCCTCGGCGTACTGGCCGGCGGGCACGCTGGCCGGGTCTCCCAGGGCGATGCTCCCCGCCTTCCCGATGTCCTCAAAGGAGGCCAGCTCGCTGTGGGAGGAGGCCGGCACGATGAGGACGATCTTGTTCTCCAGGAGGTTTACGATGGAACCTTCCCGGATCAGCCCCTCCTCGTCCAGGGCGTTCATCTGGGTGACGGCCGCCGACATGAACACGTCCGCCTCCAGCCCCTCCTCGATCTGGGCCTGGAGTTTGCCGGAGCTGTCGTAGGTTCCTGTCACCGCTATGCCAGGGTGTGTCTCCTGAAACATGGGGATCAATTCCTCCTCATAGGCGTTCTTCAGGCTGGCCGCCGCCGCCACCAGGATCTCCATCTGCTCCCCGTCCTCCTGGCCGGAAGTTTTCTCTGCCTCCTCCCCGGCGGCGGTCTGCTCCCCCTTCCCAGCGCAGCCGGCGAGGGCGATTCCCGCCGCCAGCGCCGCCGCAAGTATCCATCTGTATTTTTTCATAAACTCAGCCTCCCGTTTTCTGCGTATAAATCTACGTTCAAATCTATGTTTATGTCTATTTTCTGGCGCACTCCCCGGCGCTGCCCCGCAGGATCTTCAGGCCGTGGTCCAGGGCCCCCAGGATGAATCCCAGGCTCTCCCGCACCGCCTTGGGGCTGCCGGGGAGATTGACAATGAGAGTCTTTTTTCGGATCACCGACACCCCCCGCCCCAGCATGGCCCGGTCGGTCACCTCCGCCGAGCGCATGCGGATGTACTCGGCGATGCCGGGGGCATTGCGGTCCGCCACCGCCATGGTGGCCTCCGGCGTCTGATCCCGCAGGGAGAATCCCGTCCCCCCGCTGGTGAGGATCAGATCCACCTGCCTGCCGTCCGCCAGGCGGATGAGCTGCTTTTTCAGCTGCTCCGGCTCGTCCGGGAGAATCAGCTGCTCCGCCACCTCGTACCCGGCGGCTCTCAGCATTTCCGCTGCTGCCGGGCCGCTCTCGTCCGCCCGCTCTCCCCTGGCGCCCTTGTCGCTCAGGGTGATCACCGCCGCCTGGAATGGCCGGTCCGCCGCCGGGGGCTCCGCCCGCATCTCATCGCCGGGGCGAATCACCCCCTCCTGAATCACCTTGGCGAACACCCCTTCCCTGGGCATGATGCACTCCCCCATCCGCTTGAAGATGGCGCAGTGGCTGTGACACTCCTTGCCGATCTGGGTCATCTCCAGCACCGCCGTGCCGGAATAAAGGCGGGTGCCCACGGGCATGGAGCGGAAGTCCAGCCCCTCCACCACCAGGTTCTCCCCGAAGGCTCCGTCCCCCACATCGGCTCCTCTCCTGTTAAATTCCGCCACTTTGTCGTAGGAGAGCAGGCTCACCTGCCGGTGCCAGTTCCCCGCGTGGGCGTCCCCCTCGATGCCGTAATCCACCAGGAAATGTCCCTCGGGCACCGCCGTCTTCTCCGTTCCCCTGGCGGGGCTGATGCAGACGGCCCGCACCGTTCCCCGGCGGTTTTTCTCCTCTGTCTCCGTCACATTCTCTGTCATCGATCTTCAACCTCCGATTCTGATCATATTTTCCCCTTCCGTGATCGCCTCCGGCCGTTCAAAGCAGTGGGCTCCCGGCTTTCTCCGGATGGCCTCCTCCATGGCCTGTTTCAGCAGCTCTCTTCTCTCCTCCTCGGTTTCCTCCCGGCGAAGGATCTCCCGCAGGTCCGTCCCGTCATGGTAGCAGAGGCAGGTCTTTAGATACCCCTGGGCCGTCAGGCGGACCCGGTTGCAGCTGCTGCAGAATTTCCCATGGATGGCGCTGATGAGCCCCGCGCTCCCCAAAAATCCCGGGATCCGGTAATAGACCGCCGGCCCGAAGCCGTGGCGCCTCTCATCCCTCTCCATGCCGGGATAGATCCGCCTCATCTCCTCCAGCAGGCTCCGGTGGTCCAGGGCGGGGAAATTCTTCCCGTACCCGATGGGCATCATCTCGATGAAGCGCACATCCACCTTCCGGTCTCTCCCCAGCTCCAAGAGCTGCCGCCAGTTCTCAGCCCCCAAATCCAGGGAGACGGCGTTGATTTTCACCGGCACCTCCGTCTCCGCCGCCCGGCCAAGACCGGTCAGCACCCGGCCTATGTCGCCGCCCCCCGTCAGCTCCCGGTATCTGTCCGAATTTAAGGTGTCCAGGCTGATATTGATGCCATCGATCCCCGCCGCCAAAAGCTCGTCCAGGACATCTGCCAGGAGAACGCCGTTGGTGGTGATGGTCACCGTCTCAATCCCGGGAATCTCCTTTAACCTTCCCACCAGCCCGGCGCATCCCCTCCGCACCAAAGGTTCGCCGCCGGTGATCTTTAAATGGCGGATTCCCAGGTCCGCAGCGCAGGCGGCAATCTCCTCAATCTCTCTGTAGGTTAGGATCTCCTCCCTGGGCAGGCATTGGATGCCCTCCGGCATGCAGTACCGGCACCGCAGGTTGCAGCGGTCCGTGATGGAGATCCGCATATAGTCAATGGTTCTTCCTGTTCCGTCTCTCATGGGTTCTCTCCGCGCCCTCTTCCTGGATTGTAGAAATCGCCGCTCCGGCCCCCGGATTTGTGCTCCAGGTGAATGTGTCCCAGCTCCATGGCCCGGTCCACCGCCTTGCACATGTCGTAGATGGTCAGAAGGGCGGCGGAAACCCCTGTGAGCGCCTCCATCTCCACCCCGGTGCGGCCGGTGGTCCTGGCGGTGCAGATGGCCTCGATGGCGCACTCCTCCTCCAGAATCTGAAAGTCCACCGTCAGCTTGGTCAGATTCAGCACGTGGCAGAGGGGGATCAGGTCCGCGGTCCGCTTGGCTCCCATGATGCCGGCCACCCGGGCCACCCCCAGCACGTCGCCCTTGGCCACCGTTTTCTGGGTCACCATGTCCAGGCACTGGCGGCTCATGTAGATTTTCCCCCGGGCAGTGGCCTCCCGCTTCGTCTCTTCCTTTCCGCCCACGTCCACCATCCGGGCGTTCCCTTCGCTGTCAAAATGTGTAAATTCCATAGTCCTCTCCTGTCCTCCCCTATCTTCCTTTTCCAAATCCGCAGTTGGGAAATGTGCACTGGGGGCAGTTTAAGCAGAGGCCTCCCTGTCCCAGGGCCGCCAGCTCCTCCGCCGTCACCGGGTCGTCCGCCATCACCCGGGGGAGAACCAGGTCAAAGATCGTCCGCTTGGCGTACATCACGCAGCCCGGCAGCCCCATGACGGCGGCCGGACGGCCGCTCCCACGCCCCTTCTCATAGTAGGCCAGAAGGAACATGGCCCCCGGCAGCACCGGGGCCCCGTAGGAGACGATGCGGCTGCCCGTATTTCGGATGGCCAGGGGCGTCTTGTCGTCGGGGTCCACGCTCATACCGCCGGCGCAGACCACCACGTCCGCCCCCTTCTCCAGGAGTTCCAAAATGGCGGCGGTGACCCGTCTGTCGTCGTCATTTAACGTCACATGGCCGATGATCTCCGCGTCATACTCAGAAAATTTCTCCAGGATCACCGGTGTGAACGTGTCCTTGATCCGGCCGGTGTACACCTCGTTCCCCGTGGTCACGATGCCCACCTTCTTGCGGGCGAAGGGCAGAATCTCCAGAATGGGCTTCCCGCCGGTGATGCCCATGGCTCTCTTCCTGGCCGCCTCCATCTTCTCCTCCTCGATGACCAGGGGGATGATGCGGGTGCCCACCAGCTTGTCCCCCTTCCTCACCGGAAAATTGCCGTGGCGGCTGGCGATCATCATCTGGCCGAAACCGTTGACCGCCTTCAGGGCCTGGTCGTTGACCTTGAGGAGTCCGCTGCAGGCGGCTGTCAGCTCGATCTTTCCCTCCTTGGCCTCCGAGCGCTCCATATGGTCTCCCCGGCACATGGCGCAGAGGATCTCGGCGGCGTCATTTTCGTGGAGCATCCCCTCCTCCTTCTCCCACACGTAGAGCCATTCCTTCCCCACGCTCAAAAGCACCGGAATGTCCTCCTCCGTGACCACGTGTCCCTTGCGGAACACCGCATCCTTGGTCACTCCCTTTATAATCTGAGTGATGTCGTGGCAGAGAACGGTGCCCACGGCATCCTCGGTTTTGATCAGCTTCATCTTCCTCGGTCCTCCTCGTTATTTATTTTTTTTAATAACGCATCGTCTATACTTTATCGCTTTTTTGCGGATCTGTAAATCATTTTCCTGTCAAATTTTTCCTGCCAAACAGAAAAACATCCCCTGAGAACCATGATTTTGGGTCCTCAAAAGGATGTTTTGATCTCGAAAGCCGCCGAGGGCTTTTCCCGTCTTAAATTTGCCGAGAATTTTTCAGATAAATTTCCCCGTCTCACTCTCCGGGACGCGGCGGACCTGTTCCGGCGTGCCGGCGGCCACAATTCTGCCGCCCGCCTCCCCGCCCCCCGGGCCCATGTCGATGAGATAGTCGGCGCTGCGGATCACGTCCAGATCATGCTCGATGACGATGACCGTGGCGCCGTTTCCCAGCAGGGTGTCAAACACCACCAGCAGGGTCTGCACGTCCAGGGGATGCAGGCCGATGGTGGGCTCGTCGAAGATGAACACCGTGTCCGACTGCCCTCTCCCCATCTCGCTGGCCAGCTTCAGCCTCTGGGCCTCCCCACCGGAGAGGCTGGGGGTCTCCTCCCCCAGGGTCAGATACCCCAGCCCCAGATCCTTCAGCACCTGGAGCCGCTGGCTCACCAGCTTCCTATCCCCGCAGGCCTCCAGGGCCTGGCGGATATCCATGGCCATCAGATCCGGAAGGGAGAACTCCCTCCCCGCCCGGCTCCGGCAGCGGATTTTCTCGGCCTCCCTCCCGTAGCGGGACCCCCGGCAATCGGGGCAGGGGATCTCCACATCCGGCAGAAACTGAACGTCCAGGCTGATGACGCCGGTGCCGTCGCAGGTGGGACAGCGCAGTTTCCCCGTATTGTAGGAGAAATCCCCCGCCTTCCATCCCATCTCCTTCGCCGCCTCCGTCCTGGCGAAAATTTTCCGCAGCTCATCGTGAACGCCGGCGTAGGTGGCCACTGTGGAGCGAACGTTGATGCCGATGGGGGTGGCGTCGATGAGCTTCACCCGGCGAATCCCCTCCGCCTCCACGCCCTTCACATGGGGCGGGAGCTCTGCCCCCTGAATGTGGGCCTCCAGGCCGGGAACCAGGCTCTCCAGAACGAGGGTGGTTTTGCCGGAACCGGAGACCCCAGTCACCACCGTCAGTCTCCCCTTGGGGATGTCCGCCTCCAGAGGCTTCACCGTGTGGATGGCCCCCGTGGACAGGTGGATGCGCCCGTTTTCAAAGAGCCGTCCCGGGTCCGGCTTCCCCGCCCTGCGGGCGGCAGCTTTCCCCGCAAGGAAGGGGCCGATCTGGGAATGGCCGTCCCTCTCCACGTCCCCGACGGTTCCCTGGGCGATGACCCGGCCTCCGCCGGCCCCCGCCTCCGGCCCCATCTCGATGAGCCAGTCCGCCTGGGACAGAATCTGTGTGTCGTGGTCCACCAACAGCACGGAATTGCCGTCGGCCACCAGGTCGCGCATCACCGACGTCAAGCCCACGATGTTGGACGGGTGGAGGCCGATGGACGGCTCATCCAGAACGTAGAGGACGCCTGTGGTGCGGTTTCTCACCGCCCGGGCCAACTGCATCCGCTGGCGCTCTCCGGTGGAGAGGGTGGCGGACGCGCGGTCCAGGGACAGGTATCCCAGCCCCAGCTCCAGCAGGCGCCTGGCCACGGTGCGGAAGGACTCGCAGATGCTCTCCGCCATGGGGCGCATCTCCTCCGGCAGGGAGGCCGGCACGCCGGCCACCCAATCGTTCAGCTCCGCCAGGGGCATCCGGCAGGCCGCGTCCAGGGAGATCCCCCTGAGCCTGGGGGCTCTGGCCGCCTCCGACAGCCGGGTTCCCCCGCAGTCCGGGCAGACTTCCTCCTTCAGGAATTTTTCCACCCGCTTCATTCCCTTCTCATCCTTCACCTTCGCCAGGGCGTTCTCCACAGTGTATACCGCATTATAATAGGTGAAATCCAGCTCTCCCGCCTGGTTGGAGCTCTTCGCCTTGTAGAAGATGTGCTTCTTCTCCGCCGGCCCGTCAAACACGATCTCCCTCTCCCGGTCCGTCAGCTCCCTAAAAGGCACGTCCGTCCGCACCCCCATGGCCCGGCAGACGTCGGTCATCAGGGACCACATCAGGGAATTCCAGGGGGCCACCGCCCCCTGGTCGATGGTCAGGGACTCATCCGGCACCAGAGTGGAGCGGTCCACCGTCCGCACCGTCCCCGTCCCGCCGCAGGTGCGGCAGGCCCCCTGGCTGTTGAAGGCCAACTCCTCCGCCGACGGGGCATAAAAATGAGCCCCGCACACGGGGCAGACCAGATCCTGACCCGCCGCCACCGCCAGGGAGGGCGGGACGTAATGCCCGCCGGGGCAGCGGTGCTCGGCCAGGCGGGAGTACATGAGGCGCAGGCTGTTGAGCAGCTCCGTGCCCGTCCCGAAGGTGCTGCGGATGCCCGGAACTCCCGGCCTCTGGCGTAGGGCCAGGGCCGCCGGCACATAGAGCACCTCGTCCACCTGGGCTTTGGCCGCCTGGGTCATCCGCCGCCTGGTGTAGGTGGAGAGGGCGTCCAGGTAGCGCCTGGACCCCTCCGCGTACAAGACCCCCAGGGCCAGGGAGGATTTCCCGGAGCCGGACACCCCGGCCACCCCCACAATCTGGTTTAGGGGGACGTCCACGTCCACATTTTTTAAGTTGTGGACCCTGGCTCCCCGCACTTTGATCTTATCAACCATGTCTGTTCACCTGATTTCTAATCTCCAAAATAGTACAGCCCTTTCAGATATCCCTTCTCATCGAAGTAGGGGACATTTCCATAATAGTTTCCCACGGACCCGTCAAACTGGATCTCCCGGCGATCCCCGCCCTCCTCAGAAACCTTCTCCTGAATCATGGCGAAATAATTGTACCACTCCATCTCCGCCCCCTTGAGCACGAAAATGGGACCCTCGTACACCGGCTTGAACACCGTGTCGGCGCTGTCCCTCCAGAGGAAGTAATCCCCCTCCAGAGCCCGGTAGGTCAGATAGCAGTAGTTGGCCGTCTCCTCCGTCTCCCCGGGGGCTAAGAGCATGCACTCCCCGTAGTTGTAGTTGCCGGAGCGGCGCACCTGTTCCGTCTCCCCCGTCAACTCATCCACCACGATCTCCACGGTCCCGTTCTCCTTCATCACCGTCTCATACTCCTCCGGGGTGAGGGTTAGGGGCAGGGAAATTCTCCCCACCGTCTCCCAGTAGATTCCGCGGTCCACCGCCGTCTCCGGCCTGGAGGAGAAGTCCACCTGGTACTCCCCCGACTCCGGGAGAATATGCAGATAGGGGGCCGCCGCCAATTTCTCCCACTCCGCCTCCCAGGAGGCCGCCGCCATCTCGTCGCAGGTCTCCTCCTGCTCCTTGATGAAGGAAATATTGCGGCGGAACAGCACCGGCAGCCAATCGTCGGAGAAATCCGCCGCCTCCACCGCCGGGCGATACCAGGGCTGGCCGGAGAAATACTCCGCCAGCTGGGGATCGTCGAACTTCCGGCCGTACACGGCGTAATACTGATTTCTGAGGAGGCGCAGCGTCCCCTGGCTCATCCCCGCCGTGTCCGCACGGTTCAACGGCCGCTCAAAGGCCTCCGCCCACAGGAGGTCCTCCTCCGGGTAGTACACCCCCTCCGCCTCCTCCATGGCCGCAGAGTACAGGGCCACACCGCCGTCCTCCTGGAAGATGACGGATGCGGAGGGGGAATTGGCGTCCAGGACGCCGTCCGGGCCTCCCACCGGGGTGCTGTAGCGGCTCACCCCGTCCTCATACCAGAAATCCATCTGACGCTCCAGGTTTTTCCCCATCCCCTGACCGTCCTGACGGTACAGGTTCACCGTGACCCGGTTCCGGTCCTGTCTGCCTCCGGGGACGATGGTCATCTGCCGGCGGTAATCCCCCGCCTTAAAATAGGTCCGGCAGATCTCCCTGGTCTCCGGCCGCAGCTG
>DXEU01000057.1 GCA_019114845.1 Candidatus Lachnoclostridium stercoripullorum | reverse complement strand
TGGACTTGTCAATATCCGTTTAGACCCAAAGAGCAAGGAATGAAGGGCGGCGGCTTCGCCGCCTTGGCTCCCCTGCAGCATCTGCTCTGGCTGTGAGTCAATGGCGGCGATAGCCGTGGCGAAGCCATTTACCATTGACGCGCGGCCAGGCAGATGCTACCCGCAGTGCGCTGCCGGTCAGGCCGCCCCCGTCCGCTCCAAATACTGCTGGCGGTACACCAGCGGCGGCAGGCCACCGTTTACCAGGCTGATCCGGCGCAGATTGTAATAGCTGATGTAGCGGAACAGGATGGACTGCACCTCCTCCTTCGTCAGCGTGCGCGTGTTGACCGGGTAGAGCTTCTCCTTCTTCAGCGTAGCAAAAAAGCTCTCCATCCTGGCGTTGTCGTAGCACCGCCCCGTGCCGCTCATGCTCTGAATCGCCCTGTACCGTTTCAGCGCCTCCCGGAAGAGGTGGCTGGTGAACTGACTACCCCGGTCCGAGTGGACGATCATCCCTCTGGCGCCGGACTTCCGGCAGGCATCCTCCAGTGCCTTCACACACAGCTCCGCGCGCATATGCCCGTCCACATGGAAGCCCTGAATGCTGCCGTCGAAGCAGTCCAGCACGGCCGCCAGGTACAGCTTCCCATCCTGGCAGGGGATCTCGGTGATATCGGTGAGCAGCTTTTCGTTTGGTTTTTCGGCAGTAAAGTCCTGTTGAATCAGGTTTTCCGACTTTTCCGCCTGAGAATCCGCCGTTGTCGTGCCGGAAGCGCGGCGCTTGGGCCGGATCGTCAGATGGTGCTCCCGGCAGATCCGGTAAATGCGCCGGGAGCCACCCGTGTAGTTTCGCTTCTGCCGCAGCCAGCAGACGATCCGCCGGACGCCATAGTTGGCGTTCTCCGGCTCCTCGCGCAGGCACTCGTAGATCTCCTCCAGCAGCTCCCGATCCCGGAACGCTCTGTCTGGGCGGCGGAGGAACTGATAATATCCCTGCTGGCTTACCTGCAGTGCCCGGCACATGGCAGCGATACTCCAGCGTCCTATCTGCTGCCGGATGAAGCGGAACCGTTCCCGCTTACTCACTTCTTCCGGCTTTTGGCGAAAAAACCGACGGCCTCCTGCAAAATCTCGACATCCGCACGGGCTTGCTGGAGCTCTGATTTCAGCCGCTTGATCTCCGCCAACAGCTCTGCCTCGCTGCGGCCCCCCAGTTCCTCTTCCAGCACGCGCCGCTGCTTCTTCTGTCGCCCGCGCCAGCCGTAGAGCGTGTCCTCGTTGATCCCCAGGCGCCGGGCCGCCGCAGCCGCCCCGATCTCATCCGCCAGTTTCAGCGCCTCCCGGCGCTCTTCCTCGCTGTACTTTCGTCCCATTGTTTTTCCTCCTCGTGCTTTGTCTGTTTGCTTATCCTACCACACTTTCCTTGCACTTGGGGACTCTACTTTTATGATAGCGGTCCAATTCCCAATGCCTGAAACAAATCAAACAGCGGTTGATTAATAATCCCCATAGGATCCTCTTTTCCAATCAGGATCACACCTGGAACTGTTTCAATTGTCATTTCCTCTTCGTTCGACAGTTTTGCCGCTTCCAAAAGTTCATTTGGAATGGACAGCACTCCCGAAACACAGGTTACTTCGTTCCATTCTTTTTTCTGCACCGCATACCTCCTGACACCAATCTCCCTTGTCGCACGTATCCTTTTTCACTTACAGTTAAAGTAGCACCACCTCCTTTTCATCTGTCTTCAACCTCAGAAATCGCTATGTCATCTGTCAAACCATTAAAAAATCGAGGTCAAAAACGGCCGTTTTTCGGTCAGTTTTTGCCTCGAATTTTCTCTCAAAACCACTATATCTTGTGGTTTATCCTTTGTTTTTTGCCTTATCACCACAATACGTCATCTGAATCACGACTTCCACATGTACACTCCAGGCGAACATGTCGCAGCCCCGCGCCCGGGTCAGCTCAAAGCCGTGCTCCCGCAGGTATTTCACATCCCGCCCCAGGGTGGCGGAGTCGCAGCTGACGTACACCAGGCGCCTCGGCTGCATCTTCACGATGGTCTCCAGGCAGCGCTCGTCGCAGCCCTTTCGGGGGGGATCCACCACGATCACGTCCGCCCGCATGTGGTTCCTCTCGTACTGTTCTGGCAGCACCTCCTCCGCCTTCCCCACGAAGAACTCCACGTTCTCCATGCCGTTTAGGCGGGCGTTCTCCCTGGCGTCCTGGATGGCCTGGGGCACGATCTCCACGCCGCAGACCTTCTTCGCCTTCTGGGCCAGGAACAGGGAAATGGTTCCAATGCCGCAGTACAGGTCCCACACGGTCTCGCCTCCCTCCAGCCCGGCAAATTCCAGGGCTGTCTCGTAGAGCTTCCTCGTCTGAACCGGGTTTACCTGGTAGAAGGACAGGGGGGAGATGCGGTAGGACACCTCGCCGATGCGGTCCGTGATGTACCCAGGCCCGTGGAGATGGGTCACCTCCCGGCCCAGGATCACGTTGGTCCGCTCCTCGTTCACCGAGTAGGAGATGCTCGTCATCCCAGGCACCGCCAGGAGGCGCTCCGTGAGGACCTCCGCCCTGGGCAGCTTCTTCCCGTTGATCACCAGGCAGACCATCAGCTGGCCGGTGGCAAACCCCTTGCGGATCAGGGCGTGGCGCACCAGCCCCCGGTGCTCCGCCTCATCATACGGTTCTATTTTATATTCTTTCATGAAATTTTTGATAATTTCAAGAATGTCTTTATTCTCCTCAATTCCCAGAAGGCAGTCCTCCTGGGGGATGATGCTGTGGGTCCTGCCGGCGTAAAAGCCGGTGACGATCTCCCCGTCCTTATCTCTCCCAAAGGGAAATTGGGCCTTGTTCCGGTATCTCCAGGGATCCTCCATGCCCATGATAGGCTCCATGGGAATCTGATCCTCGGGGATTCCCCCCAGTCGGCTCAAATTGCTGCGGATCTTCCTCTCCTTGAACCGCAGCTGTTCCTCATAGCTCATGGCCTGAAGCTGACAGCCTCCGCACTGTCTGGCCACGGGGCAGCGGGGCGCGATGCGGAAGGGGGAGGGGGTGATGATGCGGACGAGCCGGGCAAAGCCGTAATTCTTCTTCATCTTTGTGACGCCGGCCTCCACCACGTCGCCGATGAGTCCATCCTTCACAAACCAGGTATAGCCGTCCGTCTTGCCGATGCCGGCTCCGTCCTCGCTCATATCCTCGATGGTCACCGTAAAAAGGTCATTTTTTTTCATCTCACTCAGCCTTCCGTCTTTCTGATGTTGCTGTCCAGGAAACGGTTGAAGCCCAGCCAGCCTTTGTTGTCGCCAGCTCCGCTCAGAGCCTCCAGCATGGTCTCCAGTTTGGCGTCCGTGTTGTCGGCAAAATTCAGGGCCAGGGCCTCCAGAAGGGCCGGTTTCTTGGGGGAACCGTACTCCAGCTCTCCGTGGTGGGCCAGAATGCAGTGGATCAGCTCCGCCGCCAGCTTCTGGGGGAAGCCCGGCGTCCTCTCGATGCGGGAGGCCACCATCTGGGCGCCGATGACGATGTGGCCGATCAGCTGGCCCGCGTCCGTGTAGTCATTCTCCGGGAAATTGGACAGCTCCTTGATCTTGCCGATGTCGTGGAACATGGCCGCCGTCAGCAGCAGGTCCCGGTTTAAGGCCGGGTACTGCACCGTGTAGAAATCGCAGAGCTTCACCACGCTCAGGGTGTGCTCCAGGAGGCCGCCCACAAAGCCGTGGTGGACGCTCTTGGCCGCCGAGTGGGCCTTGAACTCCTTGATAAAGCGCTGGTCCTCCACAAAAAATCCAGCCGCCAGATCCCGCAGGTACTTGTTTTTCAGGGAGCGGATGTACTCCTCCAACTCCCCGTACATGCGGTCAATGTTCTTCCTGGACACCGGAAGGTAGTCCGACGGGATATACTCCACGTCCTCCGCCCGGCGGATTCTCTTGACGTTCAGCTGATGGGAGCCCTGGAAGACGGTCACATCCGCGTCCACATACACATAGTCCAGGGCCTCAAAGCTGCCCACCCCCGGTGAGCTGAGATCCCAGATCTTGGCGTCCACCGTGCCGGTCTTGTCCTGAAGAATCAGGCTGCCGTACTCCTTTCCCGCCTTGGTCAGGGCAATCTGTTTGGTCTTGCACAGATATACATCCGATACGTGCATTCCTTCCCGAAATGTGTTGATATATTTCATGGTCTCAATCTCCTTCTTCTTATTCATAAGGGAAGCCAGGCGTTTACCTGGCTCCCAACGTTACCTGATATTCCAATTCTCTGTATTCTTCTATGCCGTTTCTGTCCACGGTGATCCGGACGGTGGTTCCCGCCTCCAGGTTCTCGATCCGGGTCTGCAGCTCCTTGACCGTGTGGACCTCCCCCTCGTTGAGCTTCACCAAGATATCCCCGTTCTGAATCCCGGCGTCGTAGGCGGGGCTTCCCTCCGCCACCCCGGTGATGTAGATGCCGGCCGGCAGGCCCTGCTCCTCCATCTCCGCCGTGATGTCCTGGCCCTGGATTCCCAGCCATGCGGTGGGAAGGCCATTGCTCATCCGCTCGATGATCCCCTTGTAGTCGGAGATCCCCACCGCCGTGGTCACATCCTGGGAGCCCGGGCCGGCATATCCGTCCGCCACCATGCCCACGATCTCCCCGGAGAGATTCAGAAGGAAGGTGCCCATGGGGGCGTTTCCCTCCACATCTGCGTACATCACGCGGATACTCCCGTCCGTCACCGGCACGCTCCTGGCCACATAGCCCAGGGAGCCGTAATCCACTGAGTGCACAATGCCCATGGGGCTTCCGATGGCCAGCACCAGGTCCCCCATCTTCATCTGATAGGAATTGCCCAGGGTGAGAATCTCCACCCGAGCCGCCGTCTCCTGGCTCACCGCGCTGCGGCTGACGCTGATGATGGACATGCCGCTGACCCGGTCTGTCTGCTTTCTGGTCCCGGCCGCCTCCGTGCCGTCCGCAAAGGTCACCCGGATGGCGTCCGCCTCCTCCACCGCGTCCTCCGTGGTGAGGATCAGGTACTCCGTAGAGGTCTGGGCGATCAGAGCTCCTGCGAAATATCCGGTGTTCTCCACTGGGTTGTTGAACCAGTCCGTCTCGTGGCGCACAGAGTGCACCGTCACGATGCCCTTGTCCGCCTCCGCCGCCATCTCCTTCAAGGGGACGTGGATGCGGCTGTAATCTTCCATGGAAAACCGGTAGCTGGAGACCGCATTCTCCACCTGCTGCTTGATGGGCTCCGAGGGTGTCTCTGCCGCCTCCCCGGGCGCCGTCGGCGCCGTGGTGACATCGTCCCTGGGAATACTCACCATGGACTCCGCCGTCTCCTCCTGCCCCGCACAGCCCTCAAAAAACGGGCACGCCAGGGCAAATACCGCCGCAGCGGCCAATCCGAACACGGCCCCCAGGCCGCCAAACAAAGCCGCCCGCCTGGCGATCTCTCTCCTGGTCAGCGGCTGCCTCACTATCTTTTCCTTTATAAACTGACGCTTCTCCTCAGGCTCTTTGTCCGGCCGATTCATCTCTGGCATAAGTACCTCCCAAAAGAGTGTTCTGTGGAAATGTCCTGTCCGTCTGCGGCGCGTGCGCCCGCAATCCTGTCCCTATTATAAGGTTCTTCTCCGATTTATGCAAGCAGGGTCTAGGAATTCCCCCCTTTTTTTGCTATACTTTAATCGTGACGTTCAGAACCAAACATGTTAGAAAGCCGCCCGAACCGGGCAGAAATGAGTATTATGAATCAGAAAGCATTGCGAACACTGGAATACGATAAGATTATAGAGAAACTGACAGAATACGCCGCCTCTGAGCCGGCCAAGGCGCTCTGCCGTGAGCTGCTCCCCTCCTCCGACTACCAGGAGATCGTCAAAAATCAAGCGGAGACCACCGACGCCGTGACCAGGATCCGCCAGAAGGGCAGTGTGTCCTTCGGAGGAATCCGGGACATCCGCGGCTCCCTAAAGCGGCTGGACATCGGCAGCTCTCTGAGCATCACGGAGCTTTTGGCTGCCAGTTCCCTGATGACCGCCGCCGCCAGGGTGAAGGCCTACGGCCGCCACGAGGACTCGGAATTTCCCGACGACTCCCTGGAGGAGCTGTTTCGCTCCCTGGAACCCCTGACCCCGGTGAACAATGAGATCAAGCGCTGCATTCTCTCCGAGGACGAGGTGAGCGACGACGCCAGCCCCGGGCTGCGCCATGTGCGCCGCTCCATGAAGACCATTCAGGATCGGATTCACACCCAGCTGAACTCCATCTTAAACAGCAGCCGCACCTACCTCCAGGAGGCGGTCATCACCATGCGTGACGGCCGCTACTGCCTGCCGGTGAAGGCGGAGCACAAGAATCAGGTGGCCGGCATGGTCCACGACCAGTCCTCCACCGGGTCCACCCTGTTTATCGAGCCCATGGCCATCATCCGTCTGAACAACGACCTGCGCACCCTGGAGATCCAGGAGCAGAAGGAGATCGAGGCTGTGCTGGCAGATCTGAGCAACCAGCTGGCGCCGTACCAGGAGGAGCTGAGGAACGATCTGGACGTCCTCACTCACCTGGACTTTGTCTTCGCCAAGGCTGCCCTCTCCCGGCACTACAAGTGCAGCGCACCGGTATTTAACCGCGACCGCTACATCAATATCAAGGACGGGCGCCACCCTCTCCTGGACCCGGAGAAGGCTGTCCCCATCAACATTCATCTGGGAAAGGAGTTTGACCTGCTCATCGTCACCGGCCCCAACACCGGCGGAAAGACCGTATCCTTAAAGACCGTGGGGCTTTTCACCCTCATGGGCCAGGCGGGCCTTCACATTCCCGCCTTCGACGGGTCGGAGCTGTCCGTGTTCGACGACGTGTTTGCGGACATCGGGGACGAGCAGAGCATTGAGCAGAGTCTGAGCACCTTCTCCTCCCACATGACCACCATCGTGAAGATCCTGGAGCAGGCGGATTCCAACTCCCTCTGCCTCTTCGACGAGCTGGGAGCGGGCACCGACCCCACGGAGGGAGCGGCACTGGCCATCGCCATCCTCTCCTTCCTTCACAATATGAAATGCCGCACCATGGCCACCACCCACTACAGCGAGCTGAAGGTGTTTGCCCTCACCACGCCGGGGGTGGAGAATGCCTGCTGCGAATTTGACGTGGAGACCCTGCGCCCCACCTATCGCCTGCTCATCGGCATTCCCGGCAAGAGCAACGCCTTCGCCATCTCCAAGAAGCTGGGGCTTCCCGACTACATCATCGACGACGCCCGCACCCACCTGGAGGCCAAGGACGAGACCTTTGAGGATCTGCTGGCCCACCTGGAGGAGAGCCGGGTAACCATCGAGAAGGAGCGGGAGGAGATTGAAACCTACAAGGCGGAGATCGACGGCCTGCGGAAGCGCCTGCAGCAGAAGACGGAGCGCCTGGATGAGCGCACCGACGCCGTGATCCAGAAGGCCAGGGAGGAGGCCCAGCGCATTCTCCGGGAGGCCAAGGAGACCGCCGACCAGACCATCCGCAACATCAACAAGCTGGGGGATTCCGCCGGCCTCACCCGGGAGCTGGAGGCGGAGCGCACCCGCCTGCGGGAGAAATTAAAGAGCGTGGACAAGGATCTCTCCATCGGCGCCGACCAGAAAAAGCCCAAGAAGGCAGTCTCCCCCAAATCCCTGAAGATCGGGGACGGCGTGCGGGTGCTCACTATGAATCTCAACGGCACCGTCAGCACCCTGCCCAACGCCAAGGGAGATTTCTACGTGCAGATGGGTATTCTTCGCTCCCTGGTGAACATCAAGGACGTGGAGCTCCTGGACGAGCCGGTGGTCACCGGCCCCACCCTGTCCAAGACGGGCGGCGGGAAGATCAAGATGTCCAAGTCCAGCTCCATCTCCCCGGAAGTCAACCTCATCGGCATGACCACGGACGAGGCACTGCCGGTTCTGGACAAATACCTGGACGACGCATACCTCTCCCACTTAAATCAGGTGAGGGTCGTCCATGGACGGGGGACAGGGGCCCTGAAGGCCGCCGTCCACAAGCACCTGAAAAAGTTAAAATATGTGAAGGATTTCCGCCTGGGCGAATTTGGGGAAGGGGACTCGGGCGTGACCATCGTGACATTCAAATAGACAGCAAGACTTAGACTGACATAAACTGAAGGAGGATTTGTATGGCCGAAAAGCAAAGAGTGCTGATCGTTGACGATGACGAGAACATCGCCGAGCTGATTTCCCTGTATCTGATGAAGGAGTGCTACGAGACCCGCATCGTCCACGACGGGGAGGCAGCCCTGAAAATTTTTCCGGAGTTTAAGCCCAATATCATCCTGCTGGACCTGATGCTGCCGGGCATAGACGGCTACCAGGTCTGCAGAGAGCTGCGGGCCACGTCCCAGGTGCCCATCATCATGCTCTCCGCCAAGGGGGAGATCTTCGACAAGGTTCTGGGGCTGGAGCTGGGGGCGGACGACTACATCATCAAGCCCTTCGACTCCAAGGAGCTGGTGGCCCGGGTCAAGGCGGTGCTCCGCCGCTACCAGCCCCCCATTCAGCAGACCGTTCCCAGGAGCGAGCAGCAGGGGGAGTACGTGGAGTACCCGGACCTCATCGTCAACCTGACCAACTACTCCGTCCTCTACAAGGGCCACTCCGTGGAAATGCCCCCCAAAGAGCTGGAGCTGCTCTATTTTCTGGCCTCCTCCCCCAACCAGGTGTTCACCAGGGAACAGCTGCTGGACCACATCTGGGGGTACGAGTACGTGGGCGACACCCGCACCGTGGACGTACATATCAAGCGCCTGCGGGAGAAAATCAAGGATCACGCCGGCTGGGCCATCACCACCGTCTGGGGCATCGGCTATAAATTCGAGGTGAAAAAGTAATGAATCTCCACTCCCTCTACGCAAAATTTCTGCTGGGGTACCTGATCTTCGGGCTGCTGGGCTTCATCGCCATCTCCACCTTCTCCTCGGAGATGATCTACGATTATCTGCTGGACCGCCAGTACGAATCTCTCTACTCCGAGGCCAACCGCATCGCCTCCCAGTACAGCGACCGCTACCGGGGAGCGGACGTGGACGAGGCGGAGGCCACCCCCCTGATGGAGGCGGCCGCCTCCTTCTTTCACGCCGACATCTGGGTGGTAAACCGCCAGGGCACACTGATCCTGGACACCTCCGGCCGCTATTCCTCCGGGGCGTCCATCCCCGGCTTTGACCCGGCTGCGGAGAAGGAACCCCATTTCACCGGCGACTACCACGGCATGTTCGACCAGGAGGTGCTCACCGTATCCGCCCCCATCACCGGCAATTACACCACCTACGGCTACGTGCTGATCCATCAGCCCCTGAGCCAGATCCAGCAGATGCGGACGGAGCTCCTAAACCTCACCTACATTACCTCGGCGGTTCTGTACGCCCTGTCCCTGATCATCCTCCTGGTGTTCACCAAGGTGGTTTACCTTCCCCTGGTGAAGATCCGCGCCGGGGCCAACGAGTACGCCGCCGGCAATCTGGACTATCGGATCCAGGTGGACTCCCAGGACGAGATGGGTTACCTCTCCGCCACCTTAAACTACATGTCCGGGGAGCTGAACAAGATGGAGGAGTATCAGCGCACCTTCGTGGCCAACGTCTCCCACGATTTCCGCTCTCCCCTCACCTCCATAAAGGGATACCTGGAGGCCATCATCGACGGCACCATCCCGCCGGAGATGCAGGAGAAATATTTAAAGCGGGTGATCTCCGAGACGGACCGCTTGAACAAGCTGACCCAGAGCATGCTCACCCTGAACTCCCTGGACAGCAAGGGGTATCTCTCCCGGTCCAATTTTGACATCAACCGGGTGATCAAGGACACTGCCGCCTCCTTCGAGGGCACCTGCAGCGCCAGGGGCATCACCTTCGATCTGACCTTCTCCGCCCCCAAGGAGATGGTCCACGCCGATCTGGGAAAGATCCAGCAGGTTCTCTACAACCTGATCGACAACGCCATCAAATTCAGCCACGACAATTCTGTGATCTACATCCAGGAGTCGGTGCGCCACGAGAAGGTGTTCATCTCCGTGAAGGACACCGGCATCGGCATCCCCAAGGACAGCCTGAAAAAGATCTGGGAGCGCTTCTACAAGACGGATTCCTCCCGGGGCAAGGACAAGAAGGGCACCGGCCTGGGGCTCTCCATCGTGAAGGAGATCATCCAGGCCCACGGGGAAAATATCGACGTCATCAGCACGGAGGGGGTGGGGACAGAATTTATTTTCACCCTCCCCAAGGCCACCAGCCTGTGACGGACCGAGCTATGCCCGGCTGACGGCACACGCCCAGCTGACGGCGCACACCTGGCTGACGGCACACACCCGGCTGACAGCACACACCCGGCTGACGCCTGCTGCTCCCGCGCGGTCAGACGCCTGCCGGGTGAATTGTTCTTGACATATATAGATGATCGATATATAATCAGGCCATGATGTATAGATAATCTACATATAAAGGAGGAATTTTACATGGCAGTTGACAAAAGCCTCATCTCCGGCAGCACCGCGCTGCTGATCTTAAAGCTCCTGTCGGAGAAGGACATGTACGGCTACGAGATGATCGACACCCTGGCCAAGCGCTCAGAGAACGTCTTTGAGCTGAAGGCCGGCACCCTGTATCCCCTGCTCCACACCCTGGTGTCCCATGGGCACCTGACCTGCTACGAGGAGGAGCGCTCCGGCAAAGTGCGCAAATATTACCGCATCACCGGGGAGGGCCGCCGCTTCCTCGCACGGAAGGAGGAGGAGTGGCGGGAGTACTCCGGCGCTGTGGCCAAGGTTCTGGGATTTGGAGGTGTGGCCTGTGGGAATGCCTGAGAGACAAAGTTTCCGGGCGGAGGAGGAATATTTATCTGCCCTCGTCTCCCAGATCCGCTGCAAAAAAGCCCGCTCCCTGGTGGCGGAGGAGCTGGCCGCCCACATCCAGGATCAGAAGGAGGCCCTGATGGAGGCCGGGATGGATGAGGAGGCGGCGCTGGCGGAGAGCGTGCGCCAGATGGGGGATCCGTTGGAGGTGGGGATGGAGATGGACCGGATCCACAGGCCACGGCTGGACCTGCGGCTCCTGGCCCTCATCGCCGTCCTCAGCCTGGCGGGACTGTTTCTCCAGTACCAGATCGGAGGACTGGCGGAGAGCGCCGGCTTCGCGGACAGCTTTGCCCGCCACTGCCTGGGCACTGGGCTGGGGCTGGCCGTCATGGCCGCCGTGTACTTTCTGGACTACACCCTGGTGGAGAGGTACGCGCTCCCGCTCTGGCTCCTTCTGTCTGGCTGGCTCATAGCCTCCGGCTTTCTGTCCCCCCATGTCAACGGGAGCCGGGCTTACACCCAGATCTCCCTCTATCTGTACGTGCCGGTGTTCGCCGGCCTGCTCTGCCGGGCCAGAAGGCGGGGAATCGCCGGTTTCGCGGCCTGTCTCATCCTAATGGCCTTGACCGTCCTGCTGGGCGTGGGAACCTGCGGCACCTTAAATGTCCCCTTTTTCCTCGCCCTTGTCTGCCTGATGATGATCACCGCCGCCGTGGGCTGGGGCTGGTTTCCCCTGCCGAGGAGGCGGACTATCCTGCTTCTGTGGGGCGGGGCCGCCCTAATCCCCGTCCTCTATGCGGCACTTGGCGGTCTCTCCGCCTACCAGGTGGAACGGCTGCGCCTTCTGCTGTCCCCGGCCGCCCGCCAGGCGTCCAGGTACACCGCCGATTATGCAGCCGCCAACGTGCGGGAACTCCTCCACGCCTCCCGCCTGGCAGGGAACACCGGACTGCCCGCAGGGCAGCTGCTGCCCTCCCTGTCCTCCGACTACGTCTTCACATTTGCAGTGTCCAGCTACGGGATTCTGGCGGGGATCGCCCTCGCCGCTGCCCTGGCATTTCTGGCCGCGAGAATCCTCGGGATCTCCCGCCGCCAGACCAACCAGCTGGGGCGGATGATCAGCCTGGGCTGCGGTCTGGTGTTCGCCGTGGAGGCGGCCCACTATATTCTGGCAAACTGCGGAATCTCCCTCCTCAGCCAGACCTGGCTGCCATTCTTCTCCAGCGGCCTGCGGGCCTCCCTGGTGACCTACGTCTTCGCCGGACTTCTGCTCTCCGTCCGGCGTTTCCAGGACGTTGTGGGCACAGGACATCGCGGGTGATTGAAAAGAGCTCCGGGATTTGTTATACTGACAGTCACAGGGGAACTGCCACCCCCAGGCACATTTCCCGGCAAAGGGCAGATTCCCCGGCAAAGGAGGCACCTATCCTATGATCAATCTTCCTCTGAGTGACGAGACCATCCAAAGCCTCAGCCGGCACGAGCTGAATGTCTTAAAATATGTGTACGAGCACACGGAGTCCGTCCTGGACCTGAGCATCCGGGAGCTCTCCGAGCGCGTCTCCTACTCCCCCGCCACCGTCCTGCGCTTCTGCAAAAAGCTGGGCTATTCCGGCTTCGCCGAATTCAAATATGCCCTGCGGGCGGCCAGGCGGGAATCCGGCGGCCAGGAGGCCGCCCCCTCCCCCAGACCTGGCAGAAGCTCCGACCTGATGATCGATCTTCTCAGCTCCAACATACAGGCCACCGCCGGCCTGATCCAGGAGGAGCAGCTTCTGCGCACCTTCCGCTTCTTCGACAGCCCCATGCCCATCTACATCTGGTCCCCCGGCGGCATCACCGACACCACCGGGGAGTACCTGGAGCGGCTGCTGCTCTCCACCGGGCGCCAGAGCGTCTACCGGATCGAGTCCGCCAGGCTGTTCTCCCACCTAATCAACACGGTGGGAAAGGACTCCCTGATGGTGCTGATCAGCACCTCCGGCACCTTCGGAAACACCATCCGCATCGGAAAGCTGGCGCAGATGAAGGGGCTGCCCATCCTCTCCATCACCCCCTACACCAGCAACGAGATCGCCGATCTCTCCACCGTGAGTTTCCGGTTCTTTACGGATCAGAGGGAGAACCTGGGGGCGGAGTACACCTCCCGTCTCCCCATCTTCTTCACCATCCACACCATCATCCAGTGCTATATCCGATACCGGGAGGAACGGGAATCCCGGCGGGAAGGAGGCTCCCATGATTCCACTGTTTGAACACGCCCGCCAGCTGGAGCTTACGCAGGCGGAGGAGGAGATCCTGGATTATTTCATCCGCCACCCCAAATCCGCCTCCTACATGAGCCTGCAGGAGCTGAGCCGCCAGCTGTACACCTCCGGGGCCACCATCGTCCGCTTCTGCCAGAAGCTGGGGCTTGGCGGCTTCAACGATTTCAAATATCAGCTGCGCCGGGAGCTGCAGGAGGCCAGGCAGACTGTATTTCAGTCGGACGATTACATCAAGCGGTCCATCGCCCTGTTCAAGGACAACCTGGTCTCCATGGATCTGGACTCCCTGGAGCAGATCGCCGCCCTGCTCACCAGCAAGCGGCCCCTCTACATCTACGGGGGGAACTTGAGCTCCCTGCCGGCCCACTACCTGCAGATGGTTCTCAATTCCCTGGACTATCCGTCCATCCTGGTGGAGTGGGAGCGGCTGCTGGGCGCCCTGGTGAACACCGTCGGGGACGACGCCGTCCTGCTCATCCTGTCCGCCCACGGAAATGACCGCTACCTTCCCACCTTCCAGACCGCCATGGAGCGGGGGCTGACCACCATCCTGTTCACCTGCGAGCCGGACAGCCCGCTGATCCCGTACTCCACCATAGCCGTATGCACCAACGACGTCAACCGGGAGTACCGGGGCGTGGACGTGAACACGCGAATCGGATTTTTCACGGTCATCCAGATTCTCATCGAGATGGCTGTGCGCAACAAAGAGAGCGCTGAAACGTAAAGCTTCAGCGCTCTCCCTGTTATATAGGAAGTTTCCTGCTATCAGTACTTCGCCACCACGGTCTTTCCGGCCTCAGCCGTCATGCCGGTGCTGTACTCCACATCGAAGTCTCCCTCGTTGGCCATCACGATCACCATGACGTCTGTGCAGAAGCCCTTCTTCTCCAGGCCTTCCCTGTCAAACCGGATCAGAGGATCTCCGGTCTTGATCTTGCTGCCCACGGTGACCAGGCCCTCAAAGCCCTCGCCCTTCAAGTTGACGGTCTCCACGCCGATGTGGATCAGCAGCTCCAAGCCGTCCTCCGTCTGCAGGCCGATGGCGTGCTTGTTCTCCTCGGTGTAGACCTCAACCGTTCCGTTGCAGGGAGCCTTGATCACGTTGTCCGTGGGATGGATCACCACGCCGTCTCCCATCATGCAGGAGGAGAAGGTCTCGTCCGGCGCCTCCTTCATGGGCACCACAGCTCCGCTCACGGGGGCAACCAGCTCGTGCTTGCCCTTGCCGGCAGCCTCGATCACCCGGCCGCTCTTTAAGCACTCCCTCACGTTGGCCGCGATGGCTTCCACCTTCGGCCCGTAGACCACCTGGATGTGGGTCTCGCTGGGTTTGATGAAGCCCATGGCTCCGGTCTTCTTCAGAATATCTTCTCTCACCAGAGAGGAATCTACAATGTCCACTCTCAGTCTGGTCAGGCAGTTGTTGGCCTCCTTGATGTTGGCGGTTCCGCCCAGGCCCTCGATGATGCGGTATGCCTGCGCCATCTGCTGCTCGCCCAGGGCCACTCCGCCAGCTGCGGAGTCCTCGCTGTCCTCATCGGACACCTCGATGGAGAGGTTCTTCTTGGTCAGGTACCATTTGAATACGTTGTAGTAGATAATGGCAAAGGGGACGCCTACTACAATCACCCAGTACCAGTGAGATCCAGGCTGGAACACACCCCAGATCAGGTAGTCGATGAGACCGCCGCCGGTGTTGCCGATGATTACATCCAGGGCCGCCATAGACATGAAGGAAATTCCGCCCATGACCGCGTGGAATACGAACAGCTGGGGAGCCACGAACATGAACGCGAACTCCAGGGGCTCGGTGATGCCGGACACCACGCTGGCCGCCACGCCGGCGATCATCAGAGCCTTGACCTTCTGCTTCTTCTCCTCCGGGGAGGTGCGGTAGATGGCCAGCGCCGCTCCGGGAAGTCCAAACATCATCATGGGCATCTTGCCCTGTCCCAGGAACACGGTGAAGGGAGCCAGCTCGCTGATATCCACCTGGTCAATGAACTGCAGGAAGATGTTTAAGCAGCCCTCCACGCCCTCGTACACGCCGCCGATGGCCGTTGTGCGGAAGACTCCGTTGAGCACATGGTGCAGTCCTGTGGGGATCAGCAGTCTCTCCAGGAATCCATATCCGAACACACCCACCAGGCCGGAGGCGGAGATCACGCCGCCCAGTCCGTTGATGCCCATGGACACCGGCTCCCACACGATGGGGGCGATGAGACCGATGACTGCGGACACCAGGATCACCGCGATGGCCACGAAGCGCTTGCCGCCGTAGAAGGAGACGGCCACCGGGAAGGTAATTTTGTGGTACTTGTTGTGCACATGGGCCGTCACCAGACCGATGATGATACCGGCCACAGCGCCCATGTCCAGGGTCTCAACCCCCAGGATGTTGGAGATCTTCAAAGCTCCGAAATCCATAAATCCCGCGCCGATGAGGCAGGAGGACGACACCAGGAAGGTGTAGTATCCGATGAAGCCTGCGAAGGCGGCGATCTCCTTCTCCTCCTTGGCCAGGCCGAAGGCGATGGAGATGGAGAAGAGCACCGGGATCAGGGTGAACACTACGTTGGCCACTTTATTCAGAGTGGAAATGATAAAGTATACGTAGGTCTGAGTTAAAAACGGCACAGCCTCCTGCACCTGCGCTTTCATAAGCGCAGATGTCAGGCCCAGGACGATACCGCAGGCGGCCAGGGCCGCGATGGGCATCAGCAGGCTACGTCCCAGGGCAGAGAAAAAGTCCATGATTTTATTCTTGCTACTCATTGTAAATCCCCCTCAAATTATCCTGCTTGTTCATGGTTCAGACAGCTTGCCCGCTGTCAGAATCAGTGGAGCTCGGGCCACATTCCCTTGTTGGCCTCGATCAGAGCGTCCAGAACCTTTCTGGCCTTCTTGGCGTCGTTGATCAGACGGTTGATGGTGAAGGCTTCCAGGGCTTTCTGGTAGGAGTGCTCAAAGTAAGCGTCCACCAGCAGCTTCTCGCAGGATACCTGATTTACCAGCAGGCCCAGGTAGAACTGAGGAATATTTCCCACACTCATGGGACGGGGGCCGTTGATGCCCAGCTCGCAGACAACCTCAACCATGGCGTCGTCCTGCATGTTGGCGATGGTTCCGTTGTTCTCCACGATGAGGATGTGGCGGGAGTTCTTGTTGTAGGCGATGGCCTCGGCCACCTTGATCATCATCTCGGCGTGGGCGTCGGAGATGGCGTGGAAGCGGTCTCCCAGCTCGCCGGCTGCGATCACCTCTGCGCACTCCTTGAACACTCTCTTCTCTCTTCCGTCGATGACCTCATCGGCTCTGGTGTAGTTGGGATTTAAGTGGCTCACCTTGTAATCCGGATACAGGTAGTACTGGTCGTATGTATTGGGCAGGAAATCGGGGAAGTCAGCCATGATGGTCTGAACCATGCCGTAGGTGTCCAGCCAGGACTGATCTCTCTGCTCCGCATCCTGAGGAAGGAAACCTCTCTCCTTCACCAGCTCGCGGATCTTGGGAAGCAGGTCCTCTCCGGTGTGCACGTTATATACGTGGGTGAACCAGCCATAGTGGTTCAGGCCGAAGTATACCGGATCCAGATCCTCCCAATCGCATCCCAGCAGGCGGCTTGCGGAGCGAACCACGTTCTCCGGCTGGTCGCAGATATTTAAGATCTTCTTGTCATTGGGGAACTCTCTGCGCAGGGCCTCTGCCACGATGGCGGCCGGGTTGGAGTAGTTGAGGATCCATGCGTCGGGAGCGTAGTTGCGGATGTCGTGAACCGCCTTGATCATGTCCACGCAGGAGCGAAGGCCGTATGCCATGCCGCCGGCGCCGCAGGTCTCCTGGCCGATCATTCCCATGCTCAGCGGAATGTGCTCGTCCTGTCTGCGCATGAGCAGTCCGCCGGCTCTCATCTGCATGAAGACGAAATCCATGCCCTCATAGGCTTCCTTGATGTCCGTGGTGTAGGAGAAATCCAGCTCCGGGAATCTCTCTCTGAACAGGATCTCGCCGTACTTTCCGATGGGCTCCTGACGGTTGGCATCGATGTCAAACAGAACCAGCTTCT
Source organism: Candidatus Lachnoclostridium stercoripullorum (assembly GCA_019114845.1). Classification (GTDB taxonomy): domain Bacteria; phylum Bacillota; class Clostridia; order Lachnospirales; family Lachnospiraceae; genus Lachnoclostridium_A; species Lachnoclostridium_A stercoripullorum. Next base: position 23,280 of record DXEU01000057.1, on the reverse strand, counting down.
TTAAGGGGAACTCCTCTCTCAGACGTACAAAGGACTTTAAGAATCCAAGGGTGTAAGTGCTTCCGCCGCCGACGATACATACATTAAACGTTTTCATTACGATTCTCCTCTTTTTCAACTCATACCAATTTGTTTCGTTTCCTTCACCAACAGGGCCCTGTGTTTGTGATGGTTTCATCATATATGATTCCAGAGAAAATGTAAATAGTATCGCTTTATTCTGGCGTTGATTTCATTTTTTATCTTTTGTAACTATTATAGTAATTTGTTTCACAAAACTGCCCAAAAAACGCACCGCAGAATCCGCTTCCGCAGTGCGTTTTTACTCTTATTTCCACTGATATTTTGTCAGCTGCCCCTGCAGCTTCATGTTCTCAAAGCCGTTCTGGCGAAGGGCCTCGTAGAGGACGATGGCCACAGAGTTGGACAGGTTCAAGGAGCGGATGTCCCCCCACATGGGGATCCGCACACAGGTCTCCTGATTTTCCAGAAGGATCTCCTCCGGGATCCCCCGGCTCTCCGGGCCGAACATGAGAAAGCAGTCCGGCTCGTAGGACACATCCGTGTAGACCTGTTTAGCCTTGGTGGTGGCCATGTAAATCTTGGCCCCCGGATTTCTCTCCAAAAACTCCTGGTAGTCGCTGTACACCGTCACGTCCAGCTTGGGCCAGTAGTCCAGGCCCGCCCGGCGGATGGCCTTCTCGTTCAGCTTGAAGCCCAGCGGCTCAATCAAGTGGAGGCGGGTGTCGGTGGCCACGCAGGTCCGGCCGATATTTCCCGTGTTGGCCGGCATCTCCGGCTCATACAGCACAATGTTCATCCCGTCACCCCTGCTCCTTCTCAAGCCGCTCCACAAAGCGGCGGATCCGGTCCAGGGCCACCTTCAGGCTCTCCAGGGAGTAGGCGTAGGAGATCCGCAGGAATCCCTCCCCGCAGTCCCCGAAGGCCGTTCCCGGCACCACCGCCACCTTCTCCTCCTGGAGCAGCCGGGTGGCGAACTCGTCGGAGGTCATGCCGAATTTTTTGATGCTGGGGAACACGTAGAACGCGCCGTAGGGCTCAAAGCAGTCCAGCCCCATCTCCCGCAGGGCGTGAACCAGGTAGCGTCTTCTCTGGCTGTAAGCCTCCCGCATCTGCTCCACATCCTCGTCCCCGTTTCTCAGGGCGGAGATGGCCGCATACTGGCTGGTGGTGGGGGCGCACATGATGGCGTACTGGTGGATCTTCAGCATCTGCTGCAGGATCTCCCTGGGGGCAGCCGCGTAGCCCAGGCGCCAGCCGGTCATGGCGTAGGACTTGGAGAAACCGTTGATCAGCACCGTTCTCTCCCGCATCCCCGGCAGCGACGCGATGGTCACATGGCGGCCGCTGTATGTAAGTTCGCAGTAGATCTCATCGGAGATCACGAACAGATCCTTCTCCTCCACGATCTTGGCGATCTTCTCCAGATCCTCCCTCTCCATGATGGCCCCGGTGGGGTTGTTGGGGAATGGTAGAATCAGGATCTTGGACTTCGGCGTAATCTTCTCCAGCAGTTTTTCGGGAGTCAGCCGGAAATCGTCCTTCTCCTCCAGCTCGATGACCACCGGCGTGCCGTTTGCCAGGATGGTGCAGGGCACGTAGGAGACATAGCTGGGCTGGGGAATCAGCACCTCGTCCCCCGGCTCCAGCATGGCCCGCAGGGCCAGATCGATGGCCTCGCTGCCGCCCACGGTCACCAGGACCTCGGAATTGGGGTCGTAGAGGACGTCGCAGCGCCTCTTTAAGTAGTTGCAGATCTCCACCTTCAGCTCCTTCAGACCGGAGTTGGAGGTGTAGAAGGTTCTCCCCTTCTCCAGGGAGTAGATGCCCTCCTCCCGGATATGCCAGGGCGTATCAAAATCCGGCTCGCCCACGCCCAGGGAGATGGCGTCGTCCATCTCGTTCACCACGTCGAAAAACTTCCGGATGCCGGACGGCGGCAGATTGACAACTCGTTCTGATAATGGGTTCCTCATAAGCTGATCAGCATCCTTTCGTCTTTATCTTCCTTCTGCATGATGGTTCCGTGGTCCTTATATTTCTTCAAGATGAAATGGGTGGACGTGCTGAGCACCGACTCGATGGGGGAGAGCTTCTCCGACACGAACAGAGCCACCTGGCGCATGGTCTTTCCCTCCAGGATGATGGTGAAATCGAAGGACCCGGACATCAGGTACACCGCCTCCACCTCGTTGTACTGGTAGATGCGCTCCGCGATCTTGTCAAATCCCATATCTCTCTGAGGAGTCACCTTGACCTCAATGAGGGCGGTCACCTTCTCCTCGCCTGTCTTGTCCCAGTCAATCAGCGTGTGGTAGCCGCAGATGATCTTCTCCTTCTCCATCTCCGCGATCTCGTTGGCCACTGCCGCCTCGCTCTCACCCAGAAGAATGGCCAGGTCCTTCAGATTGATCCGGCTGTTCTTTTCAATCACCGCTAAAATTTTTTCTCTCATATGAGTCTCCTCCTCTTCTATGATTTTTCAACATCGGGGATCTCAGGAAGCACCTTCCACATCTCGTCCTCCCTGGGACGTTCCAGATAGGCCACGCCCTCCTCGGACAGGATCTCCCGGGCGATCCCCCGCTTCACTCTTCCAATCACTGCCGCCGGTATCCCCTCCCTTTGGAGCCGCTCTGCCAGCCGTCCCCCGTTGGGGGCCGCCAGCACTCCGCAGTCCCGGGAATAGAGGCGGTAGGGGTTGAGGCCAAATTCCTCGCAGATCTCCACGGTCTCCTGGCGAAGGGGAATCGCCCGCAGGGAAAATTCAATTCCCAGTCCGTAGGCCCCGGAGAGATTCCACAGGGCTGTGAGGATGCCCCCCTCCCCCGCCGGCTCATACTCGGCGGCCCCCATCTCCTCCCAGAAGGAGATGTCCGCCGGGAGAGGCGTCTCCCGGCGGAAAACAGCCTCCCTCAGGTATCCAGGGGAGAAGCGGCATTTCAGCTGCTCCCCCTTCTCCCCAGCGATGCGGGCTGCCCCCCAGGCGCCGGCATAGCCCACAGCCACCAGATCCTGGCCAGCCTCCATCCGCCCGGTATTTTCTCGTTCCACCGCTCTTCTCACCCTGATCACCGCCTGTCCGTCCACGTTCTTCCAACCGCTCTCGGCCCGCAGGTCAGACGCCGGGGGCCGGAGCTGCCGTCTGGGGCGGCGCCGCGGGCGCCGGAGCCGCTGTCGTCTCCACCGGAGCGGGGGCCGCCGTCTGAGGCGGCGCCGTGGGCGCCGGCGTCGTAGCTGCCGGAGCTGTCTCTGCGGGGGACGGAGTCGCCGACGGGCCGGTGAGCCCGATGCCGGGGCCTCCTCCCACGCCCTCAGACGGAGCCGCCGGCTGGGTCTGCTCCGGGGTCGTCTGGGGAGCCGTCTCCGTCACCGGGGGCGCTGTCTCCGCCGGAGCTGCCGGTCCCACCTCGTAGACCGCCTTGGAGGCGTTGTAGGTGTCCGTGTGCAGAAGGGTGCGCTCCGTCTCCACCCCGTCCACCGTCACCACCTTCCACAGGCGGGATTTGATGCCAGTGTGGCCGGAGGACACTCTCCTCCTGGTCCCAGGAGCCAGGGAATTGTTCACCCGCTCGATGGGCGCGCCGGGATCCGTCCGGCTGATGGTCTCCGACACAAACTCCACCTTCCGGTTCTCCGGCCTGGTCTCCTGCCCGTAGCAGGTGAAGGTCAGCTTTCTCCCGGAGGTGTAGGCCTCGATGTAGATGGGAGTGCTGTAGTTGTTGGTGATCTTCAGATCCTTGTAGGTCCCCGCGATGGCCGCGTCCATGGACGGCTTCACGTAGGTGACAATCATGGAGTGATTCTGCCGCTGGGTGATCTCCAGCTCCGCCTGGAGCGCCATGTTGTACATGGTGGTGGAGAGCTGGCAGACACCGCCGCCGATGCTGTCCACCACCTGGCCGTTCTCATAGGAGGCCGCCGGCATGTAGCCATTGTCCCTGGTGAAGGGCTGCAGGCACTCGTACCCGGACAGGGTCTCTCCCGGCATCAGCACATGGCCGTTCAGCTTCGCGGCCCCCACCTCCAGGTTCTTAGCCCTGGCTGAGCTGCTGCTGCTGAAATCTGTGGTGAAGGTTCCCAGCACATCCTGGATGGTGGAGAGCATCTCCGTAGTGATCTCCGGCTCCGCCTCCGTCACCGCAGCCTCCACCGTGACCGGCTCCCCAGGATTCTCCGCCAGGGCCTCGTTCACCGCCTGGGCCGTCGCCTCGCTGTCCAGGGTCAGTCCCTTCTCCGATGGGGTGATGACAAACTCCCCGTCCTCCCTGGTGATGGCGGCGTTCTTCGGCGCCCCGTCCAAGTCGGCGCACTGCGCCGCCAGGTAGACGGCCACCGTCTCCCCGTCCACCGCAGTCTCCACCGTCAGACTGCCTCCCTCCTGGGCGAGGTCCGTGGCCGCCATGTACCTCCTGAGCAGATTTCCCTCCGTCAGGCTGTCCATGGTCTCATCCACCGCCTCCCGGTTGCTCCAGGCAAGTCCCAGTTCCTTTGCAGAAGTCTCCAGAACCTGATCCCCCACGTGGATGGAGATCTGCTGGTCCTGGAGACCGTTTACGTACTCCTCAATCTTCTGATCCGCTTCCTCTCGGTCAAGGCCGCCCAGGTCCTGACCTCCCACCTGCAGGCCTGCGGGAAGCTCCGCTGCCAGGGCGGGCGCTCCGCCTCCCAGGGTCACCCCCGCTGCCAGGCAGGCCGCGTACAATCCGTTTTTCCAAATCCGACTCTTCATAATTCTCCTCTATTCCCTCTCTATTCCCCCGCAGTCCTCAAAACAGGGAGACCACGGAAGCCACCATGGGAAGCACCATAGCCAGAATCAGCACCACGACAATCACCGTGGTGATCATTTTTCTCTTCTTTTCCTTCATTTTCTTTTCACCTCTTTACAGGATTCGTCCGTATTTTGAAATAATCCGATCTGTGATCCGCGCGATCTCACTGCGGCCAAGGCCGTCCATCTGCGCAGATAGTGTTATTTTATGATATTTCAGCAAATCCCGCAATACTTCTTTTTGCCTTTTTGAGGCCGGCGGGTCCTTTTTCACCTTGTAAATCAGGGGGCTGGGGGCAAACGCCTCCGGTTTTTCCTCCCCGTAGAGCGCTGCGAGCCTCCCGTAGAGATCCAGGGCTGCCCGGGCGTCGTCTAGGGCGCGGTGCGACGTCCCCGTCTCCACGCCGTAATACCGGCAGGCCGCCGCCAGGTTCTTTTTCTCCTCCTCCGGCATGAATTTCCGGCACAGGGCGAGGGTGTCGAAGCCCTTTCGCTCAAAGGAAAAGCCCTGGTTCACCGCCGCCCTCTTTAAGAACCGGTAGTCGAACAGGACATTGTGCCCCAGAATAGGGAGCTCCCCGCAGAATTCCAGAAACTCCGGCAGCACCTCCTCCACAGGCGGGCAGGCGGCCGTCATCTCCCCGGTGATCCCCGTCAGCTCCCGGACCGCATCCGGAATCTCCCGACCGGGATTGATCAGCCGGGAGAAGGACGCCTCCTCCCTGCCGTCCCGGATCCGCACGGCACCGATCTCCAGGATTCTCTCCGTCTTGGAATCCAGGCCCGTGGTCTCCAGGTCCAGGGCTACCACATCCCTGGCCGCCGTCCCCCATTTTTCCATAGTGTCTGCCCCTTTCTCCTCTTCTATTCCGCTGAAATCTCCTTCACCGCGGCATTTCCGGTGAGGGAATCTCTTCTCTCATAGTCAAACAGCAGGATCCGGCCGTCCCCCAGGATCTCCCCGTGGACCATCTTCCCGCGGCCGCGAAGCTCCGGGATCTCCCGCAGTCTCCCCTTAAAACTCCCAGGATCCGGGGCGAAGGATGGACGGCTCTTGGCATTCTCCCGCAGATACAGATCCACCATCAGCAGATCCCTGTACTTCTCCAGGTCCAGCCCCGCCTCCCCGAGAAACCGATACAGGATCTCGTACCGGGCCAGGCGGCTGTGGCTGATGCCGAACAGCCCCTTCTCCCCGTAATACCGGGCCAGACTCTCAAAGAGGGCGAAGGGGGATCCCCACTCCTCCGCCAGGACGCCCAGCGTCTCCGTGAACTGCCGGCTGTTGTAGTAGACCTCCACCATCTCCTCGATCCCCTTTAGGCGGATCACATCCTCGTGGGGGAGCCACCTGGTGGACAGCACCTCGTAGGGCGGGCAGCTGCGGGCGATCAGCCCGTACTCCCCCGCCGCCTCCGCCATGTAGGAGCCCCTGAGCACCTTCAAAAATCCCAGCTGCAGCTGGTCCGGCTTCATCCTGTACACCCGGTCAAAGGAGCGGGCGAAGCTCCCGTAATCCTCCCAGGGAAGGCCGGCGATGAGGTCCAGGTGCTGATGCACGTTGTTTCCCCGGCGGACGGCATCCACCGCCGCCTCCAGCCGCTCCAGATCCGTCTTTCTGCGGATCTCCCGGATGGTCTCCGGGTTGGTGCTCTGGACGCCGATCTCCAGCTGCACCAGGCCGGGGCGCATCCGGTTTAACAGGCGGATCTCCTCCTCGTCCAGCAGGTCCGCGGAGATCTCAAAATGGAAGTTGGTCACCCCGTTGTCATGGTCCAGGATATGACTCCAGACCGCCATGGTATGACTCTTCCTGCAGTTGAAGGTCCGGTCCACAAATTTCACCTGGGGGACCTTCTTCTCCAGAAAGAAATCCAGCTCCCGCCGCACCAGCTCCAGGCTGCGGAAGCGGACCGATTTATCGATGGAGGAGAGGCAGTAGCTGCAGGAGAACGGGCAGCCCCGGCTGCTCTCGTAGTAGATGATCCGATTCTCAAATCCCTTTAAATCCCCGTAGGCGAAGGGAATCTCATCCATGCACATGGGGGCGCGGGGCGGTGTCCGCACCAGCTCCCCCTGGGAATTCCGGTACAGGATCCCGTCCACCCCGGACAGATCCTCCCCCCGCTCCATGGCGCGCATCAGGCAGGCGAAGGTCTCCTCCCCCTCCCCCGCCATGACGCCCTCCGCCCAGGGATGGGCCTTTAAAAGCTCCTCCGCCCGGTAGGACGCCTCCGGCCCTCCCAGCCAGATCCTCACGCCCGGGAGCAGCTTGGAGAGGTCCTCCGCCAGCTCCTCCACCTGGGAAATATTCCAGATATAGCAGGAAAAGCCGAGAAACTCCGGCTTTTTCAGATAAATGTCCTGGAGCACCAGATCCATGCGGTGGTTGATGGTGTACTCCCCGATCTCCACCGCCAGGCCCGGCACCTGGCTCTCCCCGTATGCTTTCAGACTGTACACTCCCAGATTGGAGTGAATGTATTTCGCGTTGACCGCCGCCAGTAAAACCTTCATAATATATCTACACTTCCAGAGTAATCTTTCTGCCCGTGGGCTGGTACTGGTAGTAGCGCACCCCCGCCGCGTTGAGCATCCGCTTGGAGGCCCGCACCGCCGGCGTGTCCGCGTACTTGTCCTCCCCGTAAATCAGGGTCTTGATCCCCGCCTGGATGATGGCCTTGGCGCACTCGTTGCAGGGAAATAAGGTCACGTACAGCTTGCTCCCCTCCAGGCTTCCCCCCCGGTAATTTAAGATGGCGTTCAGCTCACTGTGGGTGGAGTAGAAATATTTGGCATTGTACGGATCGTCCGCCTCGTGCTCCTTCCCCCAGGGGAACTCGTCGTCGGAGCAGCCCTTGGGAAAGCCGTTGTACCCCATGGAGAGGATCTTATTGTCCTCGCTGACAATGCAGGCCCCCACCTGGGTGCTGGGATCCTTGGATCTCTTGGCGGCCAGCATGGCCACCCCCATAAAATACTCATCCCAGGTTATATAATCTGTCCTCTTATTTGACATCCGATATCTCCTCCTTCCCTCAGACCTTTACGATCTTATGTCCCGCCGCCTTGATCAGGCGGTTCATAATCGCCTGCCCCAGCTCCGTGTCCGGGAACGCCTCGCAGAAGATCTGCTCCACGTCCACCTCGTCAAACTCCCGCAGCACCGCGTAGAGGTTGTGGGCGATGGTCTCCTCCCTGGAACGCTCCCCCATGCTGAAGAAGCGGGCCTCTCTCTGAAGCTCCTCCGGGTACAGGTGCTTGGTCTCCTCCGTGCACACGATCCCCGTCCGCTTTCCCGCAGCCAGGCTCTCCCCGGCCAGGCGGCAGATTTCCCTGGCCATGGCCCCCGTCTCCCCCTCCACCAAGGTCATATCCGCCTTGGGGGCGTAGTGGCGGTACTTCATCCCGGGCGCCTTGGGGTGCATATCCGGGCTCATGGGCCCGGTGATGGCGGGATCCATCTCCACCCGCCCCAGAAGCTCCTCCAGCATCTCCATGGTGATTGCACCCGGGCGCAGCAGCATGGGCACCTCCCCGGTCACGTCCACGATGGTGGACTCCACGCCGATGCCCACCGGCCCGCCGTCCAGAATCATCTCAATCTTCCCATTCATGTCCTCCCACACGTGGTCCGCTGTGGTGGGGCTGGGCCGCCCGGAGGTGTTGGCGCTGGGGGCCGCCACCGGCACCCCCGCCAGGGCGATCAGGCGGTTGGCCACCGGGTCGCTGGGCATCCGCACTGCCACCGTGTCCAAACCGCCGGTGGTGCCGTAGGGCACCGCCTCGCTCTTGGGAAAAATGATGGTCAGGGGCCCCGGCCAGAACGCCTCCATCAGCTTTCTCCCCGCCTCCGGAATCTCCGACACCAGGGGCCTCAGTTCATTCTCCCCGGATATGTGGGCGATGAGGGGGTTGTCCGACGGCCGCCCCTTGGCCGCGTAAATCTTCTTCGCCGCTTCCTCGTTCAGGGCATTGGCTCCCAGGCCGTAGACCGTCTCCGTGGGGAAGGCCACCAGGCCGCCGGCCCTCAAGATCTCCGCCGCCTCCAGAAGCTCCTCGTCCCTCGGATGCTTCACATCCTCTATCACAACTCTCTTTGTATTCATCCTCTATGCCTCTTTTCCCGCGGGCTTAAAGCCCGCAAACGTCTACTGTATACCATACCACATTTCCGTCCCCCATATCAACGGTTTCTCTTGCATTCTCTCCTTTATTCTGCTAAGATGGGAAAGTGATTTTATCAGGAGGTAACACTATGGCACTTATTATTCCCAAAGATTATGACCCCAAGTTAAGTATCCGGCAGACGCAGGAAGCCATCAAATATATCCGTGACACCTTTCAGAAGGAATTTGGAAGAGAAATGAACCTGGAGCGCATCTCCGCCCCCCTGTTCCTTCCCAAGAGCAGCGGTCTCAACGACGACTTAAACGGCGTGGAGCGCCCCGTGTCCTTCGACATGGCCGACATCCCCGGCGAGACGGTGGAGGTGGTTCACTCCCTGGCCAAGTGGAAGCGCATGGCCTTAAAGGAATACGGCTTCCAGGTGGGCGAGGGCCTCTACACCAACATGAACGCCATCCGCCGGGACGAGGAGCTGGACAATCTCCACTCCTGCTACGTGGACCAGTGGGACTGGGAGAAGGTTATCCGCAAGGAGGACCGCACCCGTGAGACCCTGGAGGAGACCGTCCGCACCATCTTCAAGATCATCAAGCACATGCAGCACGAGGTGTGGTACAAATACCCCGACGCCGTCAACCACCTCCCCAAGGAGATCGTCTTCGTGACCACCCAGGAGCTGGAGGACCGCTGGCCGGACAAGACCCCCAAGGAGAGGGAAAATCTCATCTGCAGAGAGCACGGCTGCGTCTTCCTGATGCAGATCGGCGGCAAGCTGGCCAGCGGAGAGCCCCACGACGGCCGCGCCCCGGACTACGACGACTGGTCCTTGAACGGGGACATCCTCTTCTGGTTTGAGCCCCTGCAGAGAGCCCTGGAGATCTCCAGCATGGGAATCCGCGTGGACGAGAAAGCCCTCCACGAGCAGCTCTCCAAGGCCGGCTGCCTGGAGCGGGAGCAGCTTCCCTTCCACCGCATGCTCTTGGACGGCGAGCTCCCCTACACCATCGGCGGCGGCATCGGCCAGTCCCGCCTGTGCATGCTTCTTCTCTGCCGCGCCCACATCGGCGAGGTGCAGGCCAGCATCTGGCCCATGGGGCTCAGAGAGGAGTGCGCCAAGCACAAAATCTATCTTCTTTAAAATTCTGCCAATCAACAAGGGCGTGCCTCGGCACGCCCTTATGTTCTGCATTCTGTCTGCACGTTCTGCATTCTGTCAGTATGTTCTGCACCCCGTCAGCTGATTCCCTTCACCGGCATCCCGTTCACCTCCACGTTGTCGTCCACGGCGATCACCAGACATTTTTTCCCGTCGATGACCCTGGTCTCAATGAGGCCGGCGCACTCCGGGCTCACCTGGATGGTGATGTCCGGCGTCTTGATGCTGTACTTCCTGGAATCGGTGATATTCTCCGCCATGAGCACCGTTTTCTCGCCGGCGGTTTTGGCATATTCCCGGTCGAAATTCTCCAGCTTCTCCTCCGGCGCTCCGCTCTGCTCCAGCAGGCGCTTCACATCCCGGCCGGACAGCTCCAAAGGTTCCGGATCGTCCTCGTGGGCGGCGATCATCTCCTGGAGATTGTCGTGGATTTCCCGCACCGTCTCATAGTTCAGCTTCTCCCCCAGGGTGTCGGCGATGACGGTGTGGAACATCTCCCGCTGCGTCCCGGCGTCCACCGGGGCCGTGCAGCCGAACATCTCCTCCACAAACTCCGGCAGCAGGTCCGCCGCCTTCTTGGAGTAGTACAGCAGGCTGTGGATGTCCGACTGGCGGTCGTTGAAGGCCGGGAAGAGAAAGCCCGTCATGGGATCCCCCACCAGCCAATCCCGGGAGCGGTCCTCGATGTGGTTGCTCGTCTCATTGTAGCAGAGTCCCGGCTTTGACAGGGCCACGGGGCAGATGCAGCCCAGCACGAACTCGTAGACGATCTCCGAGGCGTCCTCCATGGTCATCCCGTCCGAAGCCCGCCCGGGCACGTCGTAGAGGCCGTGGATCATGAGAATCAGGTAGTTCTCCCCGAAGGGGTATGTATCGATGATGCGGTCGTACAGCTGATCCAGCAGCTCCTCGTCCTTGAGGCCAGATTCCCTCACCTGGTACAAGAACTGCTGTCTCCCGCCTTCCCCCTCCTCCGCCAGGGGAAATTCGATATTCTGCAGCGTTCTCCCGATACTCCCGGACAGAGCCTTTTTGAACAGCTTCAGATATTTAAAGCCCTCCTCCTCCGGCAGGGCCAGGAAATTTTCCTTAAATTCCAGCTTTTTCGTCTTCTCGTGGTCCACATAGCAGCCGCAGATGCGGCTGAGGCAGCAATCCTCCATGCGGAACAGCTTTCTGATCTCCAAAACCTCTTTTTTTATCATGATGTCTCTCCTTTTTCCGTAATTTCAGCCGCCCGGGCGCCGGCGCCGTTTAAGTACTCCATAATGCCCATGTGGATGGTCCAGGCCAGCCGGTCCTGGTACTCCTCGTCCGCCAGCCGCCTTGCCTCCGCCCAGTTGCTGAGAAAGCCGCACTCCACGATCACCACGGGGCTCTCCACGTGGAGCAGAAGATAGTAGCTATCGTTGCTCTTGGCCTGCCTCCCATTCTCCCCGCCGGAAAGGAGGGAGAATCGCTCCTGGATCCGCTCCGCCAGCCGCCTTCCCTCCCCGGAATCCCGATAGTAGAATACCTGGCCCCCGGAGACGTCCTCCTGGGGATAGCTGTTCTGGTGGATGCTCACCACCGCGTCCGGCTCGGCCTTGTTGATCACCTGGCAGCGCTTTTTCATGTCCGCCATCTTCTTTCTCTGATCCCTGTCCCGGTAGAGCCCCTTGTCCTCCTCCCTGGTCATCACCACCTGCACATCCGACTGCTCCAGATACCGCTTCAGCCTTTCGGCGACGGCCAGATTGATATCCTTCTCCAGGCTGCCGTTGACGCCCACCTTTCCCGGGTCATTTCCCCCGTGGCCGGCGTCGATGGCCACCACCTTCTGCTCCCGCCCGGACGCAGCCCGGCTCTGGGCCCTGGATGCCTCCGAGAGTCCCAGATGGCGGGCCGCGAAAAAGACGGCCAAAAGCAGGGCCAGCCCCATTAAAAGCTCACCGATTTTCCTGTTCAAACCTTTGCCCCGGATCAAAGCTTTTTACAATATATCACTCCGCCCGGTCAAAAAGAACCTCCTCCAGCCTTTGAATCACGATTTTCATGGCCTGGATTCTGGCATACCTCTTGTCCACGGAGGGCAGAATGTACCAGGGGGCAAACTCCGTGCTGGTCTTCCTAATCATCTCGTCGACCGCCGCCTCGTACTGATCCCACTTCTCCCGGTTTCTCCAGTCCTCGTCCGTGATCTTCCAGCGCTTCTCCGGCGCGCGCTCCCTGTCCCTAAACCGGGCCAGCTGGGTGTCCTTGTCGATCTGCACCCAGAACTTGACAACCACCGCTCCCCAGTCGCAGAGTTCCCGCTCGAACTCGTTGATCTCATTGTAGGCCCGCCTCCAGTCGTCCTCCGTGCAGAATCCCTCCAGCCGCTCCACCATCACCCGGCCGTACCAGCTGCGGTCGAAGATGGCGATGTGGCCGGTCTTGGGAAGTCTGGTCCAGAATCTCCAGAGGTAGTGCCGGGCCTTCTCGTAGGGTTCCGGGCTGGCGATGGGGATCACCTCATAGCCCCTGGGGTCCAGCGCCCCGGCCAGGCGCTTGATATTTCCGCCCTTTCCCGCGGCATCCCAGCCTTCGTAGACGATGATGACCGGCACCTTTTTCCGGTACAGGCGGTTGTGGAGCTCCCCCAAGCGGGCCTGCAGCTGCCTGCGCTCCTCCTTGTACTCCTCCTCCGATATCCTGGCGCTCAAATCCACCTGGGAGAGGAGCGGCATCTCAACCATGGGAAAGGGGCAGGGCCGCACAGGCGCCGGCTCTCTCTCCTCCCGGAAGGCGGACTCCAGCCGGCTGCACAGAACTTCCATCACCTGCAGAGCCGCCCATCTCCTGTCCCTGGCGTCCACCACATGCCAGGGGGCCCAGGGAACATCCGTCTCCTCCAGGGCCCGCGCGTACAGCTCCCCGCACGCCTCATAGTTCTCGTTCTGGTCCCGATCCCAGCGGCTCACCCGCCATCTCGTATCCTTGTCCTCGTCCAGAACCTTCAGCCGCTTTCTCTGCTCCCTGGCGGAAATCTGGAAGAAAAATTTCAGCACCAGGTACCCGTTGTCCGCCAGCTGCCGTTCAAACCGGCGAATGCTCTCCATCCGCCGGTCCCAATCTCTCTCCGCCAGATCCCCGTAAAACCGGTCTCTCACCGTCTCGTCCAGCCAGCCTCCGTCCAGGAACTCAAATTTCCCCTCCTGGGGCACCCGCACCGCGTACCGGTGCAGGAATGGTTTCCGCCTCTCCTCCTGGGTGCGCTCCCCCATGGCGGCCACCCGGAAAAAGCGGGGATCCATATCCCGGATCACCCGGCTGATGACGCTCCCCTTTCCCGCCGCGCCCCAGCCTTCCACCAGAACAAGCACCGGCAGGCGGTGTTCCTTCATCAGCAGCTGATACATCTCCAGCTTCTCCTCCGCCGTCTGAAGCCGTTCTTTGACCTCTTCCTCCTCCGGCTGCCCCGCCGGTTCCCACTCTCTGATCATGCGATTAAGCCCCCGTTCATTAATTTAAAATACTTACCCCAGCAGATCCGCCAGCTTCGCAAACTGCTCCAGGGTCAGGGCTTCTCCCCGGACCGACGGGGAGAGCCCCATCGCTTCAATGGCCGCGCCGATCTCCTCCTTTGTGAAATACAGCTCCGGCGAGTTGCTCAGGCTGTTGGCCAGCGTCTTCCGCCTCTGGTTGAAGGACGCCCGGATCAGGGCGAACATCAGCTTCTCATCCTTCACCTCCACCGGCTTCTCCTCGTGCCGGGTGAGGCGAATCACCGCCGACCCCACATTGGGCCGGGGAATGAAGCAGTTGGGGGGCACATTGGCCACGATGTACGGCTCCGCATAGTACTGAACCGCCAGGGAGAGCGCGCCGTAATTCTTGGTGCCCGGCCCGGCCTGCATCCGGTCCGCCACCTCCTTCTGCACCATCACCGTGATGTTGTGGATGGGCACATGGCTCTCAAACAGCCCCATGATGATGGGGGTGGTGATGTAGTAGGGAAGATTGGCCACCACCTTGATGGGCCGTCCCCCGTTGTACTTCTCCGCCAAGGCCGCCACGTCCACCTTCAGAATGTCCTCGTTGATCACAGTCACATTGTCATAGTCCCTCAGCGTCTCGTCCAGAATGGGCAGGAGGTTGGCGTCGATCTCCACCGCCACCACCCGGCCCGCGTGCTCCGCCAGGTACTGGGTCATGGTGCCGATTCCCGGACCGATCTCCAGCACCATATCCTCCTTCGTCAGCCCCGCTGCCTGGATAATCTTCTCCAGCACGCGGGTATCCACCAGAAAATTCTGCCCGAACCGCTTCTGAAAGGCGAACTCATATTTCTGGATGATCTCAATGGTATTCTTTGCAATTCCCAGATTTGCCATACACTACTCCTGTCCTTCTTGGATCCGATACAGACGCCTGGCGTTCTCACCGGTCCACTTCTCAATCTCTTCCTCCGTCACTCCCTTGATCTGCGCCAGGGCCTTCACCACCCAGGGCAGATTCAGGGAAGAATTTCTCTTTCCGCGGTTGGGGACGGGTGCCAGGTAGGGGCAGTCCGTCTCCAGCACGATGCGGTCCAGGGGGGCAAAGGCGGCCACCTCCTTCAGCTTCTTCCCGTTGGTGAAGGTGAGCACCCCGCCGATGCCGATATAAAATCCCATATCCAGGTACTCCCTGGCCAGCTCCACGCCGTAGGAAAAGCAGTGGATCACACCGCCGATCTCCTCCGACCGGGCCGCCTTCATGATGTCCAGGGTGTCTTTGGCCGCGTCCCGGCTGTGGATGATCACCGGCAGCTTCACCTCCCGGGCCAGCTCCAGCTGGCGGGAAAACCACCGCCTCTGCACCTCCCGCTCCGGCTCATCCCAGTGGTAGTCCAGGCCGATCTCCCCCACAGCCACCACCTTCGGGCGGCCGCAGACCTCTTTAAGCCACTCCATATCCGCCTCCGTCAGCTCCCCCGTCTCGCTGGGGTGGACGCCGGCTGCGGCGTAAAAGTACGGGTATCGCTCCGCCAGCGCCAGCGTCGTCCTGGTGCTCTCCAGGCTGGCCCCCACGTTCACCACCGCCTCAATGCCTCCGGCGGGAAGGCTGGCGATCAGCTCCTCCCTGTCCTCGTCAAACGCCTCATCGTCATAATGGGCATGGGTATCAAAAATCATATGTCTCCTCCAAAATGTCACAGTGCAGCCGCCGCCATCCGCAGCCCCAGAAAGGCCAGCAGATGGAGCGGGTAAAACCAGTAGGCCCACAGTCCCAGCCTGGGGCCTCTCCTCCCATTATACCGCTCCGTAATGGGCACCGCAAGGAGGCAGGGGATATCCCGGGGCCCCCGCAGGAGCGTGGCCAGAACCGCCAGCTCCCCCGTCATCCGGGCCGCCGGATCCCGGCGGAACAGGTAGATCACCGCCGGCAGGAGAACCCCCTGCAGCCCGTAATCCGCCCGCAAAAGCTCCGCCGCCAATCCCCCCGCCAGGGCGATCAGGGCCGACGGAAACAGCCGGTCTCTCCCCCAGCGCTCCATGGCCCACAGGGTTCCCATCCCCGCCGCCAGCGTCACAAAGACATTCTGCGCCCCCGGATACACCAGCTCCCCGGCGATGGCCAGGTCAAAGGGAATCTCCGAGATCAGGGCAAACGCGCACAGCCTGGCCAGATACCTCCCCTTTCCCGACGTGTGCAGAAATCCCTGGACCAGCAGAAAGGCGTAGATGGGAAAGGCCAGCCGCCCCGCCGCCCGCAGAGCCAGGTAGAACCCATAGAGGGCCTCATCTCCGGCGGTCAGGGGGTACAGCAGCACGTAAGCGCCGTGGTCCAGAGCCATGGACGCCATGGCCAGCAGTTTCAGCTCCGTCCCCGTCATCCCGCCTCTCTCTTCCCCGTATTCCATGACAGCGCCAGCTCCTCCTTTCCCTCATCCAGTCATGGCGTGCGCCGTCCGCTCCCCGGACTTGCGGCGACAGAATAAGAGGGTGACTCCCATTTTCCTGGGACACCCTCTCATCCGTCAATCACGCCCTCAGCATCCTAAAATATCTGCCACTTCCTCCTCCATCTGTTCCGGGCTGCACTCCCTGGTGTGGCGCACCAGGGCTGTGCGGATCTCCTCCACCGCCGCCGGCACCGGAACCCCGGATATCCGGGAGAGCTCGTCTACCACGGCGAACTCGTCCCCGCCGTCCAGTCTCCCCTGGATGGCCTCCAGCACGCTGCCGGAGAACTTGAAGGGGCTGGCCGTGGAGGCGATGAGCATCTTTCTCTCATCCCCCGTCTCCCGCTTGTACTGGCGGCTCACCGCCGCCGCCACCCCGGTGTGAGTGTCCATCAAATAGCCGCAGGATCTAAACACTGCCTGAATCACGGAGGCGTTCTCCTTCTCATCGGCGTATCCGCCCCAGAAGTCCGCCATGAACGCCCGCATATCCTCCGTCACCGCGTACCTGCCGTCTCTGGAGAGCTCCTCCATGAGCCCCGCCGTCTTCTCCGCATCGCAGCCGCAGCTCAGGTAGATCAGCCGCTCCAGGTTGCTGGAGATCAGGATGTCCATGGAAGGAGAGCTGGTGAGGATAAACGGTCTCTCCCGGTCGTAGACGCCGGTGGAGAAGAAATCGTAGAGCACCTTGTTCTCGTTGGAGGCGCAGATCAGGCGGCCGATGGGCGTCCCCATCCGCTTTGCCAGATAGGCCGCCAGGATATTGCCGAAATTTCCCGTGGGCACCGTCACGTTGACGAGCTCCCCGTCGGCGATCTCCCCATTTTCCAGGAGTTTGGCGTAGGCGTACACGTAGTAGGCGATCTGGGGCACCAGACGTCCCACGTTGATGGAGTTGGCGGAGGAGAGCTGGAATCCCTTTGCAGCCAGCCGCTTCTCAAACTCCCGGTCGCTGAAAATCTTCTTCACCCCAGTCTGGGCGTCGTCGAAGTTTCCGTGGATGGCCACCACCGCCGTGTTGTCCCCCTTCTGGGTCACCATCTGCAGCTCCTGGATGCGGCTCACACCCCCCTTGGGGTAAAATACGATGATCCGGGTGCCCGGCACATCCGCAAATCCGGCCATGGCCGCCTTACCCGTGTCCCCGGAGGTGGCCGCCAGAATCACGATCTCGTTGGAAACCCCGTTCTTCTTCGCCGCCGTGGTCATGAGGTGCGGAAGGATGGACAGAGCCATGTCCTTAAATGCGATGGTGCTGCCATGATACAGCTCCAGATAGTAATCCCCGTCGGCCTTGGACAGCACGGCGATCTCCGGGCAGTCAAATTTCTCATCGTAGGCCCTGGCGATGCAGCCCTTCAGCTCCTCCTCCGTAAAATCGGTGAGAAACAGCTTCATCACCTCGTAGGCGATCTCCTGATAGGACATCTTTGCCAGCTGTCCCATAGAGACATCCAGCTGGGGAATCTGATCCGGCATAAAAAGGCCGCCGTCCACCGCCAGCCCCTTCAAAATCGCCTGGGAGGCCGTAAGCCCCCTCTCCCCTCCCCGGGTGCTCTGGTATGTGATATTCATGGCATTCCACTTCCTTCCTTAAATTTGCCCCAATTCTAACACAATTTTCCTTGGCGTACAAGAATTTTTGCTGTATAATGTGGGCATTTGGCGGCCTGCAGCCGCCCCTGAAAGGAAGAATCCGCCATGACCTACGAAAACATAGAGCCGGGCATTTTCCTGGCCCGCCCCAACCGCTTCACCGCCCGCGTTCTCATCCGCGGCAGGGAGACGGTCTGCCACGTGAAGAACACCGGCCGCTGCCGGGAGCTCCTTCTCCCCGGGGCCTCCGTCCTGGTCCAGTTCCACCCGGACGCCAAGGCCGCCGGCCGCAAGACAGAGTACTCCCTCATCGCCGTCTGGAAGAGCGGCGTCCTCATAAACATGGACTCCCAGGCCCCCAACCAGGCCGCCTGGGAGTGGCTGCGCACCTCCCCGCAGCTCGCAGATCTCCGCCGGGAGGTGACCTTCGGAAACTCCCGCTTCGATCTGGCCTTCACCCGGGGCGGAAATCCCGGATTTATGGAGGTCAAGGGCGTCACCCTGGAGGAGAACGGCACCGCCCGCTTCCCGGACGCTCCCACCCTGCGGGGCGTCCGCCATATCCGGGAGCTGACCCGCATGGCCGGTGAGGGCATGGATGCCGCCGTTCTCTTTGTCATCCAGATGAAAGGCGTCTCCTCCTTTGAGCCCAACATGGCCACCCAGCCGGAGTTCGGGCTGGCGCTCCGGGACGCCGCAGACGCCGGCGTTCAGATCCTGGCCAGGGACTGCCTGGTCTCCCTGGACGAGGCCGCCGGCACCCTCTCCCTGGCCATCGACGCTCCGGTTCCGGTAAAACTTCCCTGAGCCGCCGCATAGCATAGCAGTAAGAGGAATATCCGCGGTGAACATTTATGGTCATCCCATTGACTTATATAGAACCCGGCGTCCAGGCGGAGGTGGTCTGGATCGCCAGCAGCCCTTCCATGGCAGGCCGCCTGGACGACCTGGGCTTCTCCCCGGGGGAAACCGTCTCCTGCGTGCTGAAAAAGCCGGGAAAGGGCATGCGTGCCTACCTGGTGCGGGGGGCCGTCATCGCCCTGCGCTACGAAAACGCCAGGGAAATCTTCGTGCAGCCCGTGGCAGACTGACATTTTAATTCAAAGTTCCGCCGACAAACACCCAGGCGGCCAGCTCACCCCAGGCTCCCATCTTCCCCGGGAGTCAGGGTGACCGCCGTCTCCGCCATGGCCCCCTCCTCATAAAAATAGTACACCTTCCCCTCGATAATCCTCAGGCCCGTGACCATTTTCCCATCGTGCCCCATATAGTACCATTTCCCCTTGTAGGAGTACCACGCGTCCTCCACGGCATGTCCCGCCCCGTCAAACCAATACCAGTAGCCGTCGATGAATTCCCAGTCGTTGCGGGTGTAGAGGCCGTCGCTCCTCCTGTGGAGCCAGCCCGTCCCGTCAAACTGCCAGCCCCCCGCCGGCCAGGTCTCCATAAATGCCTGGGGCGTCCTGTACTCCTTTTTCAGCAGCTTCGGCGTAGATCCCCAGTCCGGCAGCTGCAGATGGGGCTTATCCACAATGGATTTCCAGTCTCCGCCCCACTCCAGGCCAAATTCCTTGCCGATCTCCCCCACCTTCTGGAAAAATCCATCCCCGTCCTCGTAGGAGCCTTTCCCGTCCTTTCTGTAGAAATCAAAGGCCACGCCCCACTGGTGCATGGAAGAATAGGACGTTCCCTTGGCGTTGGTCACAATCTGCCCCGGCTTGGTCCGCCCCTGGGCGTAGAGTTCATTCTGCTCCTCCACCGTGCGGATGCACTCGCCGATGCCGATAGGGAGTCCCCGCTCCCCGCAGGCCTTCTCCACCTGCCGCAGCTTTTCCTGGAGCACCGGGTGCAGCTGGCTGATGTCTCTCATACGATACACTTCCTGTTTTCTCTCTCAGTTTAATATATGAAGGGCACGGCAGATTTGTCCCCCGCATATCTAAAGGGTAAGGCGATCAAATATCCGGAGAACTCCCATGGAAAAAACTCGCACCGTTGTTGCCCTCACCGGAAACCCCAACGTGGGCAAAAGCACCATCTTTAACGGCCTGACGGGCCTGCGCCAGCACACCGGCAACTGGCCCGGCGTGACGGTCACCGCCGCCGGAGGCACTTTTTCGGCGGAGGGCCGGGACTACTTTCTCATCGACCTCCCCGGCGTCTACTCCCTGGACACCCGCTCCCGGGAGGAGGAGGTGACCAGGGATTTCCTCACCTCCGGACTGGCAAACCTCATCGTCCTCCTCTGCGACGCCACCTGCCTGGAGCGGGGCCTGCACCTGTTAAAGCAGGTTCTCTCCCTGCCGGCCGTCCACGACAGGGGCACGCCGGTGATTCTCTGCGTCAATCTCTGGGACGAGGCGCGCAAAAAGGGCATCGAGACCGATCTGTCCCTCCTTCAGGACGTGCTGCAGATCCCCGTTCTCCCCTCCTGCGCCCGCTCAAAGAAGGATCTGGACCATCTGCGCCAGGTCATCCGGGAGACCTCCGGCCAGCGCTTCTGCTATGACTGCCTGGATTTCTCCCCCAGACAGCTGGCCGCCGAGGCCGTCCGCTTCACCCGCCCCGATTACCGCCGCCGGGAGGAAATCATCGACCGCCTGGTCACCGGCCCCGTCCTGGGTCCCCTGATCATGCTCCTCCTCCTCTTCGGCGTCTTCTGGCTGTCCATGGCCGGCGCAAACTACCCGTCCAGACTGCTGTGGGACCTCCTGTTCTCCGCCGAGCAGCCCCTGGCCTCCGTCCTCAGCGCCCTGGGCGTCTCCCCCCGAGCCGTGGACTGCCTGGTGTTCGGCATCTACCGGGTTCTGGCCTGGGTGGTCTCCGTCATGCTGCCCCCCATGGCCATCTTCTTTCCCCTGTTCACCCTGCTGGAGGACCTGGGATACCTGCCCCGGGCCGCCTTCAACATGGACCGGGCTTTCCAGAAATGCCGCGCCTGCGGCAAACAGTGCCTCACCATGGCCATGGGCTTGGGCTGCAACGCCGTGGGCGTCACCGGCTGCCGGATCATCGACTCCCCCAGGGAGCGGCTCATCGCCATCCTCACCAATGCCTTCCTGCCCTGCAACGGACGGCTGCCCACCCTGTTCACCATGATCTCCCTGTTCTTCATCCTGGCGGGAACCGCAGCCTCCTCCCTGGCATCCGCAGCCGCCCTGACCCTTCTCATCCTGGCCGCCGTGGCCATGACCCTGGCGTCCTCCTGGCTGCTGTCCCACACCCTGTTAAGGGGGCTCCCCTCCGCCTTCACCCTGGAGCTTCCCCCCTACCGCCGCCCCCAGATCGGAAAAGTCCTGATCCGCTCCGTCCTGGACCGCACTCTCTTTGTCCTGGGAAGGGCCGCAGCCGTGGCCGCCCCCGCGGGGCTCGTCATCTGGCTCCTGGCCAATCTCTCCTTCGCCGGCCCTTCCGGCGGCTGGCTGGTCCCCGCCGGCCCAGACTCCCCCAGCCTCCTAGCCGCCTTCACCGGCCTCCTGGATCCCCTGGGCCGCCTCATGGGCCTGGACGGCGTCATTCTGGCCGCCTTCCTCCTGGGCTTTCCCGCCAACGAGATCGTGCTGCCCATCATGCTCATGGCCTACCTCCAGGCGGGAACTCTGACCCAGCTGGAAGAAATCTCCGCCCTCTCCGGCATCCTGGCCGCCCAGGGCTGGACGGCAATCACCCCCCTGTGCCTGATGATTTTCTGCCTCTTCCACTGGCCCTGCTCCACCACCTGCCTTACCATCCACCGGGAGACCGGCAGCCTCAAATGGACGGCCGCCGCCGTCCTCCTGCCCACCGCCGCCGGCATTCTCCTCTGCGCGGCCGCAAACGGCCTGTACCATCTCCTGGGCCTCGTGTCCCATCTCCCCGGCCTGATATAAAGCCTAGGATCCCACCGCCGGGAATCCCCTACAGGCACAAAAAAGTAACTACTTTACACGGCGCTCCCTTTCCCCTAAAATAAAGTCAGAACCATCTGACATACCAGATCAAAAGGAGGAACTTACTATGACTGCACCAGAGCGCCTGCAGCACCACGCTGAGACAGCTTACCCATACCGCGTATTCCAGGCCGGAGACCGCATCCGCTGCGTCGTCGGCCTGGGCCACAGCAACTCCATCGCCATCGAGGGCGACACCTCCCTCATTCTCATCGACTCCCTGGACTCCGACCAGAGGGGGGAGCGGTTAAAATCCCTGCTGGCTGAGTGGACTTCCAAGCCGGTAAAAACCATCATCTACACCCACGGACACCCCGACCATAGGGGCGGCTCCGGCGCCTTCCGCGCCACAGCGGAGGAGATCATCATGAGCTCCCCCCGCAAACCCGCATTAAAATACTACGACCGCTTAAACGACGTCCTCCAGAAGCGCACCGTCCGCCAGTTCGGCTACAGCCTCACCGACGAGGAGTGCATCACCCAGGGCATCGGCATCCGGGAAGGCCACGCCGTGGGCGACGGCCGCTATGATTTCCTGCCCCCCACCACACTTTTCACCGCCCAGGAGGAGGAGCGGGTCATCGACGGCGTGCGCCTAAAGCTGGTCTCCGCCCCCGGCGAGACCGACGACCAGCTCTTCGTCTGGCTGCCGGAGGAAAATGTCCTCTGCTGCGGCGACAACTACTACGGCTGCTGGCCCAACCTCTACGCCATCCGCGGCAGCCAGTACCGGGACATCGCCGCCTGGGTTGACTCCCTGAGCCTCATCCTCTCCTACCGGCCGAAGATCCTCTTCCCCGGCCACACCCTGCCCATCTACGGGGAGGAGGAAATCCAGACCACCCTGGGCAATTTCCGGGACGCCATCCAGTCCATTCTGCTCCAGACCCTGGACTGCATGAACCAGGGCATGGACATGCTGGAGGCCGTGGAGCAGGTAAAACTCCCGGAAAAATACCGGGATCTCCCCTACCTGCAGGAGTTCTACGGCACCGTCAGCTGGACCGTCAAGGGCATCTACGCCGGCTACGTGGGCTGGTTTGACGGCAACCCCGTCCACCTGGACCCCGTCCCCGAGAGAGAGTACAGCCAGGAAATCCTCGCCCTCATCGGCGATGCGGACGCCGTCCTCTCCCGCATCCGGGAGCTCTACACCGCAGGCCGCTATCAGATGGGCCTGGAGCTGTGCGAACTGCTGGAAAAAGCCGGCCACGCCGATAACGAGCTGAAGAAAGAAGGCCTCACCGCCATCGCCGACACCGTCACCAGCGCCAACGCCCGCCACTACTATCTGGTCTGCGCCAAGGAAATCTAGCAGCGAAAAAAACAGCAATGCCCTCACAGCAAGCCTTATCAGCCTGCCGTGAGGGCATTTTGCGTTATTTTCTTTTAACTTTTTCAGTCGGGCAGCCACCGTTTTCCGGCTGACGCTCAAGCGTTCGGCCTCACCCTAATGACCCGATCTTCCGGCCCCAGCTCTCAATAAAGCCTGCCAGATAGAACACATGGACGATATTGGGGTTGTACGGGCTGGAGGCATGCTTGCTCATGTTTTCCCGGCTTTTCGTCCAACCTTTCATCCTTTCGTCCATATCGTGCCCTATTTTGGACGAAAAAAGCGAGAAGTGGAGACTTGTTATAATTTTGTTGACTCGATAACCAGCCGCATATCAGAAGTTGCACAAAAAAGGGAATCCCTATTTATTTTTCTGTTTTTGTTCGTTTGTTCTCGTGCTTATCCTTTCGCTGCTTCTCCTTAAAAATTTTG
>DXEU01000056.1 GCA_019114845.1 Candidatus Lachnoclostridium stercoripullorum | reverse complement strand
AACCGCGCTCCGGCGCGAGTGTGCGCAGGAGCGCACACTTTTTTTATATCATACCATAGTCTTGT
Organism: Candidatus Lachnoclostridium stercoripullorum; assembly: GCA_019114845.1. Classification (GTDB taxonomy): domain Bacteria; phylum Bacillota; class Clostridia; order Lachnospirales; family Lachnospiraceae; genus Lachnoclostridium_A; species Lachnoclostridium_A stercoripullorum. Next base: position 17,436 of record DXEU01000056.1, on the reverse strand, counting down.
GAAAAAAACCACAAAAAATATAAAACATTTTAACATATGTTATATTTTTGTGGCCGTCTTTATGGTATTATGAACATGTATGAGCTGATCACAAAAAGCAGGATTGGCACATATGAATATCCTAATTGTTATATTATTAACAAAAATACCTTATAAGGGGGAGAAGTGTCGTGTCTAGTGCAACTGTAGAAAAGACAAAGAAAAGCACCATCATCCATTCGATCATCGGTCTTGCGATCATGATCGGCTTCCGCTTCCTGCCGCTCAACCTTCCGGAGATTACCCCGGTGGGAATGCAGGTAGTGGGCATCTTTATCGGTACCCTGTATCTGTGGACTTTTGTAGATCCCGCCTGGGCCAGCCTGATGGCCATCGCCATGATCGGTTTCTCCGATTACGCCACCATGTCGGCGGTGATCACCTCTGCCTTCGGTGCGCCCGTTACCCAGCAGGTGTTCTTCCTGATGATCCTGTCCGGATCTCTGGTTTACTACAAGATCACCCTCTACATCGGACGGTTTTTCCTGACGAGAAAGTTCACCAACGGAAAGCCCTGGGTGCTGGTCGCCGTGATCTGCGTCGGCGCATACCTGATCGCCGGCTTCATCAACTGCTTTACAGCTATTTTCCTGTTCTGGCCCATCCTCTACGATATCTTTGATGAGCTGGGATATAAGAAGGGCGATGCCTTCCCGAGAGTCGTGCTGACCCTGGTTGTGGTTTGCGCCCTCATCGGCTTCCCCATGGCTCCCTATATGCAGAACGGTCTGGCTCTGCTGACCAACTTTGCCACCATCACCGCCAACCTTCCCGACGGCCCCGTCGTGGTCAACAACGCCGCCTACATGGCAGTGGCCATCATCCTGGGCGCCTGCATGATTACGGCTGTGGTTCTGTGGGCGAAGTTCGTCATCCGTCCCGACGTCTCCAAGCTGAAGAACTATGACGTGGACATGCTGAAGAGAAATCCCCTGCCCAAGATGGATACCCGCCAGAGAATCATCGCTGCCGGCTTCATCCTTCTGGTGCTGGGACTGATGATTCCCAGCCTGGTTCCGTCTCTTCCCGGCATGGCCTTCCTGTCCCAGAACAGCTACGGCCTGTGCATCTTTGTGACGGCAGCCCTGGCGGCCATCCACATTAACAACAAGCCGGTTCTGGAGATCCCCAAAGTAATCGCCTCCAACGTAAACTGGGGCGCTTACTTCATCATCCTTGCGGCTATCTACCTGGGCAACGCTCTGACCAGCGATTCCACAGGCGTGAGCGCCTTCCTGAGCGTCACTCTGTCGCCCATGTTCGACGGAATGTCCTCCACCGTGTTCATCATCTTCCTGCTGGTGGTGGCAGGCGTTCTCACCAACCTGAGCAACAGCTTGGTAATCGGTATGATCTTGCAGCCTGTAGTTGTGACCTACTGCACGCAGACAGGTGCCAACCCTGCGCCCATCGTGACGCTGCTGATCCTGTTCGTGCTGCTGTCCGCATCCATGACTCCTGCGGCATCCCCCTTTGCGGCCATCCTGTACGGCAACAGAGAGTGGGTTCCGCCGAAATACATCATTCAGTATACGACGCCCATGGTTCTGCTGGAGTTTGCCATCACCCTGATCATCGGTATTCCGCTGGCCAATATGCTGATGTAGTATACGAATCTCTGCTGAATGACAGATCTGCGCCTGCGGGCGCAGGGATTTAGAAAATAAAAGGAGAGTGGAAATTATGGCACAGTACGATGTAATTATCGTTGGCGCCGGCCCTGCCGGCATGACGGCTGCGATCTATGCGGCCAGAGCGGATATGAAGGTTTTGATGCTGGACAAGCTGGCTCCCGGCGGACAGATCATCAACACCAACGAGATTCAGAACTATCCCGGCGTCGGCACCATCAACGGAGCCGAGCTGGCATATCAGATGTTCGAGCACACTCAGCAGTTTGAGTCCATCACCTTCGACTACGGCACGGTGAAGGAGATTCAGGCGGACGGCGCGGAGAAGAAGGTGGTCTGCGAGGAGGACGGAAAAGAGTTCACCGCCAAGGCCATCATCCTGGCCACCGGCACGGAGCACAGATGCCTTCACGTTCCCGGCGAGGACAAGTTCAAGGGAAGAGGCATCAGCTGGTGCGCCATCTGTGACGGCGCCCAGTACCGCGACAAGGACGTGGTGGTAATCGGAGGAGGAAACTCCGCAGTGGAGGAGTCCATCTACCTCTCCGATATGGTGAAGAGCCTGACCATCGTGACCATGTTCGATCTGACGGCGGACCCCATCGCCTGCGACAAGCTGAGAGCTATGGACAAGGTAACCATCTACCCCTATCAGGATGTCCTGGAGTTTGAGGGGGACGACAAGCTCACCGGCGTACATTTCAAATCCACCAAGACTGGCGAGGAGAACCATGTGGCCTGCGACGGCGTGTTTGAGTACATCGGCCTGATCCCCACCACGGAGTATCTGAAGGATACGGGCCTCCTCAACAAGTTCGGCTACATCGAGGTGGACGAGAAGATGCACACCCACAAGGAGGGCGTGTACGCGGCGGGAGACTGCGTGACCAAGAACCTTCGCCAGGTGATCACCGCCTGCGCGGATGGAGCCATCGCAGCTCAGGAGGCCGCCCATTACGTACAGAATTTAGAGGGCTGATTATCCTGCCGGCAGACACTCCCGTAGGGCCTGCCGGCGGAATCTATACAGAGAAAGGAAGAGAGGATTATGTTAAAAGAGGTAAGCAGCGCGGAATTTAAGGAGCTGGCTGGAAAGGGACTGGTACTGGCGGACTTTTTCTCCACCACCTGCGGTCCGTGCAAGATGCTCAGCTTTGTGCTGAAGGATGTGGAGAAGGAGTTTGGCGACGACCTGTCCATTTTAAAGGTTGACTTCGACCAGAACAAAGAGCTGACCGCTGAGTATGGCGTGACCGGCTATCCGACCCTGGTTCTTTTAAAGGACGGTCAGGAAGTGGGACGTCTTCAGGGCCTGCAGCAGAAACCGGTGATCGTAAAGCTGGTGCAGGAGCATAAATAAGTCAAAGCCATAAAATTTCACAGGAGGATGATAGCAATGGCAGTGAAGTATTCATTTCAGGACCATCTGATCAACAGACAGGCCGAGGCTGAGGCAGCGATGCTGAAGCAGTTTGAGGAGGGACACTACACCCTTCAGAACCCGCTGGTAGTTTACAATGCATACCTGGTAAACCCCCTCTCCGCAGTTGTCTGCTTTGAGACGGAGGAAGAGGTTGCAGTGGAAGTTACCGTTCTGGGCAAGACTCCCCAGGCGAACATGGGACATACCTTCCCCAAGGCCAAGAAGCACGTGCTTCCCATCGTAGGTCTGTACTCTGATTATCAGAACAAAGTGGAGATCCGCGAGTACCGCGGCGACTCCAACGTGATCACCATCGACGTGCCGGATGTATTTGACGGCAAGAAGGTGATCTATTCCATGGACACCACCCCGGAGTACCTGCAGGACAACGTAATCCTGGTTTCCCCGGCGGGTGAGGACCTGGCAGTTGCCTTCGACTATGCGGGAGATGCCAGATGGCACATGAACGTTCCCTGCGTATTCGACGTCAAGAGACTGAAGAACGGCAACCTGCTCATGGGCAGCAGCCGTGTTATCCAGATGCCCTACTACATGTCCGGTCTGTACGAGATCAGCCCCTGCGGAAAGATCTACAAGGAGTTCCGCGTTCCCGGCGGCTATCATCACGACGAGGTGGAGATGGAGGACGGCAACATCATCTGTCTGACCGAGGATCTGAGAAGCGAGACCGTTGAGGATATGTGCGTGCTTCTGGACAGAAACACCGGCGAGATCTTAAAGACCTGGGATTACAAGGATTTCCTGGATCCCAACACCGTGAGCCACTCCGGCAGCTGGTCCGCTCATGACTGGTTCCACAACAACGCCGTGTGGTACGACAAGAACACCAACTCCCTGACCTTCTCCGGACGCCACATCGACTCCATGGTCAACATCGACTATGAGACCGGAAAGCTCAACTGGATCATCGGCGATCCCGCCGGCTGGCCCCAGGAGATGGTGGACAAGTATTTCTTCAAGCCCATCGGCAACAACTTTGAGTGGCAGTACGAGCAGCACGCAAACCTGATCACTCCCGACGGCGATGTGATGTGCTTCGACAACCATCACTACGGCCACAAGGAGGTGGAGAGAGATCAGTTCTACACCGCCAACAACAGCTACTCCAGAGGCGTTCGCTACCGCATCAACACCAAGGATATGACCATCGAGCAGGTATGGCAGTACGGCAAGGACAGAGGCGCGGAGTTCTTCTCCCCGTACATCTGCAACGTTGAGTACTACAACGAGGGTCACTATCTGGTACACTCCGGCGGTATCGCCTACGATCAGGACGGCAACCCCTCCGAGGCTCTGGGCGCCTTCGCCAAGAACATGGGCGGCAGACTGGAGTCCATCACCGTGGAGATCTGCGACAACAAGAAGATGCTGGATCTGCATGTTCCGGGCAACTACTACAGAGCTGAGAAGCTGAAACTGTACAGCGACGGCATCAACCTGGAGCTGGGCAAGGGCCAGATCCTGGGACAGATGGGCGTCACCAAGGAGATGGAGACGGATATTCCGCTGGAGAATTCCGGCGAGATGCTGCCTGAGAGATGCAACGCCAGAATCGAGGACGAGATCGACCGCTTCACATTCTTCTCCCGCTTCGAGAAGGGCCAGCTGGTTATGCTGCTTCTTGAGCAGGGCGACGAGGTTCACAGATACTTTATCTCCACCACGGCCGTTTCCCACCTGGCTATGTGCTGCGGAACCTTCCTGGATTCCGATGAGAGAAACACCAGAACCAGCATCAACAAGGCTGGCTTAAAGGGAACCTACGACGTGCGCGTGATCGTGGACGACAAGAAGTACGAGACCGGCGTGCAGATCACCTGCTGATCTCTGCAAGAACGGATCTGACCGTCTCACAGACGGATATCAGGGTGCCGCAGGGTTTTGACATCCTGCGGCGCCCTTCATGAAACTGCAGGACTCTGTATTTAGGAGGAACTATGGGAGTTTTATACAAGGAAGTAGATCACATTATCCACAGACAGTATAAGGCAGAGCAGGAATTTCTGGCGGAGTACGGGAGAGAAAAGCACACCATCGCCAACCCCTATGTGAAGCTGAATCCGTACCTGATCGCGCCGCTGACGGCCCTGGTAATGTTTGAGAATGAAAAGCCAGCGTTCGCCAAGGTGACGGTGAAGGGAAAGGAAGCGGCTGGGGATATGATGTACCGCCCGGCCAGCGATTCCATCCATATGGTACTTCCCATCCTGGGACTGTACCCGGACTATGAGAACACGGTGGTGATCGAGCTGAGCACCGGCGAGACCGCCACATTGAAGATTCGGACGGAGGCCGCCGACGACAAGCTGAAGGCCCCGACCTACATGGAGACCACTTCCGAGTATCTGGAAGATTTTGTGATCATGGTAAGCCCCACTTCCCCAGCCTACACCGCAGCCTACGACTATGCGGGGGACGTCCGCTGGTACAACACCTTGAATCTCGCCTTCGACATCAAGAGAGCGAGAAACGGCCGTCTTCTCATGGGAACCGACCGTCTGGTCGCCCCGCCGTACCACACCACCGGTGTCTACGAGATGGGCATGATCGGCAAGGTTTACCGGGAATACCGGATTCCCGGCGGTTACCACCACGACGAGTGGGAGATGGAAAATGGAGATATTTTAATCTTGACGCAGTATCTCCCCCGTGGTACTGTAGAGGATGCCTGTGTGCTGGTGGACCGGAAGACAGGTAAGATTTTGAAGGAGTGGGATCACCAGGACGTGCTGCCCGTATATCCGGTGGGCGGATCCGGCAGCCAGGATGCCCACGACTGGTTTCACAATAATGCCGTCTGGTACGACAAAAAGACAAACTCTCTGACGTTCTCCGGACGTCACCAGGATATCATCATCAACCGTGATTTTGAGACAGGAAAGCTCAACTGGATCATCGGCGATCCCACCGGCTGGCCGGAGGAGATGCAGAAGTATTTCTTCAGGCCCGTGGGGGATGGGGATTTCGACTGGCAGTATGAGCAGCACGCCTGCATGGTGCTTCCCAACGGGGACATCATGTGCTTTGACAACGGCCACTGGCGCTCCAAGATCAAGGAGAACTACGTGGACGCCAACGACAACTTCTCCAGGGGCGTGATCTACCGCATCAATACGGACGATATGACCATCGAACAGGTATGGCAGTACGGCAAGGAGAGAGGAGCGGAGTTCTTCTCCCCCTACATCTGCAACTGCGAATACTACGAGAGAGGCCACTATATGGTTCACTCCGGCGGCATCGCCACCGACGATCAGGGACGCCACCTGAATGTCCCCGCAGCCGGCATGACCAAGGAGATCGACGAGGGCACCGTTCACCTGAATTCCATCACTGTGGAGGTGAAGGACGACCAGGTGATGTACGAGATGCACCTTCCGGCCAACTACTACCGGGCGGAGAAACTCCACCTCTACGACGAGGGGGATGTGCTCACCTTCGGAGAGGGGGAGATTCTGGGAAGCCTGGGAGTCACGGAGGAGTTCCTGACGGAGGCACCGGCGGAGCCGGCCGGCATGATTCCCGACGAGTACAAGGCGAAGTTTGCCAAGGAGGCGGACCGCCTGGTATTCAAGGCCAGCTTTGAGAAGGGCACTCTGGTGATGCTGAATCTGGAGGGCGAAAACGGCACTCCGGACCGCCACTATTTCGTACCCACCACCAAGCGGCCGTTCCTCGCCATGTGTGTCGGCACCTTCCTGGAGCACGACGCGCGGGCGGTTGAATTCCCGGTGAGCGCCGAGGGCATCGAAGGCACCTACAAGATTACCGTTACCGTTGACGATAAGAAATATGACACAGGAATCGAAGTGACTTTCTGATCGGTCTGCATCGGTGACAAGATATTAAGGGAGTTAGAAGAAAAAGGAGGATTCACTCAATGGGTTACAAAGTAAGCTTTGAAGAAGCGAACAAGATCTTTGCAAAGCTCCAGGATGAATACGAAATCTGGGCACCAAAGAGATTCGTGGGAAGAGGAAGATATTCCGACACCGACATGATCAAATACGACAAGGTACAGACCGTGGAGGAGATCGAGTACAAGGAGAAATCCGATTTCCCGGCAAAAGAGGTGCTCACACCGATCACTGAGTCCCTGTTCTACTTCACAGAGGATGAGTTCATCGAGAGCAAAGCCACCAGCAAGAAGCTGCTGATCTTCATGAGACCGTGCGATATCCACGCACAGCATCATCAGGAGAAAATCTACCTTTCCAACGGCGATTTCACCGACATGTACTACAAGCGCATGAACGAGAAGGTGAAGATCGTTATGATGGAGTGCACCACCGGCTGGGATACCTGCTTCTGCGTGAGCATGGGCACCAACAAGACGGACGACTACTCCATGGCCGTTCGCTTCGGCGAGGGCGAGCTGACTCTGGACGTCAAGGATGCAGATTTCGCTCCCTATTTTGAGGGCGAGCCCGCTGCCGACTTCAAGCCGGAGTATGTGGAGAAGAACGAGCTGACCGTTACGGTTCCGGAGATCCCCAACAAGGATGTGCTCCTGAAGTTAAAATCTCATCCCATGTGGAACGAGTACAACAGCCGCTGCATCTCCTGCGGCGCCTGCACCATCGCCTGCAGCACCTGCACCTGCTTCACCACCACCGACATCATCTACAATGAGAACGGCAGCGTTGGTGAGAGAAAGAGAACCTCTGCTTCCTGCCAGGTGAAGGGCTTCACCGACATGGCCGGCGGCATGAGCTTCCGCAACACGGCCGGCGACAGAATGCGCTACAAAGTGCTTCACAAGTTCCATGATTACAAGGCCCGTTTCAAGGACTATCATATGTGCGTAGGCTGCGGAAGATGTATCGACCGTTGTCCGGAGTACATCTCTATCGCGGCGACCGTAGAGAAGATGTCCAAGGCAATCGACGAGATCGTAGCAGAAGAGAATAAATAGGGAGAGGTGGACGAAGAGATGAATAATATTGTAAAACCTGTCGCATGCAAGATCCTTGATGTGAAAAAAGAGAGCTTACATGAATGGACATTTAAAGTAGCAACTGATATTAAGCCATCCCACGGACAGTTCTTACAGCTTTCCATCCCGAAGATTGGAGAGGCCCCCATCTCCGTCAGCGGCTACGGCGATGGCTGGATGGATTTCACCATCCGCTCCGTAGGTAAGGTTACGGACGAGATCTTCCAGAAGCAGCCGGGCGACACCCTGTTCCTGCGCGGCGCTTACGGACATGGCTGGCCGGTGGAGAAGTTCCAGGGCAAGCACATGGTAGTGATCACCGGCGGTACGGGCCTGGCTCCCGTAAAGAGCATGCTGAACATGTTCTACGACAACCCCGACTATGTGAAGAGCGTGACTCTGATCTGCGGCTTCAAGAACGAGGAAGGCATCATCTTCAAGAACGATCTGGAGAGATGGAAAGAGAAATTTACGACCATTTACACCCTTGACAGAGACCACAAGGACGGCTGGAATACCGGCTTCGTGACCGAGTTCGTGTCCAAGGTTCCCTTCGATCAGTTCGGAGGCGAGTACGAAGTGGTGATCGTAGGACCGCCGCCAATGATGAAGTTCACCGCCCTGGAGGCCGAGAAGTGCGGCGTGAAGGACGAGAACATCTGGGTATCCTTCGAGCGGAGAATGTCCTGCGCAGTTGGAAAGTGCGGACACTGCCGTATCGACGAGGTGTATGTATGCCTGGATGGCCCGGTATTCAACTATACACAGGCCAAATATCTGGTTGACTAAGGAAAGGGGATGGAAGTATGAATCACGATATTGACATTAAAAAGGTACGGGTAAACTGTTTCAGACAGTCTAAAGTCGCAGGCGAATTCATGCTGCAGCTGCGTGTGCCCGGCGGACTGATCGACGCAAAATATTTAAGCGTTATCCAGGAAATCTGCCAGAGATGGGGAAATGGAACCTTCCACATGGGAACCAGACAGACTCTGAACGCTCCGGGAATCAAGTACGAGTACATTGACGAGGTAAACAAGTTCATCAAGGACTACATCAAGGGTGTTGATGTGGAGATGTGTGATGTTGACATGGAGGTCAACGACGCCGGATATCCCACCATCGGTGCCAGAAACGTGATGTCCTGTATCGGAAACGCACACTGCATCAAGGGAAATGTGAACACCTACAAGCTGGCCAGAAAGATCGAGAAGCTGGTGTTCCCGTCCCACTACCACATCAAGGTGGCGGTTGCCGGCTGTCCCAACGACTGCGTAAAGGGCAACTTCAACGACTTCGGTGTGATGGGCGTGCACAAGCAGGTGTACGACATCGACCGCTGCATCGGCTGCGGTTCCTGTGTGGAGGCCTGTGAGCACCACGCAACCGGCGTTCTGAGCCTGAACGCCAACGGCAAGATCGACAAGGATACCTGCTGCTGCGTAGGCTGCGGCGAGTGTTCTCTGATCTGCCCCACCGGCGCATGGAGCAGAGGCAAGCAGTTATACCGCGTGACTCTGGGCGGCCGTACCGGCAAGCAGAATCCCCGTGCAGGAAAGCTGTTCTTAAACTGGGTAACCGAGGACGTTGTCCTGGGCATGTTCGCCAACTGGCAGAAGTTCTCCGCATGGGCTCTGGACTACAAGCCTGAGTACCTCCACGGCGGACATCTGATCGACCGCGTTGGATACAAGGCCTTCGTGAAGCACATCTTCGAGGGCGTAGAGTTCAATCCGGAGGCCAAGATGGCTGACGACATCTACTGGGCAGAGAACGAGCAGAGAGGAAATATGCACGTTATGCCGCTGTCCCAGCACAAGTTTGCTGGCCCCAGCGAGGATAGAGGATATTCCTTCGCGCCGAAGACGAAGTAATCGATTATAGTTTGGACAAACACAGAAAGAAGGGAAACATTTCCCTTCTTTTTGTGCGATGGAGAAGGGAATTAGAAGTATGTACTGTATCAGTGTCAGTCACAAAAAGGCTCCTGTGGACATTCGGGAGAAATTTGCCCTGAATCAGGAGGAAAAAATCGAGTTTATCCGCAGGCTGAAGGCCAATCCGGCCATTTCCGGCTGCGTGGTGCTCTGCACCTGCAACCGCAGCGAGATCTATATCTCGGGGGAGCGGGACGCCATCGGCGAGCTTCAGCGGGAGGTGGCGGATTTTAAGCAGCTCTCTTTAAATGAGATTCTGAAATATCTGAATCTGTACAGCGGAGACAGAGCCATTGCCCATCTGTTCAAGGTGTGCTGCGGCTTTGATTCCATGGTGCTGGGGGAGGACGAGATTCTGGGACAGGTGCGGGACGCCTATCAGACCTCCCTGGAGCACGGGGGAGCCGACTACGAGCTGAATGTGCTGTTTCAGCGGGCCCTGGCAGCCGCCAAGCGGATCAAGACTGACACCAGGCTGTCCAGCACCCCCCTCTCCGTGGCCACGCTGGTGGCCAACGAGGTGTTCCGCTTTGAGAAGGGGGACGGCGGCGTGAAGAATGTGATGGTCATCGGCATGAGCGGAAAGATGGGCACCACCATCACGAAGAACATTCTCAGCAAGCCGGGGATCCGGGTGACTGGCACCTACCGCAGCCACAAGCCGGATTTTGCCATGGAGATCAAGAATGACCGGGTTCGGCTGGTGGAGTACCAGGACCGCTACCGCCATATGGGGGAGATGGACATCGTGGTCAGCGCCACCTCCGGCCCCCACTACACGGTGACCGCCCAGGAGCTGGGGACGGCTCTGGGGGAGGATGGGCGCAGACGCCTGTTCATGGATGTGGCGGTCCCCATGGACATGGACCCGGAAATCCGGGAGATTCCTGGGCTGACCCTGTACAACATCGATTATTTTGAGACATTGTCAAAGAGCAACACGGAGATCAAGCTGAAGGAGCTGGACCGTGCCAGGGTGATGATGGAGGAGGATCTGGACGCGGCGGTGCGGGAGATGATGTTCCACCCCTACATCCGGCGGATGGGGGAGCTGCACCGAGTGTTTGACGGCAAGAAGCTGGAGACGATCCTGTTTAAGATCCGGGACCATGTGAGCAGCGAGGAGCTGAAGGTGATCCTGCGCACGCTGGATGGGCTGGAGAGCTGGATGAGAGAGGAGTAGACGTGGCGTATTTTCCATTTTTTATCGACATCGACAATCAGAAATGCCTGATCGTGGGCGGCGGGACGGTGGCGTACCGGAAGGTGCTGGTGCTAAAGGACTACGGCCCCAGAATTCACGTGGTGGCGGCGGAGATCTCCGGAAAAATTCGGGATCTGGCGGAGCAGGAAGGGAGCCGGATCGTCCTGGAGCAGAGAGAGTTTGAGGACAGGGATCTGGAGAATGTGGACTTTGTGGTGGCGGCCACGGAGGACGGGGCGCTGAACCGCCGGATCTCCCACATCTGCAGGGAGCGGAGAATCCCGGTGAACGTGGTGGATGTCCAGGATGCCTGCAGCTTCATTTTCCCCGCCCTGGTGCGGGACGGGGATATCACGGTGGGCATCTCCACCGGCGGGAGCAGCCCCACCATCGCCCAGTATCTGAAGGCAAAATTCCGGGAGGACATCCCGGAGGGCTTTGGGGATCTGGCGGTGCAGCTGGGGAGCTACCGGCAGATGGTCAAGGAGCAGGTGCCGGAGATCGCCCTGAGGACGGAGATTTTCCGGGAGATGGTGGATGCCGGCATCGCCGGCGGCTGTTTCCTGAGCCGGGAGGAGGCCCAGGGGCTGATCCACCGGAAGAAACGGGAGTACCAGGAAAACCGGGAAGAACAGGGCACATGGGAAAATCAGGAAAAACGCCAGGTGCGCATCGGCACCCGCAAGAGCGAGCTGGCTGTGGTGCAGACGCGGCTGGCGGCGGCGGCCTTGGAGGAGAAGAATCCATGGGTTCGGACGGAGCTGGTGACCAGGGAGACTCTGGGGGACCAGATTTTAAATAAACCACTGCTGGAATTCGGCGGCAAGGGCGTGTTCGTCTCGGAGTTTGAGGAGGCCATGAAGGCGGGAACGGTGGACCTTGCGGTGCACAGCGCCAAGGATATGCCCATGGAGCTGGAGGCGGGCCTCACCATCGCCGCCGTCCTGGAGCGGGAGGATCCCAGGGATGTGATCGTCACCTGCCGGGGGACCGTTCTGGAGGGAAAGAAGGAGATCGTGGTGGGCACCTCCAGCCCCCGGCGGGCGGTGCAGATAGAGGCGCTGGGGCCGGAGTTTTGGCCCGGGGCGAAGGTGAGCTGTCAGATGCTCCGCGGGAACGTGAACACCCGGCTGAGAAAGCTGGAGGAGGGCGGATATGACGCCATCATCCTGGCGGCGGCCGGTCTAAAGCGGCTGGGATTTCTGGACGGCAGGATGGACGGCAGGTTCGCATTCCAGTTTCTGGACTGCGAGACCTTCATCCCCGCAGGCGGACAGGGCATTCTGACCGTGGAGGGACGGGCGGATGACGAGGCGCTCTTAAAGGCCTGCCGGGCCGTGGAGGACCCGGACGCCAGAATCTGTCTTGAGACGGAGCGGAAGGTTCTGCGGCTGTTAAACGCCGGCTGCCATGAGCCCATCGGAGTGTACTGCCGGCCGGCGGGGGAGGGACAGCTGGAGCTGTCCGGAATCTGCGGCCGCCAGGGCGCGGTGAGGCGCGTGCGGCTGACCGGCGGCCGGGAACAGGCGGAGGAGATGGCTGTCCGGGCGGCGGCTGTCCTGGAAGGAAGAGAGGGGGAACAGCATGGAGAGAAATGACGGTTTGGGAGTGGTATTCCTGGTGGGTGCCGGACCGGGAGATCCGGAGCTGATCACCGCCAGGGGGATGTGCCGCTTAAACAGCTGCGACGCAGTAGTCTATGATTCCCTGGCCTCCGACCGCCTCCTCGCCCTGGCCCCCGAAAATGCGGAGCGGATCTACGTGGGCAAGCGGGCCGGCCGCCATTCCATGAAGCAGGAGGAGATCAGCCGCCTGCTGGTAGAGCTGGGGCGGAAAGGGAAGCGGGTGGTCCGCCTGAAGGGCGGCGACCCCTTCGTGTTCGGCCGCGGGGGGGAGGAGATCCTGGCGCTCCAGGAGGCGGGGATCCCCTTCGAGGTGACCCCGGGGGTGACCTCCGCCGTGGCGGCTCCCGCCAGCGCCGGCATCCCTGTGACCCACCGGGCGGTGAGCCGCAGCTTCCACGTGATGACAGGGCACACCCTGAAGGAGGGGGAGACCCTGCCCCCGGATTTCCCGGAGTTTGCCAAATTGTCCGGAACGCTGATCTTCCTCATGGGTCTGGGCAACCTTCACCCCATTGTGGAGGGACTTTTAAAGGCGGGGAAGACGGCGGACACGCCGGCGGCGGTGATTGAGAGCGGCACCCTGCCCCAGGAGCGGTGTGTGCGGGGAACTCTGGGTACCATCGAGGAGAGGGCGCGGGAGGCGGCCATCGGCTCTCCGGCCATCATCGTGGTGGGGGAGACGGCGGCCCTGGAGATGAAGTCCTCCTTCCGCCCGCCCTTGGCCGGGGTTCGGGTGTGCATGACCGGCACCGCCTCCTTTATGGACCGGCTGGGCCGGTCCCTGGCGGGCCTGGGGGCGGAGACGGAGGAGGTGAGCCGTCTGGGGCTCGTCTCCCACGCCGGCGAAGCCGAGATGCAGGAGGCCTACGGAAGACTGGAGTCCTACACCTGGGCGGTTTTCACCAGCGCCAACGCTGTGCGGCTGTTCTTTGAGGGACTTTTGGCCAGCGGGAAGGATTTCCGCAGCCTGGGTGGCTTAAAACTGGCCGCCGTGGGACGGGGAACGGCGGAGGAGCTCTTAAAGTGCGGATTCCGGGCGGACTATGTGCCGGAGCGGTACCAGGTGGAGGACCTGGCCGCTGGGCTTGCGGAGTTGGCGGGGCATGAGGACCGGCTCCTGATCCCCAGATCCTCCGGCGGCTCCCCCGTCCTCAACGAGGTGCTTGCGGCCAGAAAAATCCCCTATGACGATATCTGCCTCTACGACGTGAGCGCAGAGTGGAGGGAGAGGGAACACTTGGCGGAATGGCTGGCATCCGCAGACTACCTCACCTTCGCCAGCGGCTCGGGGGTGAAGGCGTTTTTTGACGGTTTGTCTGACGGGGAGCGGAAGGCTCTGGACCAGGTGCGGGTTGTGTGTATCGGCGCTGTCACGGCGAGAGCCCTGGAGAAGGCGGGGCGGAGAGCGGATCTGGTGGCAGATTCCTTTGACGTTCCCGGCATGACGGCCGCCATTCTTAAAGATGTAGAAAAGAGGTAATCAAAATGGAAATGATCCACAGAGCGAGAAGGCTTCGCAGAAGCCCTGTTTTGAGAAAGATGGTGCGGGAGACCAGAATGGATAAATCGTCCCTGATCTACCCCATGTTTGTGATGGAGGGCAGCAACATCAAGCAGGAGATCCCCACCATGCCGGGACAGTACCGCTACAGCGTGGACCGGCTTCCGGAGGCCCTGGAGGAGGTCGTGGAGGCGGGAGTCCCCTCGGTCATGCTCTTTGGCATCCCGGAGCACAAAGACGCCTGCGGCAGCGGCGCCTGGGCGGAGGACGGCATCGTGCAGAAGGCCTTCCGCAAGGCGAAGGAAACCGTGCCGGAGCTCTACCTGATCGGCGACGTGTGCATGTGTGAGTACACCTCCCACGGCCACTGCGGGATCCTGGACGGGGAGTACGTGGACAACGATAAAACCCTGGAGTATTTGGCGAAGATTGCCCTCTCCCAGGTGCAGGCCGGCGCCGACATGGTGGCTCCCTCCGATATGATGGACGGCCGCGTGGCGGCCATCCGCCGGATGCTGGACGAGAACGGCTACTGCACCACCCCCATCATGTCCTACGCGGCCAAGTATGCCTCCGGCTTCTACGGTCCCTTCCGGGACGCGGCGGATTCTGCACCCGCCTTCGGCGACCGCAAAACCTATCAGATGGACTATCACAATCGAAAGGAGGCCATGAAGGAGGTATTCTCCGATCTGGACGAGGGGGCGGACATCATCATGATCAAGCCGGCCCTGTCTTACCTGGACATCATCCGGGAGACGGCGGACGCCATCGATGTGCCGGTGGCGGCCTACAGCGTCAGCGGCGAGTACTCCCTCATCAAGGCGGCGGGCAAACTGGGCTACATCGAGGAGGAGAAGCTGATCTGCGAGACGGCCGCCAGCATTTACCGGGCCGGCTGCAACATTCTGCTGACCTATTTCGCCAAGGAGCTGGCGGGATACATGGACAGAGGGCTGATCGGCTGACAGAAAAGGGGCTGATCGGCTGGCAGAAAAAATGGCGGAAGAATCGGCAGATTCTTTCACAAGATTGTGCAAAATAGTCTTGACACTGGGTGTATAATATAGGTGTAACAAGATAAGAGATACTTAACCGAACCTGTTTGTAACACAATTCAAATTTGAAGGCAGCTAAGCATCCCAGATTCAGTTTGATGGAGGAAAAGATAAATGAATACTTTAAAAGCTGAAAAGAGAAGTATGGATGTGAAGGCAAAGAAACTGAGAAGAGAAGGCTATGTGACCGGCAACGTATTTGGCAGAGAGATGAAGGGGTCCATGCCCATCAAGATTGCAAAGCAGGAGGCGGAGCGCCTGATCAAGACCAACAAGAAGGGCAGCCAGGTGATGCTGGAGGTGGACGGTCAGTCCATGGACGTGCTGATCAAGGAGATCGACTACAACTCCCTGAAGAAGGAGATTGAGGAGATCGATTTCCAGGCCTTGGTGAGCGGTGAGAAGGTGCACTCTGTGGCGGAGGTGGAGCTTTTGAACCACGAGAAGGTGACCACCGGCGTCCTGCAGCTTCTGCTGGAGGAGATCGCCTACAAGGCGGTTCCCGCAGCCCTGGTGGAGAAGGTTCAGATCGACGTGGGCGATATGCATGTGGGAGATTCCATCCGCCTGAGAGATCTGCCCATCGCCTCCGATAAGGATATCGATCTGCAGACGGATCTGGACGCCATCATCGTCACCGTATCCCCGGTGCGCAACGCGGGCGTGGATGAGGCTGAGGCCGAGGAGCCGGAGAAATAACAGCAGGCAGGAGTTTGGAGAAGAGCAAGCGGCGAAAAACCGCTTGCTTTTTTTATTCTCCTGCCTTATTCTGGCAGGAGAGCAAGAAAATCGGGAGGCAGCCATGTTATATCAGATCAGCGACGGCACCGTGTCTGTGGGGGGAAATGTGATCCTGCGGCACATTGATTTTGAGATAAAGGGGGCGGAGAAAATCGCCCTGGTGGGGCGGAACGGAGCGGGGAAAACCACTCTGCTGCGCCTGATTGCCGGGGAATTGTCTCTGGACCGGGACGACAAGCGCCGGGGCCCCGGCATTCTGCAGGACCGGAGGCTGACGGTGGGAGTTTTAAGCCAGCAGGTATTTGCGGATCCAGAGCGGACGGTGGAGGAGGAGATTTTGGCCGCCTGCCCGTCGGGAGACCGGTTCTCCAGGGAGCGCTTTGAATATGAGCAGACTTACGACCGCTTTCTGACGGCTCTGGGGTTCTCCAAGGACTGCAAGGCGCGGAAGATTTCCCAGTTCTCCGGCGGGCAGCAGACGCGGCTGGCGCTGATCCGCCTGCTTTTGGAGAAGCCGGACATTCTGCTCCTGGACGAGCCCACCAACCATCTGGATCTGGCGGCGGTGGAATGGCTGGAGGAGCAGGTGATGGGCTACGAGCGCGCGGTGGTGATGGTCTCCCACGACCGATTTTTCCTGGACCGCACCGCCCAGGTGGTCTACGAGCTGGAGGACGGCCGGCTGACCCGCTACCCCGGCAACTACACGGCCTACAAGGCGGAGAAGGAGAAGCGATATCAGCTGCAGAGGAAGGCCTACGAGCGGCAGAGGCAGGAGGAGGAGAGGCTCTCCGGGCTGGTGGAGCGCTTCAAGCACAAGCCCAGAAAGGCGGCCTTCGCCAGGGCCAAGAGAAAGCAGATAGAGCGGCTGGGACGGGTGGAGAAGCCCCGGGACGACGGGCCCAAGATGGTCTCCGAGCCCATCGAGCCGCTGGTGCGGGGCGGAAAATGGGTGTTTATGACGGACCGGCTGCGCTTAGGCTACGACAAAACCCTGCTGGAACTGTCCCTTCGCATCCGCCGTGGCCAGAAGATCGGACTCTTAGGCCCCAACGGGTCGGGAAAGACCACGCTTTTAAAGACCATCGCCGGCCTGCAGAGGCCTTTGGGGGGAGAGATGTCCCTGGGGACCAACATCACCATTGGCTACTTTGACCAGAACAGCGCCAGCCTGCGGACGGACCAGACGGTGCTGGAGCATTTTACCGCCCTGTTCCCCTCCATGACGGAGCGGGATGCCAGGCAGACTCTGGGACAATACCTGTTTGCCGGGGCGGATGCGGCCAAGAAAATCTCCTCCCTCTCCGGCGGGGAGCGGGC
>DXEU01000055.1 GCA_019114845.1 Candidatus Lachnoclostridium stercoripullorum | reverse complement strand
CGCTGCAGATTGTCCCGGAAGGTCTGCCGGAACAGGCCCATGTGGTAGTTTAAGCCCACGCCGTCCCCGTTCAGACCCAGGGTGGCCATGGAGTCCAAGAAGCAGGCGGCCAGCCGGCCCAGCCCCCCATTTCCCAGGGAGGGCTCTGGTTCATATTCCTCCACCTCCGCCAGGGATTTCCTGCTCTGCTCCAGGATGGCCTTCACATCCCCGTAGATTCCCAGGTTGATCAGGTTGTTGGAGAGGAGTTTCCCCAGGAGAAATTCCGCGGAGATATAGTAGAGCTTCTTCTTCTCTGAGGTTGTCTTTCTGCCTTTGTCCGCCATGGATTTGGTCAGGGCGAGCAGGCCGCTGTAGAGCTCCGGCACGGAGCAGGAGGCGATTTCCTTCCCGCAGGCCTGCTCAAGAAGTTGTCTCAGCTGTGTTTGTCTCATAGAATCCTTCCTTTCCCGGCAGCCGGCGGCCGCCGCATCAGAATTAACAGATTTGTCTGTATCATAGGCTTTTCTCCCCGGAAAATCTTGCATAATCCTGGGCAGTTATAGTACAATCCTATCAAATTTTGGAAGGGGAGGGTTTCAGAATATGATACCAGAATACGAATATCGCTCCCGGCTGCGGGAGAGGAGAGAGCACGGAGGGAAGGGATTTCCCTTCAACATATACCCCTGCACCATCCCCCTGGACTTCCCCTGGGTGCAGGTGCACTGGCATGAGGAGCTGGAGATTATTGCGGTGAAGAAGGGGAGAGGCGTGGTGACCGCCGACCGCCAGGCGGTGGAGGTGAAGGCGGGGGAGGCGGTAGCCGTATTTCCTGGGCAGCTCCATGGCATCAGCGCCCGGGCCGAGGAGACCATGGAGTATGAAAATATCATTTTCCGTCCTCAGATGCTTATGGCGTCCGCGGGGGATTTATGCACGGCGGAATTCCTTCTCCCCCTCACGGAGCGGGCTCCGGCGGACCCGGTGCACATGAGGGCGGGGGGAAAGGGCTGGGAGGATTTTTCGGAGGCGGTGAGAAGGCTGGACCTCCTCTGTCGGGAGAAAGCCTTCGCCTACCAGCTGGGGGTCAAAGGAGCTCTGTTTCAGATGCTTCAGGGGATTTTTCAGGAGTGGAGGCCGGGGGAAAGGCCGGAGAAATCCAGGGAAAAGATGAAAGAACTGCTGGATTTTGTGGAGAATCACTATGGAGAGAAGATTTCCGTGAAGGACGCCGCGGGGATCTGCTGCTACAGCAGCTCCCACTTTATGAAATATTTTAAGCAGTACATGGGCGCCTCATTTGTGGAATATCTGAATGGTTACCGCCTCTTCCAGGCGGCCATGCAGCTGCTGTCGGCAGAGACCAGCGTCACCGCCGTGGCGCAGAGCTGCGGATTTGACAATCTCTCGTATTTCAACCGCCTGTTCAGGCAGAAGTACGGGTGCACCCCCGGCGAATACCGGAGGCGGATGGAGGGGACTACTTTTTAGACGGAAGCTCGTTCCAGAGGGTGAAGCCCAGGATCATCGCCCCGCCCAGGGCCTGGGTGAGCGCCATGGGCTCCCCCAGCACCAGGACGGAGATGAGGGTGGCCACCAGGGGGTCCATGTAGCTTAAAACGGCGGTCTCCTGGCCGCTCAAATCCTTCAGGGCGGAGAAATACATACAGTAGGTGACGCCGGTGTGCACCAGCCCCACCACCAGCAGGCAGACCCAGCCGGTCCCGTCCAGCACCTCCAGGTGAAAACCGCCGGTGAGGCCCACGTAGGGCAGCAGGATGAGGATGGCCCCCGCGAACTGGATGAGGGTGCGGTGGATGCCGGTCACCTGGCGGATAAACTTGTTCATGAGGATGACGGCGGCGTAGAAGGCGGCTGCCCCCAGGCCGAAGAGGACGCCGATGAGGTCGGTGCCGTTTCCCGCTCCCCCCGCGCCGATGATGAGCACCAGGCCGGCGGTGGACATGACAAAGCAGAGGATCTCCTTCGCCGTCATCCGCTCGTGAAAGAGGATGGGGCAGGCCAGAATCACGATCACCGGGGCGAAATAGTAGCTCAGGGTGGCCATGGAGATGGTGGTGAAGCGGTAGGCGGAGAACAGCAGCACCCAGTTGACGCCCATGGCCATGCCGGAGAGCAGCAGCAGAGGCAGCTCCCGGCGTATTTTTTTGAAGGGGATGGGCTTCCTGCCCGCCGCCAGGTAGACGAGGATCAGGCCGGCTGCCAGGATGGCCCGGTAGAGGGCCAGCTCCCCGGAGCTCACGGCGATATTTCTGGTGAAAATGCCCAGGGTGCCGAAGATGACCATGGAGGCGGTGAGCTT
Organism: Candidatus Lachnoclostridium stercoripullorum; assembly: GCA_019114845.1. Lineage (GTDB taxonomy): Bacteria > Bacillota > Clostridia > Lachnospirales > Lachnospiraceae > Lachnoclostridium_A > Lachnoclostridium_A stercoripullorum. The sequence goes on along the minus strand of DXEU01000055.1, from coordinate 19,292 downwards.
CAGCCGGGCGCTTGCGTGTGTGTTCATAAAAAAGTCCTCCTAAAGTTGTGGAACGGTGGAATCCACTGAAACTGGGTAAGAGTATACTCCTATTTCGTCCCCCGCGCAACCAGGAGAGAGAACCCGCTCGGGAAAACTGCTTGACTTAAAGTAAACTTTAAGGAATATAATACAGGCAATTAAAAAGAAAGAGGGGTAGATTCATGATTTACAGAGAATTTCAGGGGTTAAAATTGTCCGCTTTGGGCATGGGAGCTATGCGCCTCCCGGTGATGGACGGGGATGATTCCCGGATTGACGAGGAGGCGGCGAAGGCCATGGTGGACTATGCCATGAGCCAGGGTGTCAATTACTACGACACCGCCTGGGGCTACCACGGCGGCCAGTCGGAGCTGGTGATGGGGCGGTCTTTGAAGAAATATCCCAGGGACAGCTTTTATCTGGCCACCAAATTTCCCGGCTACGACCTCTCCAACATGGACAAGGCGGAGGAAATTTTTGAGAAGCAGCTGGAGAAATGCGGCGTGGAATATTTCGACTTCTACCTGTTCCACAATGTCTGCGAGATGAACATCGACGCGTATCTGGATCCCAAATACGGCATTCATGAATATCTGATGCGGCAGAAGGAGAATGGCCGCATCCGCCATCTGGGATTTTCCGCTCACGGCAGCTATGACGTGATGAGACGCTTCCTGGAAGCCTACGGCAAGGACATGGAGTTCTGCCAGATTCAGTTAAACTATCTGGACTGGAAGTTTCAGGACGCGGAGAACAAGGTGAAGCTGCTGGATGAATACCGTATTCCCGTGTGGGTGATGGAGCCTCTGAGGGGAGGAAAACTGGCTTCCCTGGCAGAGGAGGATGAGGCGAAGCTCACCGCCCTGCGCCCGGAGGAAGAGATCCCGGCCTGGGCGTTCCGCTTCCTCCAGAGCCTCCCGGAGGTGACCGTCACCCTCTCCGGCATGTCCAACATGGAACAGCTCCAGGAGAATATCCGCACCTTTGGGGAGGAGAGACCTCTCAATGAGGAGGAGAGACAGACCCTCTTAGACATCGCGGACGGTATGGTGAAGAAGATCGCCGTTCCCTGCACTGCCTGCCACTACTGTGTGAGCCATTGTCCCCAGGGGCTTGACATCCCCCATCTTCTGAGCCTGTACAACGAGCACAGCTTCACCGGCGGCGGATTTATCGCCCCCATGGCCCTGTCCGCCATTTCCAAGGACAAATGGCCGTCCGCCTGCATCGGCTGCCGCAGTTGCGAGGTGGTATGTCCCCAGCAGATCAAGATCTCGGAAGTCATGGCGGATTTCGCTGCCAAATTGGCTTGACTTCTCCTTTACACCAATGCGTTAAAGTGCTATACTGGTTCCCATACGAGACGAGCCGCCGACGAAGACGGCCCGTGGAAAGGAGAACCAATGAAAAAAACGATTTTAAAATGCGGTCTGCTGTTTCGCGGCATAGATGAAACCGTGGAGAAAAATATGGCCGTCAACGTGGAGGACAACCGCATCGCCTCCGTGGCCCCCTGGGAGGACGGGGCTGTCCCGGCGGACGCCCAGGTCATCGACCTGTCGGACAAGTTCGTGACGCCGGGGCTGATCGACGCCCACGTCCATGTGAATATGAACGGGGAGCCCAACACCGACAGCCTGGCCAAGATGCTCACGGGAGAATTTGCCCTCTATTCCATGGTCAACGCCCAGAAGGACCTCATGGCCGGTTTTACCACCATCCGGGATGAGGGGGGCGTGGGATTTTCCGATGTGGCCCTGAAGAATGCCATCAACTCCGGCATGGTGGTTGGCCCCAGGATGTTCGTCTCCGGCGTGGCCCTCAGCTCCACCGGCGGCCACGGGGACGCCAGCTTTGCCCCGGGAGTGACCGGCGGCACCATGGCCAGCATTGTGAACAGCCCGGACGAGGCCAGAAGGGCGGCCCGCTACACTTTCAAGTACGGCGCCGACCAGATCAAACTCATGGCCACCGGCGGCGTCATGAGCTTCGGGGATGAGCCGGGGGCGCCGGAGCTGAGCTTGGAGGAGATGAAGGCGGCCCTGGACATCGCCAACAGCCGGGGACGGATCTCCTCCGCCCACGCCCACGGGGCGGAGGGCATCAAGAACGCCATCTGGGCCGGCATCACCTCCATCGAGCACGGCATGCTCATCGATGACGAGGGCATGGAGCTGATGAAGGAGCACGGCACCTACCTGATCCCCACCATCATCGCCGCCTACCGCATCGTGGAGTTCGGCAAGACCGGCGCCCTGGCGCCCTGGATGGTGGAGAAGGCGGAACTCTGCCTGAAAAACCACGGGGAGCACTTAAAGAAGATGATCGCCATGGGCATCAACATCGGCTTTGGAACGGACAGCGGCACCGCCTTCAACCGCCACGGCGAGCAGGCCTTCGAGTTTGAGCTCATGACCCGCTGCGGCTTCACCCCCGCCGGGGCGCTCCTGGCAGCCACCAAGGTCAACTCCCGCCTGTTAAAGTGGGACGACCGGATCGGCTCCGTGGAGGAGGGCAAGCTGGCGGACATCGCCGCCTTCGACGGCAATCCGCTGGAGGATATCAGCGCCATGACCCGCTGCGCCTTCGTCATGAAGGACGGCACGGTGTACAGACAGTAAAGGGGGAAGCAGCTATGAGACAGGTTATCAAATGCGGCCATCTGTTTGACGTCAACGAGAAGAGATTCAGAGAGCAGGCCAACGTGTACATAGAGGGAAATGAGATTGTGAAGGTGGAGTACGGCGCCGCCGGCCCGGAGGAGGGCTGGGAGGTGGTGGATCTCTCCGGCAAGTACGTGATGCCGGGATTCATCGACTGCCATGTGCACCTGATCATGAACGGGGAGCCGGACGGAACCGCCTCCATGTCCGCCGCCACCGACGGGGACATGGCCTTCAAGGCGTACGTCTACGCCATGCGGGATCTGGAGGCGGGCTTTACCAGCCTGCGGGACGAGGGTTCCACCGGTTTTGCGGACATCGCCCTGCGCAACATGATCGAGAATGGCACGGTGAAGGGGCCGAGAATCTTCTGCAGCGGCATGCCCCTGGGCACTACCGGCGGCCACGCCGACGGCCATTTCAACCCCTACATCACCGGGCGTACCTCCATGGGCCTGATCGTGGACGGCCCAGACGCGGGCCGGGCCGCCGCCAGGGAGAACTTTAAGCGGGGCGCCGACCAGATCAAGCTCATGGCCACCGGCGGCGTCATGTCCGTGGGGGACGACCCCGGGGCACCGGAGTTTACGGTGGAGGAGATGAAGGCCATCTGCGACGAGGCCAAGAGAAAGGGCAAGCTCACCAGCGCCCACACCCACGGCACCCTGGGAATCAAGTGGGCCGTGGAGGCGGGCATCGACACCATCGAGCACGGCACCATGCTGGATGAGGAGGGCCTAAAGATGATGGTGGACGCCGGCACCTGGCTGGTTCCCACCCTCTGTGCCCCCTACAACATCATGCGCCACGGTGTGGAGGCGGGCATCCCCCAGGAGATGGTGGACAAATGCGCCATGGTGGCGGACCGCCACAAGAAATCCACCCGCATGGCCTACGAGGGCGGCGTGAAGATCGCCTTCGGCACGGACACCGGCACCCCCTTCAGCACCCACGGGAGCCAGGCTTTGGAGTTTGAACTCCTGGTGGACGACGGATTCGCGCCGGAGGACGCCATCCTCTCCGCCACGAAGAGCGCGGCGAAGATGCTGCGCTGGGACCACAAGGTGGGGGCCGTGGAGGCCGGAAAGCTGGCGGACCTGGTGGCTGTGGACACCGATCCCATCGCCGACATCCGCGCCCTTCAGAAGGTGACCTTCGTGATGAAGGACGGAGAAATCTTCAAAAATAGATAGAGACCGGCGGCCGGCGGTTCTGCAGAGAGAGCAGGGCCGCCGGCCTTTCCATATCCTCCTTTTTCAGGAAACGGCTTTTCAAATATCGGGGAATATGATATACTTTTCTGAGTAAAGTATTTTCCCAGGAAAATCACAACAGAACAAGAGAGGATAACCATGAAGACGAATCGTGTATTGCTGAAACTTAGCGGCGAGGCTCTGGCCGGACCGAAAAAAACAGGCTTTGACGAGGACACAGTCCGGGAAGTGGCCAGGCAGGTGAAGATCTCCGTGGACCAGGGAGTCCAGGTGGGAATCGTCATCGGAGGAGGCAATTTCTGGCGGGGCCGCACCAGCAGCGCCATCGACCGCACCAAGGCGGATCAGATCGGCATGCTGGCCACGGTGATGAACTGCGTCTACGTGTCGGAGATCTTCCGCGCGGAGGGCATGAAGACCCAGATTTTCACCCCCTTCCTCTGCGGGTCCATGACGGAGCTGTTCTCCAAGGACAAGGCCAATAGATGCTTTGAGGAGGGCACGGTGGTATTCTTTGCCGGGGGGACGGGACACCCCTACTTCTCCACGGACACGGGGATCGTGCTGCGAGCCATCGAGATGGATGCGGACTGCATCCTGTTGGCCAAGTCCATCGACGGCGTCTACGACAGCGACCCCAAGCTGAACCCCGACGCCAAGCGCTACGACACCATTTCCATCCAGGAAGTGATCGACAAAAAGCTTGCGGTGGTGGACCTGACGGCCTCCATCATGTGTATGGAGCACAGGATGCCCATGGCGGTGTTCGACTTAAACGAGAAGGACAGCATCGCCAACGCCATGACAGGAAAAATAAACGGCACGATGGTGACCGTATAACTAGGAGGATATATGGACAAGGAAAAATTACAGATTTATGAGACCAAGATGAACAAATCCCTGGACGCGCTGCAGAATGAGTACGCATCCATTCGCGCCGGCCGCGCCAATCCCCATGTGCTGGACAAGCTGAGAGTGGACTACTACGGCACCCCCACCCCCATCCAGCAGGTGGGCAACGTATCCGTACCCGAGGCCCGGATGATCGTGATTCAGCCCTGGGAGAAGAGCCTGCTCAAGGCCATTGAGAAGGCAATCCTCACCTCCGACTTGGGCATTAACCCCACCAACGACGGCAGCGTGATCCGCCTGGTGTTCCCGGAGCTGACGGAGGAGAGAAGAAAAGAGCTGGCCAAGGACGTGAAGAAGAAGGGGGAGGCCACCAAGGTAGCCATCCGCAACATCCGCCGGGATGCCAACGACACCTTCAAGAAGATGGAGAAGGGGGACGAGATCTCCGAGGATGATCGCAAGGAGGCGGAGGAGAAGATCCAGAAGCTGACGGACAAGATGATCGCCGAGGTGGACAAGGCAGTGGAGAACAAGACCAAGGAGATCATGACGGTATAAATAAACAGATATCTCTCGGGGGCGGCAGCAATACCGCCCCTGTTTCCCGTCCGGGGGCGGGCGGGAGTGCAGGATGGAGGAGAAATATGGAGAACACAGAAAACAGGACAATTCCGGAGCATGTGGCCCTGATCTTAGACGGCAACGGCCGCTGGGCCAAGCGGCGGGGCCTGCCCCGCACCATGGGCCACAAGGAGGGCTGTGTCACCGTGGAGAAGACGGTGGAGATCGCCGCGAGAATGGGCATCCGCTATCTGACGGTGTACGGATTTTCCACGGAGAACTGGAAGCGGTCCGCGGAGGAGGTGGGCGCTCTGATGCAGCTGTTCCGCTTCTACATGGTGCGGCTTTTGAAGATCGCCAAGGCCAACAATGTGAGAGTGAAAATGATCGGCGAGAGGAGCCGTTTCGATAAAGACATCGTGGAGGGGATCAACCGCCTGGAGGCGGAGACGAAGGACAACACGGGGATGACTTTCATCATCGCCGTCAACTACGGGGGGCGGGATGAGATCGTCCGGGCCGCCAGAAAGATGGCGGCGGACCTGGAGACGGGGAGTCTGAAGAAGGAGGAGATCACGGAGCAGGTGTTCGCCTCCTACCTGGACACGGCCGGGATTCCCGACCCGGATCTCCTCATCCGCACCAGCGGGGAACTGCGCCTCTCCAACTACCTCCTCTGGCAGCTGGCCTACACGGAGATCTACGTCACCGACTGTCTGTGGCCGGATTTCAACAAAGAGGAATTGGAAAAGGCCATCGACGCGTACAATAAAAGAGACCGGCGCTTCGGCGGAGTGAAGGCGAAGTAGGCGGGGAGGAGGATGCTATGTTTACCACGCGACTCATCAGCGGAATAGTTCTGGTGGCTGCGGCCCTGGTGGTGGTGATCAGCGGCGGGCCTCTGCTCTTTGCCGTCAACTGCGCCATCGCCTTCGTCGGCCTGTTTGAATTTTACCGGGTGCTGGGCATCGAGAAGAACGGGGCCGGCATCGCCGGCTATCTGTCGGCGGCGGCCTACTTCGGCATCCTGTGGTTTGAGGGGCGCCAGTACGTGGAGTTTGTCATGATCCTCACGGTGATGCTCCTGATGACCATCTACGTGATCACCTTTCCGGCCTACAAGACGGAGCAGATCACGGGGGCGGTGTTCGGCGTCCTCTACGTGCCGGTGATGCTGTCCTACCTCTACCAGACCCGCACCATGCCCGACGGCGCCTTCCTGGTGTGGCTGATTTTCATCAGCTCCTGGGGCTGTGACACCTGCGCCTACTGCACGGGGATGCTCTTTGGCAGACACAAGCTGGCTCCGGTGCTGAGCCCCAAGAAATCCATCGAGGGGGCGGTGGGGGGAGCCCTGGGGGCCGCCCTGCTGGGGGGCATCTACGGGGCGCTCTTCGGCGGGCATATGCTGGCGGTGGAGAATCCGCCCCTGGCCTGCGCCCTGGCCTGCGCCATCGCGGCGGTGATCTCCCAGATCGGGGATCTGGCCGCCTCGGCGGTGAAGCGCAACCACAACGTGAAGGACTACGGAAATCTGATCCCCGGACACGGAGGCGTGCTGGACCGGTTTGACAGCATGATTTTTACGGCCCCGGCCATCTTTTTCGCCGTCAATTTCCTGGCGGTGAACATTCTCTGAGAACCTTTGCGGGGACCTTGGGCGGCGGGGGATTCCCTGGCCGCGGATACGAAGGAGAGAACTGAGATATGAGACGAATAGCAGTACTTGGATCCACCGGATCCATCGGGACACAGACCCTGGAGGTGGTGGAGAATCATCCGGATATGGAGATCACGGCCCTGGCGGCGGGCAGCAACATCCGCCTGCTGGAGGAGCAGATCCGTCGATTCCGCCCGAAGGTGGCGGCGGTCTGGTCCGAGGAGAGGGCAGAGGAGCTGAAGGCTCGGGTGGCAGACCTGGATGTGCGGGTGGAGGCCGGCATGGACGGCCTCATCGCTGTGGCCACGGAGGCCTCCGCCCAGGTGGTAGTGACCGCGGTGGTGGGGATGATCGGCATCCGGCCCACCATCGCCGCCATCCAGGCGGGCAAGGACATCGCCCTGGCCAACAAGGAGACGCTGGTGACCGCCGGCCATCTCATCATCCCCATGGTGCGGGAGAGGGGCGTCCGTCTCCTCCCGGTGGACAGCGAGCACAGCGCCATTTTCCAGTGCCTGAACGGGGAGCACGGCAACAGGATCCACAAGATTCTTCTCACCGCCTCCGGCGGTCCCTTCCGCGGGAAGACCAGGGAGGAGATGAAGAATATCCAGGTGGAGGACGCCCTGAAGCACCCCAACTGGTCCATGGGGCAGAAGATCACCATCGACTCCTCCACCATGGTCAACAAGGGCCTGGAGGTGATGGAGGCCAGATGGCTCTTCGGCGTGGAGATGGATCAGGTGCAGGTGGTGGTGCAGCCCCAGAGCATCATCCACTCCATGGTGGAGTTCGAGGACGGGGCGGTGATGGCCCAGCTGGGCACCCCCGACATGAAGCTCCCCATCCAGTACGCCCTCTGCTGGCCGGAGCGCCGGCCCATGGGGGGAGAGCGCCTGGACTTCTGGAAGCTGGCGGAGATCCGCTTTGAAAAGCCGGACTTTGACAATTTTCCCGGCCTGTCCCTGGCCTACGAGGCGGGGAGGACGGGAGGTTCCCTGCCCACGGTGTTCAACGCGGCCAACGAGCGGGCAGTGAGCATGTTTTTAAATCGGAAAATCGGGTATCTTACCATAACAGACATCATAGAGAGCGCCATGAGGCGCCACACGGTGATCCCGAATCCGTCTGTGGAGCAGATCCTGGAGGCGGAGCGGGATACCTACGACTATATAGAAAGCAGGTGGTAATTTGCTGAACATCATAGCGGCCGTTCTGGTCTTCGGGCTGATTGTGCTGGTGCACGAGTTCGGCCACTTTCTTCTGGCGAAATTAAACGGCATCGGGGTGGTGGAGTTCTCCATCGGCATGGGCCCCAGGCTCCTCTCCTGGCAGGGGAAGGAGACCCGGTACTCCGTCAAGATCCTGCCCTTCGGCGGCTCCTGCATGATGCTGGGGGAGGACGAGAAGGACACGGATCCCAGCGCCTTCAACAACAAGTCCGTCTGGGCCAGGATCTCCGTGGTCTTCGCCGGCCCGGCCTTCAACTTTATCCTTGCCTTCCTCTTCGCCGTCATCATCGTGCTGAACATCGGCTACCAGAAGTTCGAGATCAGCGAGGTGACGGAGGGATCCCCGGCGGCGGAGGCGGGGCTTCTGCCGGGGGACGTGATCACCCGGGTCAACAGTCGCAAGATCACGGCCTACGAGGACATCCAGATCTACATGCTGGCCAATCCCGGGGAGACCTTGCGGGTGCAGTACCGCCGTCCGGCGGGGGAGGACCAGTGGACCACGGGGGAGACAGTGCTCACGCCGGAGTACTCTAAAGAGCAGGGGCGCTACCTCATGGGCGTCACCTTCATCAGCCGCTATGTGAAGGCGGAGAACCCGGGGCAGGTGCTCTACTACAGCGCCTACCAGGTGAAATACTGCGTCACCTCCACCTTTGACAGCCTGAAGATGCTCTTCACCAGGCAGGTGCAGGTGGACGAGGCGGTGGCCGGTCCGGTGCGGATCGTGGCCATGATCGGGGAGAATGTGGAGGAGAGCCGGGAGATCGGCCTCCCGGTGATGGCCCTCACCCTGTGCTACTGGAGCCTGATTTTGAGCGCCAGCCTGGGGATCATGAACCTTCTCCCCCTGCCGGCCCTGGATGGGGGGCGTCTGGTCTTCCTCGTCATCGAGGCGGTGCGGGGGAAGGGCATCGACCAGGAGAAGGAGGGCATGGTCCACATGGCCGGCCTGCTGATTCTCATGGCCTTGATGGTGTTTGTACTGTTCAACGATATACGGAGCCTGCTCTAGGCAGATGCTCGGGGAGGAGAGACAGATGAGAGAGAGGACAAAGACAGTTCAGATTGGGAATGTGGCCATCGGCGGCGGCCATCCGGTGGCCATCCAGTCCATGTGCAACACGAAGACGGAGGACTGGCACTCCACCGTGGACCAGATCCTGCGCCTGGAGAAGGCGGGCTGCGAGATCATCCGGGTGGCGGTCCCCACCATGGAGGCGGCGGAAGCGCTGCGGGAGATCAAGTCACGGATCCACACCCCCCTGGTGGCGGACATCCATTTTGACTACCGGCTGGCCATCGCCGCCATGGAGAACGGCGCGGACAAGATCCGCATCAACCCCGGCAACATCGGGAGCGAGGAGCGCGTCCGGGCAGTGGTGGAGAAGGCCAGAGAGCGCCAAATTCCCATCCGGGTGGGGGTCAACAGCGGCTCCCTGGAGAGGGAGATTCTGGAAAAATACGGCGGCGTCACGGCGGAGGGATTGGTGGAGAGCGCCCTGGGCCAGGTGAAGCTCATCGAGAAGATGGATTACCGCAACCTGGTGATCAGCATCAAATCCTCCGACGTCCTCATGTGCGTGAAGGCCCACGAGCTCATCGCCCAGCGGACGGACTATCCCCTCCACGTGGGAATCACCGAGGCGGGCACCGTCTACTCCGGCAGCATCAAATCGGCGGTGGGCCTGGGGATCATCCTCCACGAGGGCATCGGCGACACCATCCGCGTCTCCCTCACCGGGGATCCCCTGGAGGAGGTCAAGGCGGCCAAGCAGATCCTGCGGACGCTGGGGCTGCGCAAGGGCGGCGTGGAGGTGGTATCCTGCCCCACCTGCGGCAGAACCAGGATCAACCTCATTCCCCTGGCCGGGGAGGTGGAGACCCTGGCGGAGGAGTTTGACGACCTGGACGGCGTGAAGGTGGCCGTCATGGGCTGCGTGGTCAACGGCCCCGGGGAGGCCAGAGAGGCGGATGTGGGCATAGCCGGCGGCATCGGGGAGGGCCTTCTGTTCAAAAAAGGCCAGATCGTCTGCAAGCTGCCGGAGACGGAGCTTCTGCCGGCCCTGAAACTGGAACTGGAAGAAATGCGCAGAGAGAGAAGGAAGTAGAATGGCGAAACCATTTCCGGAGGTATTTCCGGATCTGCATATGGAGGAGAATCTGCAGGAGCTTTTAGGCCTGGTGGAGGTGGAGAGAGTCGCCTCCAACCGGGACAGAAGCTCTGTTCGTGTCTATATCAAAAGCCCCAGGCTGATCCAGAAAAAGGATATTTACAGCCTGGAGAAGGCCATCCGGGACCAGCTGTTCCCCGGCCGGAAGCTGGCGGTGAAGATCGTGGAGCGATACCGCCTCTCCAGCCAGTACACGCCGGAGAAGCTGCTGGACGTTTACCGGGACAGCGTGCTCCTGGAGCTGAAAAATTACAGCATCATCGAGTACTCCATGTTCCGCAGGGCGGAGTGCGCCTTTCCGGAGCCGGACCTTTTGCACCTGACGGTGGAGGACACCATGGTGAACCGGGAGAAGGCGCCGGAGCTAAAGCGCGTCCTGGAGAAGATCTTCCACGAGCGCTGCGGTCTGCCGGCGGAGGTGCAGTTCTCCTATGTGAAGCCTGAAGCCAGCCGGGTCCGCAGGCAGAAGCAGCTGCAGCTCACCAGGGAGGTGGAGGAGATCACCATGCGCTCCGCCGTGGGGAGCCGGCAGATGGCAGCCGGACAGGCGGCGGAGGGGGACGAGGAGTTCTGGAGCCGGGCCATGGCCATGGCCCAGGACGGAAACGTCCTCCCGGAGGGAGAGAATCCGCCGGAGCTGAACCTTCCCCCCTGGGAGGAGGGAGCTGAGTCCCCGGGGGCGCCCTCCCGGGCCGGAGCTGGCCGGAGTCTGGCCGGCGGCTCTAAGAAGGGCAGCTTCAAGAAGGGCGGCTTCAAAAAGGGCGAGTACGCCAAGGGGGAGAACCGCCGGGCCTACCACCGCTCCGACAACCCCGACGTGCTCTACGGAAGAGATTTTGAGGGGGATTTTACGGAGATCGACAAAATCGATGGCGTCATCGGGGAGACCATACTCCGGGGCAAGATCATCCACCGGGACAGCCGAGAGCTGCGCAGCGGCAAGACCATGTTCATGTTCGACGTGACGGATTTCACCGACACCATGACGGTGAAGATCTTCGCCGAGGGGGAGGCCCTGGAGGATCTGAAGACGGCCACGAAGGAGGGCACCTTCGTCCGGGTGAAGGGGGTCATCTCCGTGGACAAGTTCGACGGGGAGCTGACCCTGAGCTCCGTGGTGGGCATCAAGAAGGGGGAGGATTTCACCGGCAAGCGCATGGACAACAGCCTGGAAAAGCGGGTGGAGCTCCACTGCCACACCAAGATGAGCGATATGGACGGGGTGTCCGAGGTGAAGGACATCATCAAGCGCGCCAAGAAATGGGGCATGGACGCCATCGCCGTCACGGACCACGGCTGCGTCCAGGCATTCCCCGACGCCAACCACGCCCTTGAAAAAGGGGACGAGTTCAAGGTGATCTACGGGGTGGAGGGATACCTGGTGGACGACTTAAAGCTGCTGGTGGAGAACCCCAGAGGACAGTCCCTTCAGGGAAATTTTGTGGTCTTCGACCTGGAGACCACCGGCCTCAGCCCGGAGAAGAACCGGATCATCGAGATCGGGGCCGTCCGGGTGGAGAGGGGGGAGATCGTGGACCGCTTCTCCGCCTTCGTGAATCCGGAGGTGCCCATCCCCTTTGAGATCGAGAAGCTCACCGGCATCAATGACGCCATGGTCATCGACGCGCCGAAGATCGAGGAAATCCTGCCCAAATTCCTGGATTTCTGCGGGGAAGCGGCCCTGGTGGGCCACAACGCCGCCTTCGACGTAAGCTTTGTGGCCCACAATGCCGCCCGCTTGGGGATCCCCTTCTCCCCCACGGTGCTGGACACGGTGACCCTAGCTCAGCACCTGCTCCCCAATTTAAACCGCTACAAGCTGGACACGGTGGCCAAGGCCTTAAACGTGTCCCTGGAGAACCATCACCGGGCGGTGGACGACGCCGGGGCCACGGCGGAGATCTTCGCCGCCTTCGTGAAGATGCTGGCGGACCGGGGGGTGGAGGACGTGGACCAGCTGAACGCCATGAGCCAGATGTCGGCGGACATGATCAAGAAGATGCCCACCTACCATGTGATTCTCCTGGCGGACAGCGACGAGGGGCGGGTGAACCTGTACCGCCTGGTATCCTTCTCCCACCTGGACTATTTTGCCAGGCGGCCCAGGATCCCCAAGAGCGTGCTGCAGAAGTACAGGAAGGGGCTGATCATCGGCTCCGCCTGCGAGGCGGGGGAGCTCTATCAGGCCCTGCTGCGGGGAGCCTCCGACGAGGCCATCGCCCGGCTGGTGGACTTTTACGACTACCTGGAGATCCAGCCCCTGGGCAACAACGCCTTCATGCTGAAGGACGAGAAGAGCACGGTGAAGACCCTGGACGACCTGTTTGCCATCAACAAAAAGATCGTGGATCTGGGGGACAAGTTCGGCAAGCCGGTGTGCGCCACCTGCGACGTCCATTTCCTGGACCCGGAGGACGAGATCTACCGGCGGATCATCATGGCGGGGCAGGGATTTAAGGACAGCGACGAGCAGGCGCCCCTGTATCTGCGCACCACGGAGGAGATGCTGAAGGAGTTTGAGTATCTGGGCCCCAACAAGGCCTACGAGGTGGTGGTGACCAACACCCGGAAGATTGCCGCCCGCTGTCAGAAGATCTCCCCGGTGCGGCCGGACAAGTGCCCGCCGGTGATCCCGGACTCCGACAAGACCCTGCGGAAAATCTGCTACGACCGGGCCCACGAGATCTATGGGGAGGAGCTGCCCGAGATCGTGGTGGCCAGGCTGGAGCGGGAGCTGAACTCCATCATCAGCAACGGCTTCGCCGTGATGTACATCATCGCCCAGAAGCTGGTGTGGAAGTCCAACGAGGACGGCTACCTGGTGGGATCCAGGGGTTCCGTGGGATCCTCCTTCGTGGCCACCATGGCGGGAATCACGGAGGTAAACCCCTTGAGCCCCCACTACATCTGCCCCAACTGCCACTACTACGATTTTGACTCGGAGGAAGTGAAGAAGTTCGGGGGAATGGCCGGCTGCGACATGCCGGACAAGCTCTGCCCGGTGTGCGGGACGCCCCTGAAGAAGGAGGGATTTGACATCCCCTTTGAGACCTTCCTGGGATTTAAGGGCAACAAGGAGCCGGATATCGACCTGAACTTCTCCGGGGAGTACCAGAGCAAGGCCCACGACTACACGGAGGTGATCTTCGGCAAGGGCCAGACTTTCCGGGCCGGGACCATCGGCACCCTGGCGGACAAGACGGCCTACGGCTACGTGAAGAACTACTTCGAGGAGCACGGCGTCCGCAAGCGCAACTGCGAGATCAACCGCATCGTCCAGGGCTGCGTGGGGGTGAGGCGGACCACCGGCCAGCATCCGGGAGGCATCATCGTGCTCCCCCTGGGGGAGGAGATCTACTCCTTCACCCCGGTGCAGCACCCGGCCAACGACATGACCACCTCCACCATCACCACCCATTTTGACTACCACTCCATCGACCACAACCTGCTGAAGCTGGACATCCTGGGACACGATGATCCCACTATGATCCGCATGCTCCAGGATTTGACGGGGCTGGACCCGGTAAAGGACATCCCGCTGGATTCCCCGGAGGTGATGACCCTGTTCCAGAACACCAGCGCCCTGGGGATCACCCCGGAGGACATCGGCGGCTGCAAGCTGGGCGCCCTGGGGATCCCGGAGTTCGGCACAGACTTTGCCATGCAGATGCTCATCGACGCCAAGCCGAAATATTTCTCCGACCTGGTGCGCATCTCCGGCCTGTCCCACGGCACGGACGTGTGGCTGGGCAACGCCCAGACCCTGATCCAGGAGGGCAAGGCCACCATTCAGACCGCCATCTGTACCCGAGACGACATCATGATCTATCTCATCCAGATGGGCCTGGACCAGGAGCTGTCCTTCACCATCATGGAGAGCGTCCGCAAGGGCAAGGGGCTGAAGCCGGAGTGGGAGGCGGAGATGACGGCCCACGGGGTGCCGGACTGGTACATCGGCTCCTGCAAGAAGATCAAGTACATGTTCCCCAAGGCCCACGCGGCGGCCTACGTGATGATGGCCTGGCGGATCGCCTACTGCAAGGTGTTCTATCCCCTGGCCTACTACGCCGCCTTCTTCTCCATCCGGGCCAGCGGCTTCTCCTACGAGCTCATGTGCCAGGGGAGAGAGCGGCTGGAGTACCATCTGGAGGACTACAAGAGGCGGTCGGACACCCTGACCCAGAAGGAGCAGGCCACCCTGCGGGATATGCGCATCGTCCAGGAGATGTACGCCAGGGGCTTTGAGTTCATGCCCATCGACATCTACCGGGCCAAGGCCAGGCATTTCCAGATCATCGACGGAAAGCTGATGCCCTCCCTCTCCAGCATAGACGGGCTGGGGGAGAAGGCGGCGGAGGCCATTGTGGACGCCGTCATGGACGGCCCCTTCCTCTCCAAGGAGGATTTCCGCAGCCGCACCAAGGTGAGCAAGACCATCTGTGATTTGATGGCGGACTTAAATCTCCTGGGAGACCTGCCGGAGAGCAACCAGCTGTCCCTGTTCGACCTGGTGAGCTAGGGTACAGAGCTGATATTTACAGAAGAAAGAGGGAGTTAGAAATGATCGCTGCAATTTACTTTTCACCCACAGATACGTCCAGAAAAGGGGCGGAGGCCATAGCCAAAGCCCTGGGGGACGGGGAATTTCTGTCCATAGATGTGACCCGCTTCGACGCGGAGTCGGAGCGGACGGAGTTCGGCCCGGAGGACGCGGTGGTGTTCGGGGCCCCGGTGTACGGCGGCAGGCTGTATCGGGGCTGCAGGGAGCGCTTCCGCCGGTTCCGCGGAGACGGGACGCCCTGCATCGTCACCGTCACCTACGGAAACCGGGACTACGACGACGCCCTGCTGGAGCTCTTTGACCTGGCCAGGGAGCAGGGCTTCGTGCCGGCGGCAGCGGCGGCCCTGGTGGGCCAGCACACCTACGGCAGCATCCAGGTAGGCCGCCCGGATGCGTCGGATCTGGCCCAGGACCGGGAGTTTGCAGAGAAGGCGGCCGCCGGCGTGAGGGCGAAAAAAGCCCTGGAGACGGTGCCGGGCAGCCGCCCCTACGTCAAGGGGGACGAGGGCGGCAAGGGAGGAAATTTCCGCCCGCTGACCTCCGACGCCTGCACCGGCTGCGGCCTCTGCGTCCGGGAGTGCCCGGAGGGGGCCATCGGAGCCGACTGCCGCACGGTGGACCCGGACCGGTGCATCGCCTGCTTCCGGTGCATCCGCCGCTGCCCCGCGGGCGCCAAGAACATGGATGTCCCCGCCTACCGGGAATTCGCGGAGAATTTCACGCAGAAATTGTCGGCGCGCCGGGAAAATGAATATTTCCTGTAGAACATCAAGGCTTTCTGCCGCATCCGCCCGCCTGGGCGGGGGAACGGTGTCTAAATTTTGCGACCGTTTCCCCGCATAGGCGGGATTTCTCTGTCATAGACATAGTAGTAGCTTACGGGCAAATAATAAGGACAGGAAAGAGGAGAAATACTATGTCAGAAAAAATGATGGAAAACAACAGGGTCAGCGTGATCGGGGAGATCGTCTCCGGTTTCACCTTCAGCCACGAGGTCTTCGGGGAGGGCTTCTACGTGGTGAATGTGGCGGTGAACCGGCTGAGCGAGCAGGTGGATGTCATTCCCCTGCTGATCTCCGAGCGTCTGCTGGATGTAAACGGGGACTACCAGGGCTGCACGGTGGAGGCCATCGGGCAGTTCCGCTCCTATAACCGCCATGAGGGGACGAAGAACCGCCTGGTCCTCTCCGTGTTTGTGCGGGAGATTCATTTCTTGGAGGAATTTACGGACTACACCAAGACCAACCAGATCTACCTGGACGGGTATATCTGCAAGGAGCCGGTGTACCGAAAGACGCCCCTGGGGCGGGAGATCGCCGATCTATTGCTGGCGGTGAACCGGCCCTACGGGAAGTCGGACTACATACCCTGCATCTGCTGGGGGAGAAATGCCAGGTACGCCTCCGGCTTCCAGGTGGGAATCCGGGTGCGGATCTGGGGCCGGGTGCAGAGCAGAGAGTACACCAAGCGCTTGAGCGACACCGAGTGCGAGAAGCGGGTGGCCTATGAGGTCTCCGTGAGCAAGCTGGAGTGTGTGGACGGCTAGACTTGCAAAAAGCAGAAAAATATGGTACGATAAACTGAAGTTGAACGACGCTTATGAGGTGAAGCTATGGATAAAGGGAAAGTTCAGATAATCTACGGCAGCGGCAAGGGAAAGACCGGGGCGGCCCTGGGGCGGGCGATTCAGATGCTGAATCAGGGGAAGACGGTGATCGTCATCCAGTTCCTGAAGGGCAGCACAGCCGGGACGGATTCAGAGATTTTAAAGCGGCTGGAGCCGGAGCTGAAGATCTTCCGGTTTGAGAAGCAGACGGTGGGGTTTAAGGATCTTTCCCCCGAGGAGAAGCAGGAAGAGCTGATGAACATCCGCAACGGCCTGAATTTCGCCAAGAAGGTGATTCGCACCGGCGAGTGCGATCTGCTGATCCTGGACGAGATTCTGGAGCTTTTGGACTACGGGATTATGGATGAAGATCAGATCCGGGCCATGGTGCAGGAGAAGGAGGACGGCATGGAGCTGATCCTCACAGGGCGCAGATGCCCGGACGGTTTGAAGTCCGTGGTGGACTGCATTTCCCACATGGAGAATGAGTGCACGGGAAAGCAGTGACACCATCATGCAAAAGAGAAAAAGTAGAGGTTGCGCAGCTTAAGAGTATGCCGCCGGATGCCGCAGGGGCGTGGGAAGACGGAGGAAAGGATGCTGCGCCGAAGGGTTTTCGCCGCCTGCGGGAGGAGATCCTGGGCATACGGTTAAGAGCCGTGTGACTGTCATCCCGGCGGATGGAGTGCTACTGAGGAATGCGCATAGGCAAATTCAAGGGGCTGTCCGTGAGGGCAGTCCATTTTATTTTTAAAGGAGGACATCTATATGGCAATTTTTGAGGGCGCGGGAGTGGCGCTGATCACTCCGTTTCATGAGGACGGATCCGTCAATTTTGAGAAACTAGATCAGCTGGTGGAGGAGCAGATTGCGGGGGGCATCGACGCCATCATCGCCTGCGGCACCACGGCGGAGTCCGCAACCCTGGACCACGACGAGCACAACGCGGTGATCCGCTTCGTCTGCGAGAGGACCAAGGGGAGAGTGCCGGTGATCGCCGGGACCGGTTCCAACTGCACCCAGACGGCGGTGGAGCTGTCCATGGAGGCGAAGAAATCCGGGGCCGACGGCCTTCTGCTGGTATCCCCCTACTACAACAAGGCCACCCAGAAGGGCCTCATCGCCCACTTCTCCAAGGTGGCGGAGGCGGTGGACCTGCCCATCCTCCTCTACAACATCCAGAGCCGCACCGGGGTCAACATCGAGCCGGCCACCATCGTGCATCTGTGCAGAAATGTGAAGAACATCGTGGGCGTGAAGGAGGCCAGCGGCAATATCTCCCAGGTGGCCACCATCATGTCCATGGCGGACGGCTGCGTGGACCTCTACTCCGGAAATGACGACCAGATCGTTCCCCTCCTCTCCCTGGGAGGCAAGGGCGTGATCTCCGTCCTGGCCAACGTGGCCCCGGGCAAGACCCACGAGATGTGCCAGGCCTACTTTGACGGGGATGTGAAGAAGAGCACCGCCATGCAGCTGGAGGCGATCCCCCTGATCTCTGCCCTGTTCTGTGAGGTGAACCCCATCCCGGTGAAGGCGGCCTTAAACCTCATGGGCCGGGAGGTGGGCCCCATGCGCCTGCCCCTGACGGAGATGGAGCCGGAGCATCAGGAGCGGCTGGCGAGGGAGCTGAAGGCCTACGGCCTTCTGGCGTGAGGAAACCGACGGATTTGAGAGACAGACCACAGAACAGGAGGCATTTACAATGATAAAAGCGATTATGCACGGCTGCAACGGAGCCATGGGACAGGTGATCTCCTCCCTGGCGGAGGCGGACGGCGAGATGGAGATCGTTGCGGGCGTGGACTTGAATACGGAGAGAAAAAACGGCTACCCGGTGTACACCTCCCTGGAGGAGTGCCCCAGGGCCGACGTGATCATCGATTTCGCCTCCGCCAAGGCGGTGGACCACCTGCTGGACTACTGCGCGGCCACGGGGACGCCGGTGGTTTTGTGCACCACAGGACTCTCGGAGGAGCAGATCCGCAGGGTGGAGGAGACGGCGGAGAAGGCGGCGGTGCTGCGCTCCGCCAACATGTCCCTGGGGATCAACCTGCTGCTCAAGCTGGTGAAGGAGGCGGCCAGGGTGCTGGCTGCGGCGGATTTTGACATAGAGATTTTGGAGAAGCATCACAACCGGAAGCTGGACGCCCCCAGCGGCACGGCTCTGGCCCTGGCGGACTCCATCAACGAGGCCATGGAGAGCCAGTATCACTACGTGTACGACCGCTCCTCCAGGAGGCAGAAGAGAGATCCCAGGGAGATCGGAATCCAGTCCGTCCGCGGCGGCTCCATCGTGGGAGAGCACGATGTGATTTTCGCCGGGCAGGACGAGGTGATCACCATCTCCCACACCGCCTACTCCCGGGCGATTTTCGCCAAGGGGGCCGTGGCGGCGGCCAAGTTCCTGGCGGGGAAGACCTCCGGCCTCTACGACATGGCGGACGTCATCGGTTAATTTTTCCAGCATAACGGCCCGCACTCCCGGGGAAACTACGGAAAACGGCTTTGAAAGGAGTGTGGGATGATGATGAGAAGTGTGAGAATCTGCGGCTGGTCCCTTCTGCTGGCCTTCACCCTCTGTGTGATGACCGCCTGCGGGGGATCGGACGGCGGCGCCGGGGAGACCACGGCGGCCCAGACCACCGCCGGGGGAAATACGGGAACCACCCGCTCCCATGAGGACGAGGCGAGGGAGAGCACGGGAGTGCTGGACGGCGTCCTGGACGATGTGGAGAAGGGCGTGGA
>DXEU01000054.1 GCA_019114845.1 Candidatus Lachnoclostridium stercoripullorum | reverse complement strand
CCCATCATCGCCAAGAAGATCGTGGAGATCGCCCTCAAGGAGGGGGCGGACGCCATCTGCCACGGCTGCACGGGAAAGGGCAACGACCAGGTCCGCTTTGAGCTGGCCATCAAGGCCTTCGCCCCGGACATGGATGTGATCGCCCCCTGGCGCTTCTGGGAGTTAAACAGCCGGGAGAAGGAGATCGAGTACGCGGAGAAGCACAACATCCCCTTAAAGATCAACAAGGAGACCAACTATTCCAAGGACAAGAACCTGTGGCACCTCTCCCACGAGGGGCTGGACCTGGAGAACCCCAAAAATGAGGCCCCCATCAACCGCCCCGGCTTCCTGGAGATGGGAGTGTCCCCGGAGATGGCTCCGGACGCCCCCTCCTTCGTGAAGATCCATTTTGAGAAGGGCGTGCCCACCGCCATCGACGGCGAGAAGATGGACAGCGTGGCCCTCATCGAGAAACTGAACGCCCTGGGCGGGGCCAACGGCATCGGCATTCTGGATCTGGTGGAGAACCGCCTGGTGGGTATGAAGAGCCGCGGCGTCTACGAGACCCCCGGAGGGGCCATCCTCTACGCGGCCCACGAGAAGCTGGAGGAGATCACCCTGGACCGGGACACCCAGCACTACAAGCAGCAGATGGCTCTGCGGTTCGGTGAGCTGGTGTACAACGGCCAGTGGTACACCCCCCTGCGCAAGGCCATGAGCGCCTTCGTAACCTCCACCCAGGAGACGGTGACCGGGGATGTGATTTTAAAGCTGTACAAGGGAAATATCATCCCCGTCTCTGTGACCTCCCCCTACAGCCTGTACTCGGAGGATATCGCAACCTTCGGAGAGGACCACTCCTACAACCAGGCGGATTCCGCCGGCTTCATCAACCTCTTCGGCCTTCCCATCAAGGTGCGGGCCATGAGCGACAAGGCCATGAAGGATAAGACGGGAAAGAGATTCCCGTCGGTGGAGTAAAGATTTCTGCCTTGGGCAGAACACCGTACAGATTTTTGGGAGAGCGAGGAGAGAAGGATGGCAAAGCTGTGGGCAGGACGGTTTAAAAAGGAGACAGATCAGGCCGTCAACGCGTTCAACGCCTCCATCGGCGTGGATCAGCGGATGTACCGGGAGGATATTGAGGGCTCCATGGCCCATGCGGCTATGCTGAGCCGCCAGGGCATCATCACGGAGGAGGACGGAAGGCAGATTCGCCTCGGCCTCCAGAGCATTTTAAAAGACATGGACGCCGGGGCCATAAGTCTGACCCCGGAGCAGTACGAGGATATACACATGGCCAACGAGCAGCTGCTGACGGAGCGCATCGGGGAGGCGGGGAAACGCCTCCACACCGCCCGCTCCCGCAACGACCAAGTGGCCCTGGATCTGAGGCTGTACGTGAGGCGGGAGATCGGGGAGATTGCGGGGCAGATCACAGAGCTTTTGGAGGAGCTGTGCACCCTGGCGGAGGCGAATGCGGAGACGGTGATGCCCGGCTACACCCACCTCCAGAGGGCGCAGCCCATCACCTTCGGCCACCACCTCATGGCCTACGCGAACATGTTCCGCCGGGATGCAAAGCGCCTGGAGAACTGCCTGGAGGGGATGGATGAGATGCCCCTGGGCTGCGGCGCCCTGGCGGGCACCACCTACCCCATCGACCGGGAGTTTGCGGCGGGAGAGCTGGGCTTTTCCAGGGTGACGGACAACTCCCTGGACGGGGTGTCCGACCGGGATTACTGCATGGAGCTGTGCGGCTGCCTGTCCATCCTCATGGTGCATCTGTCCCGGCTGTCGGAGGAGATCATCCTCTGGTGCTCCTGGGAATTTAAGTTCGTGGAGCTGGACGACGCATTTTCCACCGGTTCCTCTATCATGCCCCAGAAGAAAAACCCGGACGTGTGCGAGCTGATCCGCGGCAAGGCGGGGCGGGTGTTCGGGGATCTCCAGACTCTGCTGGTGATGATGAAGGGGCTGCCCCTGGCCTACAACAAGGATATGCAGGAGGACAAGGAGGCGGTGTTCGACGCCATCGACACGGTGAAGGCCTGCCTGGAGGTACTCACCCCCATGATGGCCACCATGACGGTGCTGCCGGACAATATGCGGGCGGCGGCCAGAAAGGGTTTTTTGAACGCCACCGACTGTGCCGACTACCTGACGAAGAAGGGGCTTCCCTTCCGGGATGCCTACCGGGCGGTGGGAGAGCTGGTGGCCATCTGCATTGAGACCGGCCACGTGCTGGACGATCTGCCCCTGGACCAGTACCAGGCGGTCTGCCCTCTGTTTGAGGCGGACGTATACCAGGCCATCGATCTAAAGACCTGCGTCGGGGAGAGAAAGAGCCTGGGCGGCCCGGCGCCGGACGAGGTGAGGCGGCAGATTCAGAAAATCCGGGCGTTCCTGGAGAGCAGAAAATCGGAGTAGAACGGAGGAGATTGTCCTATGACGGGGAAACCGAAAGTATATATAGACGGAAGGGAAGGAACCACCGGCCTGCAGATCTACGACCGGCTGAAGGAGAGGGGGGACTTAGAGCTCCTGCTCATCGACGAGGATAAGCGGAAGGACCCGGAGGAGCGGAAGAAATATCTGAACGCGGCGGACATCGTATTTCTCTGCCTGCCGGACGGGGCGGCCAGGGAGGCGGTCTCCATGGTGG
Organism: Candidatus Lachnoclostridium stercoripullorum; assembly: GCA_019114845.1. Taxonomy (GTDB): domain Bacteria; phylum Bacillota; class Clostridia; order Lachnospirales; family Lachnospiraceae; genus Lachnoclostridium_A; species Lachnoclostridium_A stercoripullorum. Next base: position 2,015 of record DXEU01000054.1, on the reverse strand, counting down.
AGAACGAGGCTGTGCGGATCATCGACGCCTCCACCGCCCACAGGACGGCGCCGGGCTGGGCTTACGGCCTGCCGGAGCTGTCCGCCGCCCACAGGGAGGCCATCCGCCAGTCAAAGCGGACGGCCAACCCGGGGTGCCACGCCACCGGCTTCATCGCGGCGGTTTACCCGCTGACCGCCAGGAAGATCCTGGATCCAGGGGAGACGGTGACCTGCTTCTCCCTCACGGGATATTCCGGGGGAGGTAAGAAGATGATCGCCGAGTACGAGGCCTCGGAGCGGGATGTCCGCCTGGATTCCCCCAGAATCTACGGCCTGAACTTAAAGCACAAGCATCTGCCGGAGATGAGGGCCGTCTGCGGCCTCGCCCGAGATCCCATCTTCTGCCCGGTGGTCGCCGACTACTACAAGGGGATGGCGGTGACGGTGTGCCTGAGCGAGCGGCAGACCGGCGGTCTGGGAGCGGAGCAGATTCGGGAGGAGCTGACGGCCTGGTATAGAGGGCAGACCCTGGTGGACGTGGCCCCCTTCGGAGCCGGCGGTCCCATGATCGCCGGAAATGAGATGGCAAGTCTGGACAATCTGACCCTGTACGTGAACGGGAGAGAGGACCAGGTGATCATCACGGCCCTGTTTGACAATCTGGGCAAGGGGGCATCCGGCGCGGCAGTCCAGAACATGAACCTGATGCTGGGCTTTGAGGAGACAGCCGGTCTGGCCCTGCCGGGGAAGAAGGAGTAGTGGAAAGATGAGAGAAAAGGAAGAGAGACAGAAGGAGAGAAACGGCGTCTGCGCGGCGGCAGGCTTTCAGGCGGGGGCGATCCGCTGCGGGATCAAGGAGTCGTCCCCCAAGAATGACACGGCGGTGATTTATTCGGAGGTCCCCTGCAGCGCGGCGGCGGTGTACACCAGGAATCGGGTCCAGGCGGCCCCCATCCAGGTGACGAAGGCGCACCTGGAGAACGGGCGGGCCAGGGCGGTGATCATCAATTCCGGAAACGCCAACGCCTGCGCCCCGGACGGTCAGGAGAACGCCCTGCGGGAGGCGAAGGCCTGCGCCAAGCTTCTGGGAATCGAGGCGGAGGACGTGGTGGTGTGCTCCACGGGAGTCATCGGCCAGAGGCTGAACATAGAGGCCATTGAGAAGAACCTCTCCGCCATCTCCCTCTCGGAGTGGGGGAGCGGCGAGGCGGCGGAGGCCATCATGACCACGGACACGGTGCCGAAGACGGCCTGGACCGAGTTTCAGGCCGGCGGGAAAACCTGCCGGCTGGGGGGAATCTGCAAGGGATCGGGAATGATTCACCCCAACATGGGCACCATGCTGTGCGCCCTCACCACGGACTGCGCCGTCAGCCCGGAGGTGCTCCAGGAGGCGCTCAGAAGGAAAACGGCGGTCTCCTTCAACCGGGTCTCCGTGGACGGGGATACGTCCACCAACGACACCTGCTGCATCCTGGCCAACGGCCTGGCGGGAAATCCGGAGATCACGGCAGCGGAAGGTGCGGATTACGAAGCCTTCGCGGCGGCCCTGGAGGAGATCTGCGTGACCCTGGCGAGGAAGATCGCGGCGGACGGGGAGGGAGCCGGACGGCTCATCACCTGCACCGTATCCGGGGCCAGGGACGAGGGGACGGCGGAGATTCTGGCCAAGGCGGTCTGCTCCTCCTCCCTGGTGAAGGCTGCCATGTTCGGAGCCGACGCCAACTGGGGAAGGATCCTCTGTGCCATGGGATATTCCGGGGCAGAATTTGACCCGGAAGGCACGGATGTGACCTTTCTCTCCGAGGCGGGGGAGATCGCGGTCTGCAGGGACGGCAGGGCGGTGGATTTCGACGAGGACGTGGCCAAGGAGATTTTATCCGCGCCGGAGGTGACCATCCAGGTTCTCCTCAGAGAGGGGGATGCATCCGTCACCGCCTGGGGCTGCGACTTGACCTACGAGTACGTGCGCATCAACGGCGACTACCGGACGTGAGCCGGAGAGAGGCGGAGCGAGCGGGAGCCGAGGGTGTG
>DXEU01000053.1 GCA_019114845.1 Candidatus Lachnoclostridium stercoripullorum | reverse complement strand
GGGATCTTTGTTTTATGATAGGATATGTTATAAATCTTTTAAAGAATTTATTCGTTCAATAATAGTCTATATTAAATACTTTTAGTGTTTTACTTAATCCATATCATCCTCAACTACCACCTCGCAAGCAGGAAGCTGTCGGCTAAAACCGTTTTTTATCCCCTGACACGCAAAAAGGAGACACCCCCGCGGAATCCAGGCTTCCTCGAAGCCAAAATTCTCTGCTGGTTTGTCTCCTTCTTTTTATACGGTTCGCTCTCCTCTGCCTCCCAAAACTTCCCCCGTCACCGGGGAACGTTCACGAACGAATGGCTCAGAATATAGAATTCCTCCTGGCTCGGCGCCCACTTTTTCTCCATCGGCTCCAGCGTTTCATCGTAGGCCGCGGCATCCTCCTCCCGGATCGCCATCACCGGGCTGTCCCGGTATCGCCGCTTTCTGCCGTCCAGCGCGCCGGGGATCAGCTCCCTCGCCATCATCGCCGCCGGATAGGTTCCATCCTCCAGGCAGATATTGTATTTCGCGCAGCTCTTGAAGCCGCAGCTCACATAGTTGGAGGGGCTGCCGAATATGACCACCGCATCCCACCCCAGTTTCACAGCCTCCTGAAAGGAATGCTCCATGAGCTTCTTTCCATATCCCCGCCTCTGGTGTGCCGGGGCCACGCAGACGGGGCCAAAGGTCAGGATCTCCTTCTCCTTTCCAGACTCATCCTTCAGCCACGCCCTGGTGTACATGATATTTCCAATTACTTCCCCGTTTAACTCCAGGACGAAATCCAGCTCTGGAATGAAGTCCCCGTGCGGATTCTCTACCCGGCAAAAATCAGGCCTTCAAAATACTCCTGGATGTCCACCCCGTCGATGGTGTGGGGCCACTCCGCCCCGTCGATCTCCACCTTCACCAGCTCTCCGCTGTCCGTCATCCGGAAAATCACATAGGACTCCTCGTCGGTGGATACAGCCTCCACCTGGGAGCCGGCGGGAATCGTCCGCGCCTGGGCGGAATCCGGGTCGATTCCCGGCACATCCCGCTTGACGGTGGGTGCAAACGAGTCAAACTCATAATCCTCCTGCAGCGGGGTGGGGAGGCCGTCCTGCCCCACACAGTGCTCCCGGCTGATGGACACCGTGGAGAGCAGATATCCCCGGGTGGAGACGTAAAAACTCTCCGCGGAAACCGGCACGTGATCGTAAAAAGCATCATAGTACATAGCCGGGGTGATCTCCTCATTTCCCGTCCAGAGCTCCGTCAGGTCGATGGCGGACAGGTATCTCCAGTCATTGTCGCTGCGGCACTCGGCGTAAAATACAAAGCCTCCCGCTGGTTTTGCCATCACGTACCCCCGGGTGATCCCGTAGTCACACTCCCCCTGGGCGGAGACTGTCCTCACCGTCTTCTCCCCGCTGGAAATCGTGAGGACATAGCTCGTCCACAGGCCATCCCCCGCGGTCTGTTCCTCATAGCGGATGGTCTCCTCCCTGCCGTCCCCGTCCACGTCCAGATCCAGCTCCTCATAGGGATCCAATTTCCACACACTCTGCCCTTCATCCGGCACATAGACATCATTAAAGCCCACCTCCGACGCCTGGTAGGGCACCTCCACCGTCACTGCGCCCAGGGCGTACGGACCCAGCTCATAGGGCACAAAGATCACTCGGACCCCCGACTGGGAGAGGACGAACGGGCCGCCGCCCTCCGAATCGGCTGCCCTCCTCTGAACCTGCTCCTCCCACCCTGGAAGAAGCAGATCCTGGGAAGCATACTCCTTCGCCAGCTCATCTTCCACATATTTCCAGAAAGCATCCTCGTGGGAAATCACATCCGAAAGCCGCAGCTCCTCCCCCGTCTCCGCGTCGAGATTTGCGCAGAAAAATGAGGTCTCCCCGTGAGCTCCTCCCATGTAGTCGTAATTCTCCCGCACAAAGGAGAATACCTGCTCATCCGCCCGCAGAATATCCACAGAGTCCACATTCTCATATCTGTAGAAATGCTCGCTCATTTCTGAGTCCGCCTTCGCAGCCTCCAAAAGCTCCCCGTGGATTCTCTCCGCCTCCGCCTTCCTATCCTGGTTGTACCGGTCAAGCACCGCCTCGAGGGGGGCATATTTCTCATCCGCACAGCGGATTCCCACGGAGGCGTACTCCGTGTAGGCCAGCTGGCGGAAAGAATCGTCATAGTCTGACAGGTACTGCTCCTGCACCAACGGATGGAGCGGGGCGTTCTCCCCCCGCTCCGGCACTTCCTGGCTGTCCGGCGCTGCCCCCTGGGACTCCTCAGGCGCCTCCTGGGTTTCCCCGGACGCCTCCTGGGACTCCGCCGCTGCCCCCTGGAACTCCACGGTCGCCTCCTGGGTTTCCCCCGCTGTCTCCTGGGACTTCCCGGACGTCCCCAGCGCATCCACCAGGGAATCCATCCCGCACGCGCTCAAAGAAAGGCTCATCGCCAGCACAGCCGCCGCCATGCACACTTTTTCATATCCTCGTCTCATCTCAAAGCTCCTTTAAAATTTCTTTTCTCTTGTCCTGGTACTCCTCGCTGGTGATCATCCCCGACTGATAGAGTTCCTCCGCCGCCTTCAGCCGCTCCTCGATCTCCGCCTTTCGCTCATGGGCCGCATCTCTCCCCCGGGGCAGATCCATCTCATGGTCGTCGATGATGATCTCGTGGGAACTGGGGCCTTTGTCGGAGAAGGCGTTCATTCCGTTGGAAACCGTGATGACGACCGCCAGCAGCGTCCAGAATACGCCAAAAAGCCCCGCCCCAGGGATCACCACAAACAGACCGATGAGGCAGAACACGATCCCTGCGAAAAATCCGACCATGGACTGCCGTCTCCCTGGCTTTACCTTGATTCTCTTCATTCTCTCTCCTCCTCCCCCAGAAGGGGGTATAATTTTGTGAGAATTCCCCGGACATCGCTCCTGGTCCTCTCAAGCTCCCCAGCTGCACTGCTGAGCCGCGACTGCACCATCACGTCCACAAACACATTGTCCAGGAAAATGTCCATGGCTTTCAGATATCCCTCCAGTTCCAGGGAAAAATCCGCCGGCACCGAGATATCCCTCAGCTCCCGCTCAAATGCAGCCAGCTTTCTCTTCGCCTCCTCCATATACCCGGAGGCCTCGTCTATGCGGGAGTGTTTGACAAAGCTGCTGAACATACCGCCCCCAAGCATATCAAAAAGTCCCCAGTTTTTTGCACTCTGCAACTTCTCAGCCGCCTTCTCCAGGCTGTCTAACGCCGCTTCACCGGCCAGAATCGCCTCCCGTATCTCTTTTTTATCCATAATTTCCCCCTGTCTGCTCTGCGCGAGACCGCCTTTTGCACGGTCCGCTCCTGTTATATTGTCTCCCGCCCGGACCTACCGCAGGCACATCCGCACCGCCCACTCCCACACCTTCCGGTAGGGCTGGTAGCGCATGGGCAGGTCGATCCAGGTCTTTTTGTCCACAATGCTCTTGTAGTGGGTGAAGGTGTCAAAGCCGGCCTTGCCGTGGTAGGCCCCCATGCCGCTCTCCCCGAAGCCGCCGAAGCCCATCTCCGTGGTGGCCAGGTGGATGACCGTGTCGTTCACGCAGCCGCCGCCGAAGCCGCAGCGGGTGAACACTCTGTCCGCCGCCCGCCTATCGGAGGTGAACATGTAGAGCGCCAGGGGGTGGGGCAGGGAATTCACTTTGCCGATGACCTCGTCCAGGCTGTCATAGGTCAGCACCGGCAGAATCGGCCCGAAGATTTCCTCCCCCATCACCGGGTCTGAGAAATGGACGCGGTCCATGACCGTCGGCTCCATGCGCAGGGCTTCCCGGTCCGCCTTTCCGCCCCACACGATCTTGTCCCTGTTTAACAGGCCCAGAAGCCGGTCGAAATGCTTCTCGCTGATGATCTTCCCCCAGTCGGGATTCTTCAGGGGCTCCCTTCCAAACTGTCTTTCGATCTGCCGGCATATCTCCCTCACCAGCCGGCTCTTCACCGAGCGGTGGCAGAGAACGTAGTCCGGCGCCACGCAGGTCTGCCCGCAGTTCAAATACTTTCCGAACACGATCCGCCTCGCCGCCAGGCGCAGATTCGCCGTCTGGTCCACGATGCAGGGACTCTTTCCCCCCAGCTCCAGGGTCACCGGCGTCAGATAGCGGGCCGCGCTTCTCATGACCTCCCGCCCCACCGCCTGGCTCCCGGTGAAAAAGATGTAGTCGAAATGTTCCTGCAAAAGGCGGGTGTTCTCCTCCCGCCCGCCGGTGACCACCGCCACGTAGCGGGGCGGAAAGCAGCGAGTCAGGATCTTTTCGATCACCTCGCTGGTCCGCGGGGAGTAGGCGCTGGGCTTCACGATGGCCGTGTTGCCCGCCGCCAGGGCGTCCGCCAGGGGCAAGAGCGTCAGCATAAAGGGATAGTTCCAGGGGCTCATGATCAGCACCACGCCGTAGGGGGACGGCCGCTGAAAACTCACCGAGTGAAACTGGGCCGGGGGCGTCGGCACTCTCCGATCTCCCGCCAGCCGGCGGACGTGCTTTAACATATAGCGGATCTCCTCCAGCACCATGCCTATCTCGCACATGTAGCTCTCAAAACGGCCCTTTCCCAGGTCCTCCTTCAGCGCCTCCCGGATCTCCCCTTCGCTGGCAGAGACGGCAGCATAGAGCCGCCGAAGGGCCGCCAGCCTCCTCTCCACCGGGAGCGTGGCCCCAGTCTGAAAATACGTTCTCTGTCTGGCCGCCAGCTCGCCTATCTCAATTTTCTCCCGCCGTGCCCTGCCGCACTCTCTCCCGCTCGCTCCCACTGATTTCCCTCCTCCATCTCCCGGCACGCCTGCAGCGCAAACCGCCGCGCACTCTCCCTCAATTATAACTTTTTTCCCCTCGTCTTTCCACCACAAATTTTCCCCCATTCCCACCGTCCCCGACAGAAAAAATGCCCTGGAAATTTTTGTATTTTTTTATCTAATTGAGAAATTTTATGCTATAATCAAAGGTAATATGGCACGAGAAACTATTTTTCAAATGGAGGTTTGATATGCCCAAACGAAATGACATCAACAAAATCATGATTATCGGCTCCGGCCCCATCATCATCGGCCAGGCCTGCGAGTTCGATTATTCCGGCACCCAGGCCTG
>DXEU01000052.1 GCA_019114845.1 Candidatus Lachnoclostridium stercoripullorum | reverse complement strand
CGAGCTGGCGGAGGGCGTGGACAAGATCGTGCCCGTCACCGAATCCTATAAACTGGTAAACCGCAAATTCCACCCGGAACCCACCACCGTGGCCGTTGGCCCCACCACCGTGGGCCCCGGCACCCTGACGGTCATGGCCGGACCCTGCGCCGTGGAGAGCCGGGAGCAGCTGATGGAGACCGCCTTCGCCGTGAAGAAGGCCGGCGCCAATTTCCTCAGGGGCGGCGCCTACAAGCCCCGCACCTCCCCCTACGCCTTTCAGGGCCTGGAGGAGGAGGGCCTTCGGTACATGAAGGAGGCCAGGGAGGCCACGGGCCTGGCGGTAGTCTGCGAGGTCACCAGCCAGCGCGCCCTGGAGACGGCGGCCAAATACGTGGATATGATCCAGATCGGCGCCAGGAACATGCAGAATTTTGAGCTCCTCAAGGAGTGCGGCCGCTCCGGCATCCCCGTGCTCTTAAAGCGGGGATTGGCGGCCACCATCGACGAGTGGCTCAACGCCGCCGAGTACATCATCTCCGAGGGCAACCACAGCATCGTCCTGTGCGAGCGGGGCATCCGCACCTACGAGACCTCCACCAGGAACACCCTGGATCTGAGCGCCGTGCCGGTGATCCGCAGAAAGAGCCACCTGCCCATCATCGTGGATCCCAGTCACGCCACCGGGGACTACCTCTACGTGCCTCCCCTGGCCAAGGCGGCGGTGGCCGCCGGGGCGGACGGCCTGATGATCGAGGTTCACCCCTGCCCGGAGAAGGCCCTCTCCGACGGCCCCCAGTCCCTCACCTTCGAGAAGTTCGGCCGGCTGATGGAGGAGTTAAAGCCCTACGCGGAGCTGTCCGGGCGGCAGTTCCGGTGAGATGCCTTAGGGGGTGTATCATATGAACGAATCGGTAATCGGCTTCATCGGCCTGGGGCTCATCGGCGGGTCCCTGGCCAGAGCCCTGAAAAAATATAAGCCGGACCTCACCGTCATGGCCTACATGCGGTCCAGGGACAGGCTTGAGAAGGCCCGCGCGGACGGCGTGGTGGACGTCATCCTGGACGGCGTGGACGAGCGCCTGGGCCAGTGCGATATGATTTTTCTGTGTACGCCGGTGGAGTACAATGAGCAGTATCTGGCGGCGGTGAAGCCGTTTTTGAAGGCGGACGCCATCGTCACCGACGTGGGCAGCACCAAGACCAGCATCCACCGGGCCGTGGAGGCCCTGGAGATGGAACAATCCTTCGTGGGCGGCCACCCCATGGCCGGATCTGAGAAGACGGGCTATGAGAATTCCACGGATCACCTGCTGGAGAACGCCTACTACATGATCACGCCCCCCAAGGGGGCGCCGGAGAGCCACGTGGAGCGCCTGGTGGCCGTGGCCCGGGCGGTGAACGCCATCCCCATGGTGGTCTCCTGTGAGGAGCACGACCTGGCGGTGGCGGCCATCAGCCACCTCCCCCACATCGTCGCCTCCAGCCTGGTGAATCTGGTGCGGGACAGCGATGACTCCCGGGAGACCATGAAGCAGATCGCCGCCGGGGGCTTTAAGGACATCACCCGCATCGCCTCCGCCTCCCCGGAAATGTGGGAGCAGATCTGCATGACCAACACGGACAACATCGCCCGGATGCTGGGGCGGTACATAGACTCCCTGCGGGAGATCCTGGACGCCTTAAACGGTCGGGACGAGGCGGCCATCCACCGGCTCTTTGCCAGCTCCAGGGAGTACCGCAATTCCATCTCCGACCGGAGCCGGGGCGCCATCGAGCCGGAGTACTCCTTCTCCGTGGACATCGTGGACGAGGTGGGATCCATCTCCACCCTGTCGGTGATCCTGGCGGCCAAGGGCATCAGCATCAAGAACATCGGCATCAACCACAACCGGGAGCACGGGGAGGGAGCGCTGCGCATCTCCTTCTACGACGAGGCCTCCCGGGAGGCGGCCTGGAACCGTCTGACCGACTACAAGTACACTTTGATCCCATAGGAGGAATGACCTATGAAATTTTCACCTGTCTCTTCCCTGAGGGGAAGTTTAACCATACCGGGAGACAAATCCATCTCCCACCGCAGCGTCATGTTCGGCTCCCTAGCCCAGGGGACCACGGAGATCACCCATTTTCTCAAGGGGGCAGACTGCCTCTCCACCATCTCCTGCTTCCGCTCCATGGGGGTGGAGATCCAGGAGAAGGACGGAAAGATCCTGGTGCACGGCCGGGGACTGCGGGGATTAAAGCGGCCCGAAGGCGTCCTGGACTGCGGAAACAGCGGCACCACCACCCGGCTCCTGGCAGGCATCCTGTGCGGCCAGGACTTTGACTCCGTGCTCACCGGGGACGCCTCCATCCAGAAGCGGCCCATGAAGCGGGTCATCGATCCTCTCTCCCGCATGGGGGCCAATATTGTGAGCGTCCGCGGCGACGGCTGCGCCCCCCTCGCCATCACCGGCTCCCCCCTGCACGGCGTCTCCTACTCCACCCCGGTGGCCTCCGCCCAGGTGAAATCCGCCATTCTCCTGGCGGGCCTGTACGCGGACGGGGAGACGAGGGTCACCGAGCCGGCCCGCTCCCGGGACCACACGGAGCGGATGCTCTCCGCTTTCGGGGCCGACGTGCGCACGGAGGGGACCACGGCGGTGATCCAGCCGGCAAGGGAGCTCTACGGGCAGAAGATCCAGGTGCCGGGGGATATCTCCTCCGCCGCCTTCTTCCTGGCCGCCGGGCTGATCACGCCGGACTCTGAGATCCTGCTGAAGCACGTGGGGACCAACCCCACCAGGGACGGCGTTCTCCGGGTGCTCCGCCAGATGGGCGGGCGGATCGAGACCATTTCCCAGAGCGGCGGCGACGGGGAGCCGGCGGAGGATCTGCTGGTGAGAAGCAGCGATCTCCACGGCGTGGAGATCGGCGGGGAGATCATACCCACCCTCATCGACGAACTCCCGGTGATCGCCGCCGTGGCCTGCTTCGCCCAGGGGGAGACGGTGATCCGGGATGCGGCGGAACTGAAGGTCAAGGAGTCCAACCGCATCGACGCCATGGTGCGCAACCTGGCGGCCATGGGGGCGGATGTGACGGAGACGGAGGACGGCATGATCATCCGCGGCGGACGTCCCCTACACGGGGCCGTCATCGACAGCCGGGACGACCACCGCATCGCCATGACTTTCGCCGTGACCGCCCTGGCCGCCCAGGGGGAGACGGACATCCCCGGCTGGGACTGCGTCCGCATCTCCTACCCAGAGTTTGAGCGGGATCTGGCCGGGATCATCGCATAGGGCAGAGAGCCGCAGGATCGGCTGCAGGGAGCTGCCGAGATGATAGAACATTTCATAGACAGACAAGGGCCGGAGTGACTCATGCGAATCACTCCGGCCCCTGGTTTTTCTTTCACAGGAAACTTCTATGTCTGCTATCTTCAATCCAGCCAGATTCCCGGGCCGCCGTGGATGCCGGTCACCGGCTCCCTGGTGGCCTCCGTGGGAGGCTCTGTGGAGATCTCCGGGGGAACCGTCTCCACGGGGGAGGTCTCCGGCTCCACGTAGGCAACTGCGTCCTCCTTGGTGGGGTTCTCCGGGCCAGGCTCCTCAAAGGAGGCGGCCGGAAGTCCCTCCACGAAATG
>DXEU01000051.1 GCA_019114845.1 Candidatus Lachnoclostridium stercoripullorum | reverse complement strand
CGGCCGCCAGGGCGTAGAGCTCCGGCTCAGCCGCAGCTTCTGCTGCCTGCTCCGGGCCGCCCGCATCCGCCCCCGTCAGCTCCGCTCCCTGCGCCTGCTCCGCCTCCTGCGCCTGCTCCGTCTCCGCCGCCAGCCCCGACTCCTGCGTCCGCTCTCCCCCCTTCTCCTGCTCCGCCCTGTTCACCGCCGGACAGGCAAACAGGGCGGCGGCGGTGAAAACAGCCGCCAGACGCGCAGTCCGCCGCACCCTTCTTCTCCTCTCCACCCGCTGCCTCCACGCCCTGTTTTTGTCTATTGTATTCCCTTCTGTCCTCCGGTATGCCTTAAATCGGCGGCGGTCCGTCTTTTCCCATTTTTTTCTTGATGGCGAACATACATTCTGGTATAATCTGTAATCATCCATATTCTGTCAGGAGGTGGTTCTATGGAGAGGGAACGGCTGATTTTTCATATCGATGTGAATTCCGCTTTTCTCAGCTGGGAGTCTGTGGCGAGGCTCAGGGAGGATCCCGCGGCCCTGGATCTGCGCACCATCCCCTCTGCTGTGGGCGGGGACGCCAGCAAGCGCCACGGCATCGTGCTGGCAAAGTCCACCCCCGCCAAAGCCTTCGGCGTCGCCACCGGCGAGCCCCTGGCCCAGGCCCTGCGCAAATGCCCCTCCCTGGTGGTGGTCCCCTCCCACTACGAGCTCTACGTCTCCTTCTCCAGAAAGCTGATCCATCTGCTGGAGGATTACACGCCGGACATTGAAAAATTCAGCATCGACGAGGCGTTTCTGGATATGACGGAGACCATCCACCTGTTCGGCTCACCCGCGGAGACCGCCGATGCCATCCGCAGGCGGGTGCGGGAGGAGCTGGGTTTTACGGTCAACGTGGGCATCGCCCCCAACAAGCTCTTGGCCAAGATGGCCTCCGACTTTGAAAAGCCGGATCGGACCCACACCCTCTTCCGGGAGGAGATTCCCTCCAAGATGTGGCCCCTGCCCATCCGGGATCTGTTCTTAGTGGGCGGGGCTGCCCAGCGGAAGATGGAGGCCATGGGGCTGCGCACCATCGGCGACCTGGCCCGCTGCGACCTGGAGCTTTTAAGGTCCCAGCTGGGGGACAAATATTCCCGGCAGATTCACCGCTACGCCAACGGCATCGACGACGAGCCCGTGGAGGAGCGGGCGGCGGTGAACAAGGGCTACGGCAACCGCATCACCCTGGCCAGGGACGTCTCCGACACGGAGACCGCCTGCCAGGTGCTCCTCTCCCTGGCGGAGACCGTGGGGGCCAGGCTGCGGGCGGACCATGTTCTCTGCAATCAGGTGTGCGTGGAGCTCAGGGATTGGCGCTTTCGCTCCAGCTCCCACCAGGGTGCGCTCCAGTTTCCCACGGACTCCACCTCCGTCATCTACGAGGAGGCCTGCCGCCTGCTCCGGGAATTCTGGGACGGCACCCCGGTGCGCCTCATCGGCATCCGCACCGGCAAGATCTCCGACCACGCCTTCGTGCAGATGAGCCTCTTTGAGACGGAGCAGGACCGCAAACGGCTGAAGATGGAGCAGGCCGTGGACCAGATCCGCAGCCGGTTCGGCACCGACAGCATCAAGCGCGCCAGCTTTTTAAAAAAGGACTCCCTGGTGGAGCACGCCGCATCCCGGCATAAGCACCTGGGACATTCCGAAGAAGGAGGCAGCTATGAGAACTCTTGAATACACCGTGGACGCCGCGGAAAACGGCCTCACGGCGGAACAATTTTTAAAGCAGCTGGGACTGTCCCGGAATGTGATCTCCCTGCTGAAATCGGTCCCCGGGGCCATCTGCGCGGACGGAAAGCCCGCGTTTGGCTCCAGCCGCCTCGCCGCCGGCCAGCATTTTGTCCTCTCCCTCCCCCCGGAGGCACCGTCCCAGGCTCTGATCCCCACCCCCATGGATCTGGACATCGTCTATGAGGACCGGGATCTCCTGGTGATCAACAAGGACGCCGGGGTGCCGGTCCACCCGTCCCAGGGAAATCACGGAAATACCCTGGCTGAGGGCGTCACCTGGCTGGCCACACAGAGGGGGGAGCCCTTTTTATTCCGGGCTGTAAACCGCCTGGACCGGGACACCTCCGGGCTGCTCATCGCCGCAAAGCACGTCATCTCCGCCTCCCTCCTCTCCGCCATGACCGCCGCCAGGGAAATCCACCGGGAATATCTGGCCGTCGCCCTGGGAGAGACCGATGCCGAGGGGACCATCGACGCCCCCATCGCCAGGAAGGAGGGCTCCGTCATCCAGCGGGAGATAAATTTCCAGCGTGGGGAACGGGCCGTGACCCACTACCAGAGAATTCTCTACCGCCCGGAGGCGGATCTGTCCCTGGTTCGCCTGCGCCTGGAGACGGGGCGCACCCACCAGATCCGGATCCACATGGCCTACATCGGCCATCCCCTGCCGGGAGATTTTCTCTACTGTCCCGACTACACCCGGATCCGGCGCCAGGCTCTCCACTCCCACGCCCTCTCCTTTCGCCATCCCATAACAAAAGAGGAGCTCCATTTCGAAGCTCCCCTTCCCGATGATATGCAGCGCCTGCTGCAGTGATTCCCCGCAGCGGCACCCTCTATATGGTCCATTCTCCCTGTGGCCGGCCCGCTCCCTGCGCGGCCGGCTCTGTCTGGCGGCGCAGTCCCTTGGGATAGTGATTTTTCAGCTGTCCGCCGGCCTGCTTTCCCCATCCCAGAGAGTATCCCTCCACGGACACCAGCGTCCATCCCTTCTCCCCGTCCGTCTGGGTGGCCTCCCCGTTTATAAATCTGACGGCCTCCGCCTCGCTGAGACGACAGACGCGGGCTGCCTCCGCCTCCCTGAGGGCCGCTGCCAAGGCGTGAGCCGGCTCCAGCCGGTTCTTCTTCACCGTGGCCACGTGGAGACCCGGCCGCAGCACTTTCAGGCCGTCAAAAGCCGGCATCCCGGCGGGCAGCAGGTACAGCTGATCGCCGAACCGCATCCATTCTCTGCGCCCCCGCAGATCTGCAGCCCCCGGGCAAACCTCCTCCAAGAGCTCCGCCGCCGCCCGCAGGATTCCCTTGTCCTTCTCGCAGGCAGGCATCCGGATCCCTGGGGCAGCCGCCGCTGCCTCCCCGTCCTTTCTGAGAAGGGCCAGATAATGCCCCTCCCCCTCCGCCAGGTGCGGCCAGATGCGGAAGGTGGCGGCCAGCTCCCGCCGTCCTCCCACCCACTCCGGCCGCCCCGAAGAGAGGCCGGGAAGTGTTCTCCCCTGGACAATCTGAAATTCTGGGTGGTCCTCGAGGAAGCTCTCCACGCTGCCCTCATCCTCCTCCGGGGCGAAGGTGCAGGTGGAATACACCAGCATGCCGCCCGGCCGCAGCATGGCCGCCGCGCAGTGCAGGATCTGCCGCTGCCTGCCGGCACAGAGAGCCACATTCTCCGTGCTCCACTGCTCCCTGGCCTCCTGGTCCTTGCGGAACATTCCCTCCCCGGAACAGGGGGCGTCCACGATGATTTTGTCAAAGAATTCCGGGAAATACTCCGTCAGCCCGGCGGGGTCCTGGCAGGTCACCACCGCGTTCCTGCAGCCCATTCGCTCCACGTTCTGGGAGAGAATCCTGGCTCTGGCCGGATGGATCTCGTTGCTCACCAGCAGCCCATGGCCGCCCATGCGGGACGCGGCGTGGCTGGTCTTTCCCCCCGGCGCGGCGCACAGATCCAGCACCCGCTCTCCAGGGCGGGGATCCAGCAGGGACACCACCGCCATGGCGCTGGGCTCCTGGATATAATAGGCCCCGGCCTCGTGGAAGGGGGACTTGCCCGGCCGCGCGGCGCTGCTGTAATAGAAACCGTCCGCCGCCCAGGGCACGGGACTCAGGCCGAATCCCTGGAACTTCTCCTGGAATTCCTCCCCAGCCCCTTCCTCTGAAATCTTCAGGCCGTTGGCCCGCAGCCCCTGGAGCCTCTCCTCCTCCAAGCTTCTGCGGAAAGCCTCGTATTCCGGCCCCAGCAGGCCTCTCATTCTCTCCTCAAATGCTTCCGGAAACCCCGTCATGTTGCACTTCCTCCCTCATCCTCTTCTCTCCTCCTGCCCCTCCTCGGCGAAACCCGCTTCCCCGGCGGAACCCACTTCTCCGGCGGGGCGCATTCTCCCGGCGAAACCCGCTTCCCCGGCGGAGCGCACTCTCCCGGCGGGGCGCATCTTCCCGGCGAAACCCGCTTCCCCGGCGCATGACACAGGCAAGGGGAGTGCTGCAGAACACAACACTCCCCTCTCCGTTCTCTCAGTGAGTCTGCCGATGATCCGGCTTTTTAGAATTCCACCTTGTCCTCGGGATCGCCGATTCCGTCATTGGCCACATAGTAAGCCACGGACTCCTCCGGCTTGATGTACAGGTGAATGCTCTTCAGCTCTTCGCCCTCGTGCTTCGCAGCAAAATCCTTCTTGGCGCTCTCCAGGATCTCCTTGGCCACGATCTGCTTGCCGCCGAACTCGATCACCACATCTGCTGCCGGCTCAGCCTTCTTGGCTGCAGTCTTTCTGGCGGTGGTCTTAGCTGCAGGCTTCTTCTCTGCGGCCGGCTTCTTCTCCGCTGCCGGCTCAACCTTCTTGGCCGCAGTCTTTCTGGCCGGAGCCTTGGCTGCTTTCTTCTCCTCCGCTGCCGGCTCTGCCTTCACTGCTGCTGTATCTGCTGCCTTTACGGCCTCAACTGCCTGAGCGGTCTCAGCCTTCACACTTGCTTTTCTCGGTGCCATAATCTTTTTCCTCCTCGTAATCTCTTCCCCTATATCTTCAAGTAATTACAAGCTGTATTTTGTAGGAATTTCGTTGTGCATTATACCCCTGAATTTCCCATTTGTCAACAATGCCCCAGATAATCAAGGATTCTGGCGTACGCCCGCACCAGCTCCTCCGTGGAAATCCGACAGTTGGCGGGGCTGGTGGAGGGCAGCAGAATGGGCTCCATTCCCGTCTCCGCCATGCAGTATTTTCGGTACAGGGACCAGGCCTTGGTGCCCGTGGTGAACACCGCCTGGATGGGGGCGTGATCCAGGATAATGCCCATGTCATTCGGCTGGGGATTGCGGATGCTGGTGTCGTCCGCTCCCCGTATCTCGCAGCTGGCCAGCACATCCCAGACAGCGATCCCATGCCTCAGGGCCATCCCGCGTCTCCCCTCCGCCGTCCCCGGGCACTCCTCCCCCAGAATCTGGGAGAGCACCGGCCAGAAACGGTTCCTGGGGTGGCCGTAGTAAAATCCCTGCTCCCTGGATTTCGGGGACGGCATAGTTCCCAGGATCAGCACCCTGGACTGTTCATTCCACACCGGCTCAAATTCGTGGACCACCCGCTGGGGAAGGCTCCTCTCCGTCACGGCCGGATCACCTTCCTGGCCTCCGTCAGGTGAAGGGCGATCTCGTACATGTTGGTCACCGCTCCCACCTGCAGCCGGTCAAAAAGGCCGAAATGGTTGAGGCAGGTTCCGCAGGAGAGGATCTTGACTCCTCTTCTCTCCAGCTCCCTCAAATCGTCCAGGGCGCCGGACCCCTCCGTGGTCAGAAAGACACCGCTGTTGTAGAACACTATGGTCTCCGGCAGGCGCCTCTGCTCCACCATGGCGTAGAGAAATCCCTTTAACAGCATTCTCCCCAGGGTGTCGTCCCCATTTCCCATGGTGTCTGAGGAGATCACCAGCACGGTCCCCGGCTCTGTGGGGCCGGCGGGCGGCTCGGGGGCGGGGGCGGGCGCCGCCATCACTCTCTGGGGGGCGGGTCTCCTCGCCTCCGGTCTGGGTTCCGGCTCGGGGAGCCGCTCCGGCTCCGGTCTGTGCTCCGGCTCCGGGCGGCGCTCAGGCTCCGGCCTGTGCTCCAATTCCGGTTTATGTTCCGGATGAGGCTCCGGCTCCTCCTCCCCGGCGAGGGCCGCCAGCACCTCCTTGGGATCCATGAGCTCGCAGGTCTCACAGTCCTCCCCCGGCATCTCCAGGTGCTCCGGCTCCGGGCGAGACTTCGGCTCCGGGCGAGACTCCGGCTCGGGTCTGTGCTCCAGCTCCGGGCGAGACTCCGGCTCCGGGCGGCGCTCAGGCTCGGGTCTGTGCTCCGGCTCCAGTTCCGCCCCGCGCTCCGGCTCGGCCTTCTCCGGGGCATCCGTTTCCTTCTCCTTCCCCTTCTGATCCGGCTGCTTTCTGGCATAGATGCTGAAATATTCGTCCACGCCCCGCAGAGCCTTGGGCCCCACCAGGATCTGCACTGCATACTCCTTATCGCCGGTCTTCTCCCAGACCGTGTCAAATCCCTTATAGCCGGCGAACCGCTCCAGGTTCTGCACTGCCGCCTGGTTGTCCACCAGAACCACCAGCTCCCCGGCAATCATGTCGTCCGTCTTCTTCTTGACCGCCACCACCGGGCCAGGGCAGGCAACTCCTCTCATATCAATCGTCTCTGTCATAACAAACGCTCCTCCTTGCATGTGACCGTTTTTCTCCAGCCAATCATACCACATTCTGCTGCAAATGAAAAGGAGGAGCCCCGCCCGCCAGAGCCGTCACAGAAGCTTGCTTCCGTTGGCCGTCAGCTTGAAGCGGCAGTCCAGCATCTCCGCCGCCCGGCGGCACATGAGCATCCGCTCCAGAAAAATTTCAAAGTAATCCACCAGGCTGCAGTATCGGTCGTCCAGCTGCAGCTCCATGTGGATGACCCGCTTCTCCCTGTCCACGCTCATCTGGGAGGACAGGGCCGCGTAGTTAACCCGGTCGTGGATGTCAAAATTCTTCTGCTCCGGGTTCTGCACCCGGTTGCGGCGCACATCCGTCTTATCCGCCAGAATCAGCGCCGCCGACACCTCGTCCACAGCGGTGCCGGTGTGCTCGTCGTGGTGGCCGATGGCCTCCGTCACCGTCAGCACATCCTCCAGATCCATCTCCCGCCTGCGCAGAATGTCGTAGGCCAGAATGGCCCCGCTGTGGGCGTGGTCATGGCGGTTGATGCTGTTGCCGATGTCGTGCATATAGCCGGCGATCCTCGCCAGCTCGATGGTCTGCTTTTTATATCCCAGCTCCTTGAGAATCATGGCCGCCGTCTCCGCAGTCTTCGCCGCGTGGCGGCGGGAATGCTCCGTATATCCCAGAGTTCTCAAAACTTCATTTCCCTTTTCAATCAGGAGGTTGATTTCCCTGTCCTCCCGGATCTGGCTGTACTTTGTCTTCATGCTCGCTTCGTGTATCCTTTCTCTCGTCGATTCTCTGCCCTACAATCTGCGGATGGCGTCCAGGGCCAGCTCGGAGCGCTCGCACTCCTCCGCCGTCATGGTAATCTGCCAGCAGAGAGGGCTTCCCTTCATCCGCTCGGAGGCGTAGCTCAGGCCGTTGGTGCGCTCATCCAGAAATGGGCGGTCAATCTGCCCGGGATCTCCCAGGAGAATGATCTTGGTGTCCTTTCCCGCCCGGGTGATGATCCCCTTGATCTGATCCGGGGTGGTGTTCTGGGCCTCGTCGATGATCATGTAGGTCCTGGCGATGGACCTTCCCCGGATGTAGTTTAACGCCTCCGTCTGGATCAGCCCCCTGGCGAAAATTTCCTCCACCTTTCCGCTCAGCAGCTCCTCGTCCGCATACCTCTCCTCCTCGCTGGAGTCGATCAGCTGCTCCAGGTTGTCCACCACCGGGCGCATCAGGGGGGAGAGCTTCTCTTGCTCATCCCCGGGTAGGAAGCCGATGTCGGAGTCAAACTGGGCGTTGGGGCGGATCACCAAGATCCTGCGGTACTCGCCGGTGGGGTGGTTCAGCACCTTCTCCAGCCCCACCGCCAGGGAGTAGAAGGTCTTGCTGGTGCCTGCGGCTCCCTTGACGATCACCAGGGGTGCCTTGTCCGCCGGCTGCATCAGCGCCTCCTGGAGGAAATACTGGCCGGAGTTCCTGGGCGTCACCCCATAGGGGCTGCTCTTTTTGTACTCCAGCTTCCTCAGGCGGCCGTTCTCCACCCTCCCCAGGTGGGTTTTCCCCACAGACTGGTCGGCGCGGATCACCACAAATTCGTTCTCATATAGTTCCGGGGCGAGCCGGTTTCCCTCCTCGTCGGTCTGGTACACCTCGCTGACGGGAATCCCCTTCTTCTTAAACTCTTTAAACAGCTCCTCCGGGGCGTAGACCTCCGCTCGTCCCCGGTACTGCTCCTCCCTTCCCGGCGCCTGTTCTGTGGTGAAATCCTCCGCCGGGATCCCGATGATCTGCGCCTTCACCCGCAGCAGGATATCCTTGGTCACCAGCACCACCGGCCCTCCATTTTCCTCCGCCAGGCCCTTGCACACCTTGAGAATCCGGTTGTCCATGAGATGGTCTGGCATATCCGGAGGCAGAGCCACATCCACAAAATTCTTTTCCACCCGGAGCACACCGCCGTTTTCCAGGGGCACTCCCTCCAGGAGATCCCCTCTCTGCCGTGTCTGTTCCAAAAAGCGGATGGCGCTGCGGGCATTTGCCCCCTTCTCCCCCTCGGCCTGTTTCAGCTTGTCCAGCTCCTCAAGCACCACCATGGGCAGTACCACCTGGTTGTCCTCAAAACAATCCAGCGCCCTGGGATTCTGAATCAGCACATTGGTATCGATCACGTATGTTTTTACCATCCGATTTTCCTCCTGCTCAAATGATCCGGGGAGAAATCACTCCCCTCCTTCTTCAGGGTAACACATCTGTGTAAAGATACCTCCGGGAAAAATGGCAAATCTGTGTAAAAATAGAGGGAACCGTCTAAATTTCTCCTTACACAAAGAGAGCTGCGAAGCCTTACACTCCGCAGCCCTCCCGCTGTCGTTCTATCTTATTCCGTTCTGATCACTGCTTCCGCTCTTCCGTGTAGCGGCGGATATTGGAGACATTGACGAATTTCTGGATCTTTCCGTCCTTCACCAGCACCAGCGTGGGAGCCTGCATGATTCCCAGCTTGCTGGACAGCTCCGGGTTCTCCTCCGCGTCCACCACCTGGTAATCCACGTCCTTCAGATACTCCTTCGCCGCCTTGCAGTTGGGGCAGGTCTTGGTGGTGAAGAGGTATGCCCCGGCGGTCATCTCCTCCTTCGGCTCCCCTTCCGCCTCCTTCTGCGCCTGGCCGGCCGCCTGGGCCGCCTTCACTCTCCAGCCGCCGTGGAGCACATCGTAAGTCTTGCGGTTCTTGTACTCCTGGAGTTTTCCCTCGTTCCAGTTCTTCACCGGACGGTAGTAGCCGGTGATCCGGCTGTAAACCTCCGCCTCCTTGCCGCAGACCGGGCAGGTGAAATGCTCACCGGTGAGGTACCCGTGGTCCTTGCAGATGGAATAGGTGGGGGAGATGGTGTAGTAGGGCAGCTTGTAGTTGTCCGCGATGGTCTTCACCAGCTTGGCCGCCGACTTCCAGTCAGGCAGCTTCTCTCCCAGGAAGGCGTGGAACACGGTTCCCGATGTATAGAGGGTCTGCAGCTCGTCCTGGATGTCCAGGGCGTCGAACACATCCGCCGTGTAGCCCACCGGCAGATGGGAGCTGTTAGTGTAGTAGGGCGTGCCGCAGTCCCCGGCCGCGGTCTTGATGTCCGGATAGCGCTCCACGTCGTGCTTTGCCAGGCGGTAGGAGGTGGACTCTGCCGGAGTCGCCTCCAGGTTGTAGAGGTCGCCGTACTCCACCTGGTAGTCGGACAGCCGCTCCCGCATGTGGTTTAACACCTGCTTGGTGAACTCCTGGGTCTCCGGGTGCGTCATATCCTTGCCGATCCACTTGGCGTTCAGTCCGGCCTCGTTCATTCCCACCAGGCCGATGGTGGAGAAATGGTTCTCAAAGCTGCCCAGATACCGCTTGGTGTAGGGGTAGAGGCCGCCGTCCAGCAGCTTGGTGATCACCTCCCGCTTCACCTTCAGGGAGCGGGCGGAAATGTCCATCATGTGGTCCAGGCGGCGGTAGAAATCCGCCTCGTCCTTGGCCAGGTAGGCGATCCTGGGCATGTTGATGGTCACCACGCCGATGGAGCCGGTGCTCTCGCCGGAGCCGAAGTATCCGCCGGTCTTCTTTCTCAGCTCCCGCAGGTCCAGGCGCAGGCGGCAGCACATGCTGCGGATGTCGCTGGGCTTCATATCGCTGTTGATGTAGTTGGAGAAATAGGGGGTGCCGTATTTTGCCGTCATCTCAAAGAGAAGGCGGTTGTTCTCCGTGTCGGACCAGTCAAAATCCCTGGTGATGGAGTAGGTGGGGATGGGGTACTGGAATCCCCGGCCGTTGGCGTCCCCCTCGATCATGGTCTCGATGAATGCCTTGTTGACCATGTCCATCTCCTTCTTGCAGTCCTTGTACTTGAAATCCATCTCCTTGCCGCCCACGATGGCGTTTAACTCTGCCATGTCATCCGGGACCGTCCAGTCCAGAGTGATGTTGGAGAAGGGGGCCTGGGTGCCCCAGCGGCTGGGGGTGTTCACGCCGTAGATGAAGGCCTCGATGCACTTCTTCACCTCCGGGTAGGACAGATTGTCCGCCTTCACAAAGGGGGCCAGGTAGGTGTCAAAGGAGGAGAATGCCTGGGCGCCGGCCCACTCATTCTGCATGATCCCCAGGAAATTCACCATCTGGTTGCACAGCACCGACAGGTGCTTGGCCGGCGAGGAGGTGATCTTTCCGGGAATGCCCCCCAGGCCCTCCAGCAGCAGCTGCTTTAAGGACCAGCCGGCACAGTAGCCGGTGAGCATGGACAGATCGTGGAGGTGAATGTCCGCGTTCCTGTGGGCGTCGGCGATCTCCTGGTCATAGATCTCGGACAGCCAGTAGTTGGCCGTCACCGCCCCGGAGTTGCTGAGGATCAGTCCGCCCACCGAGTAGGTGACGGTGGAGTTCTCCTTCACTCTCCAGTCCTCCACCTTCACGTAGCCGTTCACCACGTCCTTGTAATCCAGGATGGTGTTCTTCATGTTGCGGATCTTCTCCCGCTGCTTCCGATATAAAATGTAGGCCTTGGCCACGTCGGTGTAGCCCGTCTGCTCCAGCACATGCTCCACGCTGTCCTGGATCTGCTCCACGCCGATGGTATCCCCGTCCATCTTGCTCTGGAAATCCGCTGTCACCCGCAGGGAGAGCAGCTCCAGGATCTCGTGGTTGTACTCCTTCCCGGTGGCCTTGAAGGCTTTCTTGATTGCCTCTGTGATTTTATTCAGGCTGAATTCCGCCTTTTCTCCGTCTCTCTTAATGACGTTGATCATGTCCATACTCCTTTCCTCGCGCCGAGGCGCCATGGAACCCATTATAGCAGACCAAAACAAAAAACACAATATCTTGTTTTCATGGAATTCGCAAACATAGATATTGTGTTTTATTATTATTTCTAATGGATT
The DNA here is from genome assembly GCA_019114845.1 of Candidatus Lachnoclostridium stercoripullorum. GTDB lineage: Bacteria > Bacillota > Clostridia > Lachnospirales > Lachnospiraceae > Lachnoclostridium_A > Lachnoclostridium_A stercoripullorum. The sequence continues at coordinate 4,924 of DXEU01000051.1, read as the reverse complement.
GATTTTGTCTGTCCGCATGGTTCAGACTCGTGTCCGGGGCGGGGATACACTCCCCCGGGCTCATCCCCGGGAGGGGAGCACGCTCCCGTACAGCTCCGCCGGGACGTAGGCCCGCACGGCGATGCCATCCTCCCGGTACTCCTCGCTCAAAAGCTCCCCGTATTTGCGGATCCGCTGGATCATTCCCGCCTCGCTGTAGGGGTAGAGCTGTTCCAGGTACACCTTCCGGCTCCGCAGAATCGTCCCCAGAAGCTCCGAGAGCTCCGAGAGGCCCTGGCCGGTCTTCGCGGAAATTTTCAGCTGATAATCCGACTGGAAATCCCGGAACACCGGATTTCCCTCCACCTTGTCCACCTTGTTGAACAGGGTGATGTACTCCTTGTCCTCCACCCCCAGCTCCCGCAGGGTGTCGTAGACCACGTGCATCTGCACATCCATCTGGGGATTGGAGCAGTCCACCACGTGGAGGATGATGTCGCAGTACTTGGCCTCCTCCAGGGTGCTCTTGAACGCCTCCACCAGGTTGTGGGGCAGCTTGCGGATAAATCCCACGGTGTCCGTCAGAAGGATCTCCTGCCCGTCGGGCAGGCGGTAATTTCTGGTGGTGGGGTCCAGGGTGGCAAAGAGCTTGTCCTCCGCCAGGATGCCCGCGTCCGTGAGCCTGTTGAGGAGGGTGGATTTCCCCGCGTTGGTGTAGCCCACGATGGCCGCCCGCAGGATGTGGCTCCTCTCCCTCTGCTGCCTGGAGAGCTCCCGGTGGCGCTGCACCTCCGCAAGCTCGCTCTTTAACTGGCTGATCCGGTCGTGGATCCGCCGCCGGTCAATCTCCAGCTTGGACTCTCCCGGCCCCCTGGTGCCGATGCCGCCGCCCAGCCTGGAGAGAGAATTTCTCAGGCCCACCAGGCGCACCGCCCGGTATTTCAGCTGGGCCAGCTCCACCTGGAGCTTTCCCTCCCTGGTGGTGGCGTGGCGGGCGAAAATGTCCAGGATCACCATGGTCCGGTCCATCACCTTGGTCTCCAGGGCGTCCTCCAAGTTCCTCAGCTGGGCCGGGGACAGCTCGTCGTCGCAGACGATGCCTGTGGCCTCCGTCTCCCAGATCAGCTCCTTCAGCTCCTCGATCTTGCCCTTGCCCAGATAGGTGCCGGGGTGAATGCTCTCCCGGTTCTGGATCAGTCTTCCCACCGCCGTGCCGCCGGCGGTCTTCACCAACTCCTCCAGCTCATCCAAGGAGTTCTCCGTGTCGTCCCCGTCCGACAGGCTCACCGCCGCGAGGATCACCCGCTCTTCCAAATCTTTGATATCGATCAGTTCTGCCATTCTCTCCTACCTTGTCTCCAAAAAACGGATCTCCCGATCCACCTCCGGGCTCTGCCCGAAGGATCTCTCATACTGTTCCAATCGCTCCAGGGCGCCGGCGAAATCCCCAGAGTACTCTGCGGCTGCGGCTCTGCCCAGCAGCAGTTCTCCGTACTCCTCGCTCCCCGGCTGGGCCAGGGAAAGGCCCTGGTCAAAGTAGCCGGACGCCTCCTCCGCCTGGCCTCCGTCCAGCAGGGCGCTCCCCAGCTGAAGGCACAGGCCGGGGGTGATGGTGCCGGACGCCAGCACCCGGTCGAAGGCGGCCTGGGCCTGGGCCGGATCCCCCGCCAAAAGCCAGGCTCTGCCCAGGGCCGTCATGGCCTCCTCCATCACCGGGGAGACCTGACCGCTGCCGTCCTCCAATCCGGCAGCCGCCTGGGCGTCCGCCTGGGCCTCCGCCGTCATCCCTTGGGCCGAGTAGGCCATGCTCCTCAGATAGTAGTAGTCCGCCGACTCCCCGTCCACCTGGAGAAGGACGTCGTAGGTGTGCGCCGCCGCCGGATAATCCCCCAGCTTGTACTCCGCCTCCCCCCGGTATTTCAGCACATCCAGCTCAAAATCCCCCACCCGGCCGTCGGAGTGGGCGATGGCCTCGTCGAAGGAGGCGATGGCTCCCTCGTAATCCCCCTGCTCCATCTGGGCGATCCCGTCCAGACGGAACTGTTCCCTGGCCGGGTCGGTCCCCCGACACCCGGCCGCCAGGCTGACGCCCAGCAGCAGCGCCGCCAAATGCAAACGAATCCTCATCTCTTCTCCTCCCGCCGTCCTCTAGTTCTTTCCGGTGCTCCCGTGGCCGCCCCGGTCCTCATTTCCCAGGACGTCCGTCTCCTCAAAATCCAGGGCCGGCTGATGCTCCATGATCCGGAACTGGCAAATCCGGTCGTTGACATGGATCACCGTGTCCCTGAGGGCGTAGGCCGGGAAAAACCACTGGTCGTTGTCCCCGCAGTAGGTCTCGTCGATGACCCCCATGCTGTTGGTCTGGATGACGCCGAAATTCTTGAACGTGCTGCTCCTGGGCACCACATGGGCCTCGTAGCCCGCCGGCAGCTCCATGGCCACCCCCAGGGGAATCAGGGCGAACTCCCCCTTCTTCAGTTCTACCTCCTTGGCGGCCCGCAGGTCGATCCAGTCGGATTTGCCGTCCACGTACCGCAGCTTCTCGATCTCCTGGGAAAAGTATTTGATTCTGATCTTCATATGGTTCTCTCCTCCTGTAACGCCTCAGCAGCTGTGCAGCACCACTTCCCCCGCCCGGAGGCTGGCCTTCACGTCGATGACCCGCTGGTTGGAACTGCCCTTCCAGTGCAGGTTGTTGTCCTTCAGCTCTTCCACAAATTTTCCGTCCACCAGCACGTCCACTTCTCCTATGAAAGGCAGATCTTTCACTTCCTCCCAGTCGTAGCCGGTGTAGAGCCAGATGGTTTTCCCGGGAAATCTCCCCCGGATCTCCCCGATCAGTTCCCCCGCGTCCCTCCGATTCTCCAGGTGAAGGGGATCGCCGCCGCTCAGAGTGACGCCGGAAACGTAGGGCTTTGCAAGCTCCACAAACAGCTCCTCCTTCGCCGCCTCGTCGAAGGGCAGCCCGCCGTGGATGTCCCAGGTCACCGGGTTGTGGCAGCCCCTGCAGCCGTGACTGCAGCCCGCCACCCAGAGAACCGCCCGCAGGCCGTCCCCGTTTAACATATCGTCCTTGGTAATATTGTGATAGCGCATGTTCTGTGCTCCTTGTCCTGTCATCTTCCAGGCATCCCTGCCGGGGAAATGCGCCCTCGCCGGGCGTTCCCCTCGCGCGGATGCCTCCGTCCATGGCAGTATACCATATACAGGGAGGTTTGTCATGGGGAATGTTATATTTGTTTCTATTTGAAAAACGCCATGAAGGCGTCGCACCTCCATGGCGTTTTTCATCTCAATCTATGCCGGTTTTATCCGTTCTCTTCTACTGATTCCCCTCTTTACAGCTCCTCGCCGTTGCTGGCGATAAGCTTCTTGTAGTACTCGAAGGAATCCTTCTTGCTTCTCTCCAGGGTACCGGTGCCGTCGTTGTGGCGGTCTACGTAGATGAAGCCGTAGCGCTTCTTCATCTCGCCGGTTCCCGCGGACACCACATCGATGGGGCCCCACCACAGGTAGCCCATGATGTCGCAGCCGTCGGCGATGGCCTCCTTCATCTCCCGCACGTGGTCCGCCAGGTACTCGCAGCGGTCCGGATCGTGGATCTCACCGTTCTCGTCCGGGTGCTCGTCCAGGCCGATGCCGTTCTCCACCGGGAACAGGGGCAGCTCATAGCGGTCCGTCAGCTCATTGCACACGTAGCGGAAGCCCTTGGCGTCGATGGGCCAGCTCCAGGGCGCCGGTGAGGACTTGGTCAGGAAGGGGTTGTCCACTCCCTGCACTCCGCCGGTGTCCGCCGCCATGCTCACATCCTTGCTGTACACAGCGCTGCGGTAGTAGCTGAAGCCGATGTAGTCGTTGGTGTAGGCGGCTAAGAGCTCCTTATCTCCCGGCTCCATCTCCGGGGCGCAGTCCTTCTCCCTCCAGATGCGGTAGATGTATCCCGGGTAATGGCCGCGGCACATCACGTCGGTGAAGAACCAGGACACTCTCTTAAACTCCAGGGTTCCGAAGGCGTTTTCCGGATGGCAGTTTAAGGGGTAGGTGGCGATGGAGGAGAAGCTGCACATCACGCCCATCTTGGCGGTGGGATCGATCTCCCTGCAGGCCTTCACCGCCAGAGAGTTGGCCACAAACATGTTGTGGCAGGCCTGGTAGATGTCCTTGTCCGTAATGCCGTCCATGGGGCCGGAATCCTTCTCCGGGTGTCTGCCCACCACGCCGGCGGCGGCAAAGCTGATCTTGAAGGCGTTGTTGATCTCGTTGAAGGTCATCCAGTATTTTACCTTGCCCTTGTAGCGCTCCAACACCGTCCGCACATACTTCTCAAAGAAGCCGATAAGCTTGCGGTTGGTCCATCCGCCGTAGTCGGTGATCAGGGCCAGGGGCGTCTCGTAGTGGCTCAGGGTGATCACCGGCTCCATGCCGTCGGCGATGATCTCATCGATGAGCTTGTCATAGAACTCCAACCCCTTCTCGTTGGGTGTCTCCTCGTCTCCTCTGGGGAAGATTCTCGCCCAGGAGATGCTGGTGCGGAAGGCCTTGAAGCCCATCTCCTTCATCAGGGCCAGGTCCTCCTTGTAGCGGTGGTAGAAGTCGATGCCCTCATGGCTCAAATACACCTTGTTCTCGTCCAGGGCCATCTTCCACTTGCCGTTCTCCTCGTCCCAGGCCAGACCGGGGGTCTTGCCGTCATGGATGATTCCCACCATCACGTCCGTCAGGTTGGGAAGCTTGCCGTCCTCCAGCCATGCGCCCTCACACTGGTTGGCAGCCACAGCTCCGCCCCAGAGAAAGCCTTCCGGGAATTTTACACAGTTCTTGTTGTCCATGCCTACTCCTCCTTCTCATTTTATATCATGTTTTCGGGTTTCATAGTACTATCAGTAAAGTTAGCTTTATTAAACAAAGAATGACCATAGCCATAATCATCAAAATACTGCATGAC
>DXEU01000050.1 GCA_019114845.1 Candidatus Lachnoclostridium stercoripullorum | reverse complement strand
AATCCGTGGTATAGTACAGTCATCGAGAGAAAACGAGACGGCGGCCCCGCCGTTTCCCATAAAGGAGGATATTCAATATGTACATTCCGAGAAATCACTATGGCTTTGATTTATTTGACGACTTTTTCAACGACAGCTTCTGGAGCGGATCCCAGCCGGCTCAGACCAAGAAGGACACCGGCCTGATGCGCACCGACATCCTGGACGGCGGCTCCTGCTATCTGGTGGACATCGAACTGCCCGGCTACCGCAAGGATGAGATCCAGGCTGAGCTGAAGGATGGATACCTGACCATCTCCGCCGTCCACAGCGAGGGGGAGGAGAAAGGGAAAAATTATGTGCGCCGGGAGCGCTACCACGGTTCCATGAGGCGGACTTTCTACGTGGGGGAGGCCCTGCGCCAGGAGGATATCAAGGCCGCCTTTGAAAACGGCGTGCTGCGCCTCACCGTTCCCAAGGAGGCCCCCAAGCCCGAGGAGAAGGGACCCAGATATATCAACATCGACTAAATCACGCTCACCAAAAAACGCGCGGAGGCAAACACTCTCCGCGCGTTTTTTCTGCTGTCCGGGCTGTTCCGCCCTTATGGCCAGCTGTCTCAGATCATCTCCCCGTAATTCTCCGCCGCCTTCATAAACGGCCCCATCTCCTCCGCCAGCTCCCGGCGGATGGCCTCAAAGTCTGCCCTCACAAACTTCTTTCCTCTCACCAGCACCTCTCCGTCCACCATCACCGTGTCCACGTTGGAGGCGTTGGCGGAGTAGACCAGGGCGGAATAGGGGTTGTAGCAGGGGAACATGTTGACGGAATCGGTCTCCACGATCACCAGGTCCGCCTTCTTTCCCTCCTCGATGGATCCCAGTTCCCTCTCCATTCCGAGAGCTCTGGCGCCGCCCACGGTGCCGGTCCTCACAATGTCCTTTGCCGGGAACAGGGTCCGGTCGTGGTACTCCGTCTTCTGGAAGTTCGCAAACAGCTTGAAGAGGGTGAACAGGTCCAGGGTGTTGCCGGAGGACGCGCCGTCGGTGCCGAAGCCCACGGCGACTCCCCTCTTCTCCATGGCAGGCACCGGGGCCACCCCGCGGCCGCCCTTGGTGTTGGAGCCGATGCAGTGGGCCACCCCCACCTGGTGCTCTGCGAAGAGGTCGATGTCCCTCTCCGTCATGTAAACGCAGTGGGCCGCCACCGTGCGCCTGCCCAAAACCCCCAGATCCGCCAAAAATTCCACGGGAGTCTGGCCGTACTCCTCCCGGAACTTCTTCAGCTCATGCTCCATCTCACACACGTGGATGGTGTAGAGGGTGTCGTACTTCTCCGCCAGCTCAAAGGATTTCTTCAGCATCTCCGGGCTGACGCTGTAGGTGGCGTGGGGGGCGATGAGGGGCTTCACCAGACGGCTGCCCTGCCACTGGCGGATAAATTCCTCCCCGTATGCCAGGCCGGTGTACGGCTCCGGCCCTTCGCAGGTGGCCTGTCCGATGACCGTCTCCCCCAGGAATCCCCGCATTCCCAATTCCTCGCAGGCCTTGGCCACCTCGTCCTCGAAATAGTACATGTCCAGGAAGGTGGTGACCCCCGCCAGCAGCATCTCGCAGATCCCGTACCTGGCCGCCCGGTACACCAGCCTTCTGGTCATGGCATCATTCTCCAGGGGGAAGAGGAAGCGGCGGAGCCGGTCCGCGCAGTCGTCCCCCAGAGTGCGGAAGGGCATCATGGAGACATGGCAGTGGGTGTTGATCAGGCCGGGGATCAGGATTCCTCCCCTTCCGTCCAGCACAGCCGCCTCCGCCCCACCGCTCCATCCGGCGGCCTCCTTCCGGTCTCCCACCTTCTCGATCCGGTCTCCGTCCACCAGCACGCAGCCGTCCTCGTAAACCCGGTTGTCCCCGTCCATGGTGAGAATCTTCACATTCTCAATCCGTGTTTTCATATGTACAATACCTCCTCCGATAATGATTTCCTTAAATTTCTCAGATCAGGTTGGCGATAAACGGCACCACAACCACCGTCATCAGCCCCGCAACGGCGATGGCCAGGCTGGACATGGCTCCCTCTACCTCCCCCAGCTCCAGAGCCTTGGCCGTCCCGATGGCGTGGGCCCCGTTTCCCAGGGCCAGTCCCCTGGCGATGGGCTCCTCCAGCTTGAAGAGCTTAAAGAGCGCCTCGGACATGATCACCCCGGACACGCCGGTGATGATGATGCTCACCACCGTCAGGGTCACGATTCCCCCTGCCTCCTCGCTGACGCCCATGCCGATGGCCGTGGTGATGGACTTGGGCAGCAGGGTCACGTAGTGGACGTGCTCCATCTTAAAGAGCAGGCAGAGCACAAATATGGTCAGGGCGTTGGCCGCCACCCCGGCGGCGATGCTGCAGAAGACCGCCGCCTTGTTCTCCTTCAGCAGCCTCAGCTGCTTGTACAGGGGGATGGCCAGGCAGACGGTGGCCGGCGTCAGCAGGTAGCTGATGTTCTCCGCCCCCAGCATATACTCGTCGTAGGTGATCCCGGAGACCAGCAGCACCGGGACAATGATCACCGCCGCCACCAGGAGCGGGTTGCAGACCGCAAGGCCCGTCTTCTTCTTCAGCCACATGCCGAAGCTGTAGGCCGCAACACTCAAAACCGCCCCAAAGTAGGCGGAAGATGCAAACGCGTCCCTCATCTCTCTTCTCCCCCTCTCTTCCTGCGTATGATCCACTGGGCCACCTGGCCGGTGACGCCGATCACCAGCACGGTGGAGACCACCGCCGTGACCACAAAGGGGATGAGCACCGCCCTCAGCTCCCCAAAGCTCTCCATGATCCCCACACAGGCCGGAAGGAACATGATGGGCATGGCGTCCAGCAGCCAGTTCCCCGTAGCCTCCAGCCACTCCAGCTTCACCAGGCCGGCGACCAGGCAGATCAGCAGCAAAAATAAGCCGTACACTCCGGCGGGAACCGGCAGCGGCAGCAGCTTGTTCAGAATCTCTCCCGCGGCGGACATCCCAAAGATGATCCCCGCTTCCTTTACATACTTCATCCTGCGTCTCTCCTCTCGAAAATATGGTATTTATTCTACCCTTTTCCGCGGAGCGTGGCAAGAAAAATACACATAAAATACAATCCCCGAAAATTCCTCCTCCCCCCGGCAGCGTTGACAGAAATCTGAAAAATAACTATACTGGACGTCAAATAGATCTTTTTCGGTTCTGGAGGTGACCCTTATGAAACTGACCGCATCTGCCGCTCTCTCCCAAGAACAGAAACGCCAGGCTAAGGAGCTGGCTTCCCTCTGCCGCAGCCATGACGGTTCTTCCCTCTCATTTCCCCTGGAGGACGGGGAATTTTTTGTGCTGATTTGCGAGGAAAACGTCCTGGCCTGCGCCCTGGGCTTTTGCCGGATGGAACCCCATCTCCTGGAGGTCTCCGCCTTCACCCGGCCAGAGTTTCGCCGCCAGGGCCTCTTCTCGCGGGCCTTAGCCTGCGGGGAGAGCTATTTCCCCGACGACGACTTCTCCTTTGTGAGCGACGGCAAGTGCCCGGCAGCCGCCTTTGTGCTGAGGAAGCTGAACGCCCGCCTCTGGTACCGGGAGCACATGATGCGCCTGGATTTTGCGGGCTGGCAGCCGCCGGTCTGCCTCCTCCCCCCCGCCTTCTCCATGGAGGAGACGGAGGACGGCTTCACCGCCTGGATCGGGGGAAAGGAGGCGGGCGTCTGCTTCGTCAGCCCCATGTCCGGGGTCTCCTATTTCTACGGCTTTAAAATCTACACCCCCTTCCGGGGAAAAGGCTATGGAAAGGCCTTCTTCCTCCAGGTGCTAAAGCGGCTGAGGGAGGAGAGCCCCGCCGTCCTGCTCCAGGTGTCCGGCGACAACGCCGTGGCCCTGAGACTGTACGAAAAGACAGGGTTCCGGATCACCGAAACCCTGTCCTACTACCTCTACTAAAACTCTCCGCCCTGGATGTCCGCCCCGCTCTCCTGCCTCCCGTGGCCGGAGACCCGGTTTTTAAATTCAAAGGGATTCTGTCCGAAATTCTTCTTGAACACGGTGGAGAAATAGCTCAAGTTGGAATACCCCACCCGCTCCGCCACCTCGTACACCTTCAGGCTGGTGTTCTCCAGGAGGGACAGGGCGTGGCGCAGGCGAAGATTGTTTAGGTAGACCACAAATTTCATCCCCGTGTCCTCCTTGAACAGGCGGCTCAGGTATTCTGAGCTCAGCCCCACATGGGCGGCCACGTCCGTCAGGGCGATGGGGGAGGCGTAATTTTTCTCCATGTAGTCCACGGCGCGGCGGACCGCCTGGGAGTATTCCCGGACGTCCTTCCCCTCCAGCCCCCGGTCTGTGAAGAACTGGTTCACCATGGAGCGCAGTTCCTCCATGGTCCTGCACCCGGCCAGCTCCTCCCTCACCTTCCGCACATCCTCCTTCACCCGGCTGATGTCCTCCTTGGTCATGTGGAGGATGCTGACCATGAACTCCTCAAACAGGTGCTTCAGTTCCTCCACGTTCAGAGGCTCCTCCCGGGCCGCCAGGTCCAGAATCTGGTTCTTGATCTTCACCGCCTCGTCCAGCTCCTGGCCGATCAGGCGCTTGCTGAACAGGATCTTGTACTTCTCCTCGTCCTCCAGTCTCCAGTTCCACATGTTCCCCGAGGCGAAAATCTGCTCCTGGGGGTGGTAAAACCGCCTCTTTGCCCGCCGGTATGCCTCCATCATGGCCTCCGAGAGGTGCTCCCGGCCGCTGCGCAGATCGCTCACCCCGATCCAGCAGGGAATCTGCTTCAGGATGGCGCCGCAGTACTCTCTGCATGCCCGGCGGATCTCCAGCTCGTCCTCCCCCTCCGCGGCCCCCACATTTCCCACGATCATCACATTGTTGGCGTCCACGGAAAATTTCATGGAATTCTGCAGGAAGCCGGTCTTGGGTCGGTGAACCGCCTCCCCGGCGCTCTCCACGGACACGTTGATGGCGTAGAAGGGCCCCTTTTTCAGCCTCACCCCGTAGCTGTCCAGCACGGAGTCCAGGCAGGGCACCGGGGCGTTGGCCTGCACCAGGGACCTCAGCAGATAATTCCTGTCGGCCCGGTCGTCCACGGTCCTGTCCTCCCCCGTCTGCTCTCTCCCGATGGCCGCCGCGGCCTTTTTCAGATTCTCCCGCAGGCTCCCGTCGGAGATCTCCGTCTTCAGGATATACTCCGCCGCCCCCAGGCTGATGGCCTGTCTGGCGTACTCGAAATCCTCAAAGCTGGTGAGCACAATGGCGTACACCGACGGCTTCAGGTTGCGGATCATCCGCATCATCTCCAGGCCGTCCATCACCGGCATCCGTATGTCGGTGATCACCACGTCCGGCATGTGCTTCCGGAACATGGAATACCCCTCCGCCCCGTGGGAGGCCGCCCCCACCAGCTCCACATCCGGAATCCTCTCTATGCAGAATTCCAGCCACTGCCGGATCGGCATCTCGTCGTCCACCACCAGCACCTTCAGCATCTTCCTCGCCTCCTCACTCCAGGACAGGCAGAATCAGGGTGATCTTCGTCCCCTCCCACTGCCTGCTCTCTATCTTCATCCCATAATTGGTCCCAAAATTCAGCTGAATTCTCTCCTTCACGTTCTGAATGCCGATCTGGGTCTTCCCGCTCACATTCTCCCCCCGCTCCAGCTTCTCGATAATCTCCGGGGAGATTCCCACGCCGTTGTCCTCCACGGAAATCTCCAGATTTCCCTCCCGGATCCGGGCCACCACGATGATCAGGCCGTCCCCCTGCCGCAGCTCCACCCCGTGGAAGACGGCATTTTCCAGGAGGGGCTGCACCAGGAGCTTGGGGATCCGCTGGCGCCCGGCCTCCTCGCCGCACTCAAATTCCACCTGAAACCCGTTGTTGTAGCGGAACTGCTGGATCTCCGCGTACTGCCTTAAAATGTCAAATTCCTGCCGCACCGTGACAAACTCGTTGGGGTTGGAGAGGGTGCTCCTCAAAAGCTGGATGAAGGAAGCCAGCATCCCCGCCGCCTCCTGGTTCCGGTTCATCTCCACCATGCATTTCACGGAGAACAGGGTGTTGTACATGAAATGGGGGTTGATCTGCGCCTGGAGAAATCCCAGCTCCAGCTTGCGCTTCTGCTGCTCCTTCTGCCGGCTGCTCTCCAGCAGCATCTGGATTTTGACCAGGAGGAAATTTACCTTCTCGCTGAGGATGCTGATCTCCGTGTATCCCCCCACGTCGCATTTTTCCATCAGATGCTCCCCGTCGATCCCCTGGATGAAATCACACAGCCGGGAGAGGGGGCGGGACACATGGCTGCCCAGGATGTACGCGCAGACCGCCGCCGCCAAGAGGATCGACGAGGCCATGAGGATCATGTTCAGGCGCACCCTGCGGATGGGCTCCAGCAGCGTGCTCAGGCGGATCTCCTCCATCACCGAGAAGCCGGAATCTGGATCCCGGTAGCGGGTGAAGAGGATATCCTCCCCCTGCATCCGGGTGATGGTGTACTCCTCGCTGCCGAAGAGCTTTTCCAAGTTCGCCATGTTGAAGAAATTGAACCCGTTGATCTTCTCGTTGCTGCTGGAGATGATCGTCCCCTCCCCGTCGACGATGTAGAGAGTGCTGTCCTCCGACACCACCCGGTAGTACATATTGTAGAGCTTCCGCTCGTCCACGGTGATGATCAGGTAGGCGGCGGGATGTTCCTCCTGGTCGTACATGATGCGGGCGGCGCAGTAATAGTTTCTCCCGTCCTCCGGATCCTTGATGTTGGCCACATCCACGATCTCCCCGCCGGCCTGGAGGATGTCCTTGTACCAGATCTTGTTCTTCGGCTTCATGCTCCTCTCCCGCCGGTCCGCCGCCGCCGAGTCGTAGCCCCACCCATTCTCCAGGATCAGGTGGACGTCGTAGGCCAAGTCCCCGTCGTAGAGGGCCTTCTTGTACTGGGAGTCCAGCTCGTTGAGGTAGGACATCAGGGCCTCCTCGTTCACCGCCGTCTCCTCCGCCTGGTAGCGGTCCATCAGCTCCCGGAGGTTCTCATCGTAGTAGTACAGATTGGAGATCAGGAAGGCGTTGTTTTTCGTCTGGCGCACCCGATCCCCGATCTGGCTCAATACGTCCGAGCGGTTGCTCCCGATCTCCGCCACCAGAGTTTTCTCAAATATTTTAAAGCCGAAAAATGCGGTGGCCGAGATGATGAGCGCCCCCGCCAGGAGCAAAATCAGCGTAATTCTCGTCCGTATGCTGTTAAAATCGATCCCGGATTTCTTCTCCATTCCCCTTCTCCCCCTATAATTTGTGCCAGTTTATTCTATCACAGAATACAAACTGGCACAAACCTAAAGCATGTTAATATTTTCCGATTCTCAGGGGAAGGGGATCCTCCGTCTCGATGATCCGATCCATCAGCTTCTTCAGCATGGAGGCCTTCACATCCCTGTAGGCCTCGTCGTCCCAGAGGTTCTTGATCTCCCCCGGATCCGCCGCCCGGTCAAACAGCTCCCCGTAGGACTCCCCCGCATAGTAGGTGATCTTGTAGTCCCTGCCGGTCAGGGTCTTCACGCTCAGGCCCCAGTCGTAGCAGTTGAACTCCGTCATGGCGTACTCTTTTCCCGCCCCCTTGTCTCCCCGCAGCACAGGGGCCATGGAAGCTCCCTGCACCCCGTAGGGCGGCCGGATGCCGGCATACTCCAGGAGCGTGGGCATGATGTCCGCGTGCTCCGTCACCTGGCTGTAGCGGGATCCCTTGGGGATCACTCCTGGCCACTTGATGATCATGGGCGCCTTGATGATGCTGTCGTAGTGGAACGGCCCCTTGAACAGCAGGCCGTGGTCCCCCAGCAGCTCCCCGTGGTCGCTGGTGAACAGAACCAGCGTGTCGTCCTCAATGCCCTTCTCCTCCAGCGCCTGCAGGATCCGCCCGATGTTGTCGTCGATCAGGGTGATCATCCCGTAGTAGGCCGCCTTCACCCGCCCCCAGTCGTGGGGCGTCAGCCTCCGGTAGTCGTATTTTTCATTGGAAAATCCCCTCGCCGTCCTGGCCTTCATGAAGTGGGGCGGCTTGTCCTCCAGCTCCCCCTCCGTGTAGGGCGGCGGCTCCAGCTTGTCCGGGTCGTACATGGACGCGTACGGCTCCGGCGGGTCAAAGGGATGATGGGGATCCACAAAGGAACAGAAGGCGAAAAACGGCTTCTCCGGATCCGACTCCCGGATGAGGTCGATGGTCCGATCCGCGATCCAGTGGGACTGGTGATACAGGGGGTTCACGCCGCTGGGGTAGACCTGGGGCGGTCCGCTCACATCCTTCTCCGCGGCGGAGGCCCGGTCCTCCTTGGCCTTCCTCTCGCCCTGCATCTTCACTTCCTCATAGTCCTTCGGGCTCTCCCGCTTCAGCCACTCCAGGTACTCCCCCGTCTTGCAGTCGCAGGTGGTGTGGATCACATCAAAGCCGTAGCGGTCCTCCGGCCAGTCGTCCTCCTCGTTCTCCTTGGGCATAAACTGAGTGGTGATGTGCATCTTTCCGATGGCCGCCGTCAGGTAGCCGTTGTCCCGCAGCACCTGGGGCAGGGTGATCTCCTCGTCCCGCAGGGGGATTCCGTTGTCCCTGGTCCCGTGGTTCTTCGGGTAGCGCCCCGTGAGCACCGTGCACCGGGACGGGGAACACACCGGGTTCTGTATAAAATGGTTGTCGAACACGCTCCCGTTTAGGGCGATCCGGTCGATGTTGGGCGTGTGAATCTGATTGTTTCCGTAGCAGCCCAGGGCGTCGTAGCGCAGCTGGTCGCACATAAACAGGATAATATTGGGTTGTCTCCTCGCCATAGCCGCCTCCTTACCACCACTTGATCAGGTCTGTCACGTGATTGCGGATCTCCACGAAATCCGGGGCAGTCACGTCTCTGGGCCTGGGAAGGGTGTTCACAATCTCTTTCTTGATCTTGGTGGGCTTGTTGGTGAGCACCAGGATTCTCTCGCTCAAGTACACAGCCTCCTCGATGTTGTGGGTGATGAAAATAACCGTGGTCTTGGTCTCCTGCCACAGGCGGATCAGCTCATCCTCCAGCTTGAACCGAAGGGAGATGTCCAGCTGTCCGTAGGGCTCATCCATGATCAGCAGCTCCGGCTTCACCGCGAAGGCGCGGGCGATCACCACTCTCTGCAGCATGCTGGCGGAGAGCTGGTCCGGATAATAGTTGCGGAACTCTTCCAGGCCCACCATGCGGATCACCTCGTCCGTCCTCTCGCGGATCACGTCCTCCGGAAGCTTTTTCAGCTTCAGCCCATAGCGGATATTCTCCTCCACCTTCAGCCAGGGGAAGGTGGAATACTCCTGGAAAATATAGGCGATGTTGTGCTTCTTCAAATCCACCGGCTCCCCGTTCACCAGGATCTCGCCTGCGGTGATGTCGTACAGCTTCGTCAGGCTGTTGAGGAAGGTGGTCTTTCCGCAGCCAGTGGGGCCCACAATACACAGGAACTCCCCCTCGCGCACGTTGAAGGAAATATCATCCAGAACCAGAAGATCCCCGAATTTCTTTGTGAGGTGGGTCACCTTTACTTTTACTTTTTCCTCGCTCATGGCCTCTCCTTTCTCTTTACAGCGTCTCGTCCGTATTGTCCAGAATCTCCTGGCGGAGCTTCAGGAACGCCGGATCCACGTAGCTTCTGGGCCTGGGCAGGTCCACCTGGTACTCGGCCTTGATCTTCGTGGGACAGTTGGTCAGCAGAATGATCCGGTCCGCCAGGTATACCGCCTCCTCAATGTTGTTGGTGACGAAGACGACCGTCCTCTTCTCCTTCTGCCAGATCTTCTCCAGCTCCTCCTCCATCATGTACCTGGTCTGGGCATCCAGATGGCCGAAGGGCTCGTCCAGCAGCATGACCTTCGGGTCGTTGCAGTAGGCTCTGGCGATTCCCACCCTCTGGCGCATGCCGCCGGAGAGCTGGTTGGGGAAGGATTTCTCAAAGCCCTGGAGCCCCACAAGGTCGATAAAATACTGAGCTCTCTCCCTTCTTGTCTTCTTGTCGATTCCCCTGGACTTGGGTCCGAATTCCACATTTCCCATGACGGTGCAGAAGGGGAAGAGGGCGGTGGTCTGGTACACCACGCCGCGGTCGGGGCCGGGGGCCTCCACCTTCTTTCCGTCCACCTGGATCTCCCCCTCGGTGGGCAGCTCCAGACCGGCGATCAGGTTGATGAGCGTCGTCTTCCCGCACTGTCCCGGTCCGAACAGAACCACAAATTCATTTTCCTTCACATCCAGATTAAAGGTGTCCACCACCTCTTTGACCCGTCCGTCCGACTCGAAGCGCTTTTTCACCTGCTTCATCGAAATCATCGGGTTCTCTATACGTCCATTCTGTTCCATGCGCACAGTCTCCTCTCCGCTATTCTCATAATCGTAGCCAGCAACAGTCCCACAACGCCGATGACCACCATTCCCACCAGAACCAGGGGAATGTTCGTGGTATCGCTTCCTCTCAGAATAATCCAGCCGCAGCCCTCCTGGGCTCCGATCATCTCCGCCGCCAGCACAGCCATCCAGGCGGTAGACAGGGCCACCTGCATGCCCGCGAAGATCTGGGGCAGGCTGGAGGGAAGGATCACCCGCAGGAAAATGTCTCTGTCGCTGGTTCCCAGCATCTTGGCGCAGCCGATGAGCTGCGGATCCACTCTCTGCGCCCCAGTGTAGGCGTTCAAGGTCACGTTGGTGAAGGATCCGATGAAGATGATGGTGTATTTGGGAAGCTCCCCCACTCCGAACCACAGGATCACCAGGGGGATCCAGGCGATGGGCGGGATGGGGCGGATCAACTCAAACAGCGGCTTGATGATGGCCTCCGCATAGCGGGAAGTGCCCATGGCAATTCCCACGATGATGCCCAGAACCGTGGCCACCACATAGCCCACCAGCACCCGGCGGATGCTGTAGTACAGATGGCCGTAGATGGTAAATTTACCGATGGGCTCAAAGAAGGAGGTGAACAGAAGCCTCAGCACCTCCACCGGCCCCGGGGTCGTCTCCCCCGCCGGCGTAAAGGCGGTGAGCAGCTCCCACGCCAGGAAAAAGGAGGCGATGGCCAGCACTGCATACAGGGTTTTTTCCATTTTTTCATTCATGTGCTTCACGATTTGGATCCTCCTCTCACCATTTTCTTCTCCATCTTGCCCAGGACCACGGAGAAGATTGTTCCGATCAGGCCGATGGTCAGCATACCTACGATAATCAGGTCAGCTCTCGCCAGGGAGCGGTTCAGCTGAATCATGTATCCCAGTCCCTTGTTGGCCGCCAGCATCTCGGCTGCGCAGAGGGTCGTCCATGCGGCCTGAAGGGAGATGCGCAGGCCCGTGAAGATCAGGGGCATAGCCGTGGGGATGGCCACCGTGAAGAGCATCTTTGTCCTGGACGCCCCGAAAGTCTGAGCCACCCACAGGTGCACCGGCCTCGTCTGCTTGATTCCCGCGTAGGAGTTGATCACGCAGGGGATGAACGCAGACACGAAGATGATGGCCGCCTTCGCCCCCAGTCCGATGCCGAACCACAGGATCATGAGGGGGATCCAGGCGATGGTGGGAACCGGGCGCACCAGGTCAAACAGGGGGGTCACAAACAGGTCGATGCGCCTGAACCAGGCCATGCAGATTCCCAGGGGAATGCCGATCACCGCCCCCAGAAGGTATCCGGTGAGGGCCACCTTCAGGCTGGCCGCGATGTGCTGAAACAGGGTGCCCCCGTCCGGGGCCTTGTTCCCCAGCTTGTAGAAGAACGCCTCCACCACCTGCACCGGGCTCGGCAGGCTGTAGTCCGGCATCAGGTGCATGACCGCCGTGGCCACGTACCAGACGCCAAAAAACACGCAGAGGGAAATCACCGATATGGTGGTGAATTTTATCTTGTCCCGCTTCTTTTTCTTTTCAATTTCCGTCACGTTTTTTCCTCCATTCCATCTCATCAGGATTAAAAAGTGCATGTGCCGCGGCCCTTTTTCAGGCCGATGGCGCAAAAGGGGGAGGCCCCCCGGATCAATACCGGAACGGTACTCTTCCGTGAAGCCTCCCTCTTGTCATAACTTAGAAGCCCAGGGCCTCTTTCACAATGGTATCGTCGATATGCGTGGCCAGCTCCGGGAACTTGGACTCGTCCAGAAGCTGCTGGGATACCCAGAACTCTCCGGTCACCTGTACGGAATCGCCCACGGTGATGTTCTTCGCCTCCTCGGAGGTCACGAAGGGACGGGTACTGATCTCGTCCTTGCAGGCCTCCAGGGTCGTCTCGGAACCATTCTCCGTGTACCAATCATACAGGAGCTGCGCCTGCATGTCGGGATCCGCCTGGAGGGCGTCCGTCGCCTCGAAGAATGCCTTCACGTACTTCACCAGGAGATCTCTCTTCTCGTTGAACGCCTTGTTGCTGACAATGATGGAGTCAAACTGAGGCACATCCAGGGACGTCAGGCTGGAGGTGATCACCATGCCCTCCGCTTCCGCCTGGTAGGATGTGGGCGGATTCAGAGCGGCCACGTCGCAGTTGCCCGTCATCAGAGCCTGGTAGGCGGCCGGGAAATCCATATGTACAATCTCCACATCCTCCGTGGTCATCCCCAGCTTCTCCAGCCATTTGATGACGTTCAGATGGGAAATCGTTCCCGTGTTGGTGGCGATGATCGCTCCCTTTAAGGTCTCCGCATCCCCGTACACATCCGGGTAGGAGGGGTTGGAGCCCTTCACCTGGGCGATGGGGGAATCCGGCTGGCAGAGGGTGTACAGTCCGCCCTCGGAGTGGCCGATGTCCGCGATGCAGTAGGCGCCGTAGATGGCCAGGGAATTTACGGAGGCGGCGCTCAGGGTTCCCACCTCCCACTGGTCAGCTGCCAGGGCCTCGTTCATGGTTCCGCCGTTGGCGAAGTACACGGTCTCGATCTTGAAGCCGTTCTTCACGTCCAGGCCGTTGTCAACCATGTACTTTACGGGAATGCTGTTTAAGAACGGCATAACCGCCACCTTCAGAACCGGCAGATCTGAGGTGTCCTCTCCGCCCTCCGCTGTGCCCTCCGCCTGGGCCGCCGTGGTGCTCTCCACCGGCTCCGGCGCACATCCGGTCAGCAGTCCCATGGCCATCACGCCGGCCATAAGCAAACTCATCCATCTCTTCTTCATGTTAAACCTCCCTCTCAATTTTGCTTTGGTGAGTTCATTCTATCATTCAGAGGGCGGAAAACCCATTCAAATTATTATGATCTTTTTAGAATTTTTGATGTTTTTTTTGGAAATTTGCAATCTTTTGATATTTTTTTCGTTTTTTTGATATGTTCGAAACAGAATTAAACAAAAAGCAGCCAGGGGCGGGACTCCTCCCGCCGGCCTGACTGCCGATTTTTCTGCAATTTTCAGTCTCTTCTCACCGTGATTCCCTGGGCTTCGATCTGCTGCCGGATCTCCAGCATCTTCTTGTCCGTCTGGGCGATGACATCGGCGCACTGCTTCAACTCCTCGCCGATCTCCGCCGCGTTGGACAGCTCCTTTTTATACTTCAGCTGGTGGTCCAGGCTGGCCCAGAAATCCATGGCGATGGTGCGGATCTGCACCTCCACCCGCATGGGCTTCTTCCGGTCGGAAAAGAACACCGGAATCTCCACGATCATGTGGTAGCTGCGGTACCCGTTGGGCTTGGGATTCTTGATGTAGTCCTTCACCGCGATCACCCGGATATCGTCCTGCCTCACCAGCATGTCCGCCACCGCGTAGATGTCGTCCAGGAAGGAGCAGATGATCCGGATGCCCGCCACGTCGTCCAGGTTGTTGATCATAGACTCCAGGGAGACCTCCAGCCCCTTTCTGCGCAGCTTCTCCACGATGCTGATGGGCTTCTTCACCCTGGACTTAATCATCTCGATGGGGTTCCTGGAATTCCTCACGGAGAGCTCATCGTTTAAGACCTCAATCTTCGTCTTGACCTCCCGGATCGCGCAGGTGTACATCATCATGGCCTCCTGGAACTGGAGAGCCATGCTCACAAATTCTTCCGGCACCTGGGCGAGATCCGGAACGCTCACAATAGACTGTTCCAGTTCGCTGTTGGGGTTCACTCTGCCAACCATACGCTCACACCTTTTAAATCGCTTCCACGGCCTCCGCCGCCTGATCCAGATACGGTGTCTCCAGATATTCTACTCGTCCCTCGTCCACAGCCTTGGCGATCTCCGGGTTGATGGGCATCTTTGCCAGCACCGGAAGGCCGTACTCGGCGGCCACCTCCTCAATGTGGCTCTCGCCAAACACGCTGATCTTCTTACCGCAGTCCGGGCACTCCACATAGCTCATGTTCTCCACCACGCCGAGGATGGGGATGTTCATCTTCTTCGCCATGTTCACCGCCTTGGCCACGATCATGGAAACCAGCTCCTGGGGGGAGGTGACGATCACAATGCCGTTCACCGGCAGGGACTGGAAGACCGTCAGGGGCACGTCGCCGGTTCCCGGAGGCATGTCCACAAACATGTAGTCCACATTCTCCCACAGGGTCTCCTGCCAGAACTGCTTCACCGCGCCGGCGATCACCGGGCCTCTCCAGATCACCGGGTCCGTGGCGCTGTCCAAAAGCAGGTTGGCGCTCATCACCTCGATGCCCGTGGACGTGGTGGCCGGCACCATCAGCTTGTCCTGGGTGACGCCCACGCCGTCGCTCCCCAGGCCGAAGGCCGTGGGGATGGACGGTCCCGTGATGTCCGCATCCAGGATCGCCGTCTTGTAGCCCTTATTTCTCATCTTCACCGCCAGCATGGAGGTCACCAGGGACTTGCCCACGCCTCCCTTTCCGCTGACTACGCCAATCACTTTATTGACAGAGCTTGCATCGTTAAGCGGTGCAAGAAAACTGGTCTGCTCCGCCGTTCTGCTGCTGCATGTCTCGCCGCAGCTGGAGCAGTTTCCTGAACAACTCGTGCTCATGATTCATCCTCCTTCTAAACTCTCCTGATACATACGTGCTTTCTGATCTCGCGGAACACCCCCGCTTTTTCCATAAACTCCCATGCCCCGTAAAACAGCAGGGAATTCAGCGGCCACTGAACCAGGTTCTTGCCCAGCCGGACGCCGAAGACCGGCCAGAACGCGGCCGACGCCTGGGTGGTGGTCATATGCCACCAGAGCGTGCCCAGACAGACGTTGCAGACCATGGCCACCAGAAACTGGGCCGCCAGGACCCGGCGCAGGGTGATCCTCTGCCTGTAATAGAAGAAGCCGTAGATCACCGCCGCCGCCATGGCGTTCAGCGTATAGCCCGGAAAGAAGGCCCCCGTGGGCCGCACTGCAAACTTCAGGATATCCATGGCGCCCGCGAACAGCATGCCCGTCCCCGGCCCGAACAGATAATAGACAAACTGCTGGACCACTGAGGAAAAGCCGATCTTTAAAAAATCTCCGATCTGGATGGTGAAATACCCCATCACCACCGACATGCAGCCGAAGAGGGCCGTCATCGTCAGCGTTCGGATGTTCTTCAGTTCGTCCATGGATGTTCTGAACAAAGTTGCCATTTTTTTCATGAAAAAATTACCTCCTTTGCAGATTCATCACATACTACAAGTGGAGATAATCTTCTCCGGATGCAGCGGGATGCGGCATACGCACCGCAAGAAACTCTTTTCGTCCAGCCGTCAACTCCCTGTACGACCGGCACTTAACGCGCATACGCCTACTCTGCTTTCAATATGAAATTGTCAATAAGCCGCTCATTTTAGTGTACCACAGATTTCCTCTTTTTGCAAAGATGTTTTTCTCCGCGGCCCCCGCCGGGACGGCCCTCACCGGATTTCTGCACAGAAACCGGACTTATGCGCAGAAAAGGAGGAGCGCCGCAGCACTCCCCGTCACCTACACCTCGCCCAGTCCGCGCTCAATGGCTCCGGCCACGTCCCGGAGCGCTTCCTCTTCGTCCACCCCGTCGCAGATCACCGTCACCTCTGTGCCCTGTTTGATGCCGGCGCCCATCACGTTCAGGACGCTCTTGGCCACGACCTTCTTCTCGCCGCACTCGATGATGATGCTGCACTGATACTTCATCGCCGTCTGGGACAGCACGCCGGCCGGCCGCAGATGAAGGCCTGACGGATTGATCACCGTCACTACCTTTGAAACCATGCCGTTTCCCCCTTTTCCTTAAGTTACTCTGTTAAAATTTTATTACAAACCGGCGGGGGTGTCAAGCATTCTCTGACGTACATGCCCTGCAATTTGTCCGGCCTTCCTCCCGCTCTTTGGCCTCTCTCCTGGAGAACACGCAGCCGCAGTAATTCTGCCGGTACAGCCCGTATTCCCCGGACAGCTCCACCGACCGCCGGTAGCCGTCCTTCTTCTTGAAATCCGACGGGAGGTAGGCGATCCCGTACTCCCTCGCCACCGCCTCCCCGATCTCGTTGAGCTTCCCGGCATTTTTTAAGGGGCTGATGGAGAGGGTGGTGGTGAAATAATCAAAGCCGCCCTCCTTGGCCGCCTGCGCCGCCTCCCGCAGCCGCAGCTCGTAGCAGAGGAAGCACCGCTCTCCCCCTTCCCTGTCCCCCTCATGGCCCTTCACCGCCTGGAAGAACCGCTCCGGGTCATAGTTTCCCTCCAAAAACTCCACCGGGTGGAGATGGGGCTGCTCCCCGATGAGGCGGACCTGCTCCTCCACCCGCTTTCCGTACTCCTCCGGCGGGAAAATGTTGGGATTGTAGTAGAAAACCGTGATGGAAAAATACTGGGACAGATACTCCATCACATAGCTGCTGCAGGGGGCGCAGCAGCTGTGGAGCAAAAGCCTCGGCACCTCCCCCTGGGCCTGATGCCTCTCGATCAGCTTCTCCATCTCTCTCTGATAATTTCTCTGGTTCATGACCTTCCTCCTTGGCCGAGCGCGAAATTTCCCATAAAACGCGAAGGGAGAGGGCGGCCATGCGCCCTCTCCCGCCGGCATATCCGCAGCCGGTTCCCGTTTACAGGAAATCCCTGATTCTCTTGCTCCTCACCGGATTGCGCAGCTTGCGCAGCGCCTTGGCCTCGATCTGACGGATGCGCTCCCTGGTGACGTTGAACTCCTTGCCCACTTCCTCTAGGGTTCTGGGGTGGCCGTCCTCCAGCCCGAAGCGCAGCACGATCACCTGGCGCTCTCTCTCCTTCAAGTCCCCCAGCAGGGCATCGATGTGCTCCCTGAGCATCACCGACTCCACATTTCCCTCGGGGGTGACCACGTTGGAGTCCGCCACAAAGTCGCCCAGATTGGAGTCGTCCTCCTCGCCGATGGGCGTCTCCAGGGACGCAGGCTCCCTGGCGATCTGCATGATCTCCATGACCTTGTCCTCGCTCATGTCCAGAGCCTCGGCCAGCTCCGCCACGGACGGCTCATAGCCCAGTTCCAGGGTGAGCTTCCTCTGCATCTTGGACATCTTGTTGATCGTCTCCACCATATGCACCGGCACCCGGATGGTCCGGGCCTGGTCAGCCAGCGCCCGGGTCACGGACTGGCGGATCCACCAGGTTGCATATGTACTTAATTTATATCCTTTTGTGTAGTCAAATTTTTCCACACCCTTGATCAGGCCCAGATTTCCTTCCTGAACCAGATCCAGAAAGCTCATTCCGCGGCCCGTATACCGCTTCGCGATGCTGACCACCAACCGGAGGTTGGCCTCGATCAGCCTCTCTTTTGCATGTTCATCTCCCTCTGCCTTCCTCTTTGCCAGGTTGAGCTCCTCTTCTGCTGACAGCAGCGGCACAGTCCCGATTTCCTTCAAATACATGCGGACCGGGTCTTCTGTCCCAATTCCCTCCAGCAAATCGATGGCATCCAGGTCGATGTCGTCCTCCACATCGGAGTCCTTCATGAAACTGTCGTCCACATCCTCGTCGAGCAGGACCGTCTCCTCCGCAAGAGCGGCTTCGTCCATGACAGGAACCACATCGATGTTGTGCTCCTCCAGGTACGCGTAAATATGGTCCATCTGCTCCGCGCTCAGATCCTCCCCCAGGAAACAGTCGTTGATCTCACCGATGTCGAGGGTGTTGCCCTTCGACTTTCCCTGGTTCACAAGTTTCTGAAGTTTCTCCAAAAAAGCTGCCGGTTCTTTTCCCACTGAATAACGTCCTTTCAAAAAAGAAATCTACACATCAAATCATTATATAACACTTTTTTACAGATTTCAACAGGTTTCTCATCCTCGAACAATATACAGCCGCTTTTCCAGGTTTTCAATCTCCACTTCCCGCTTTTTTCCTCCAAATTCCCCGTCCAGCACCCAATCCACGTCCTCCGCGGCGGCGATTTTCAGCTTTCTGGTCTTAAAACGGTACACGAAGGCGTTGTCCTCCTCCTTTAAGAACAGGTAGGAGACGATTCCGCTCAGATCCAGGGGGTTCTTGGGCATGCGGATGAAGAGGGCCTCAAACCAGCCGTCGTCCAGGGCCACATCCCGGCTCACCAGCCCTTTGAATCCGCCCACGCTGGTGGTGTTGGTGACCATGCCGAAGAGAAATTCTCCCTCCAGCTCCCCCTCCTCCCAGGTGATCTTCATCTGCCGCCCCCGGATGTCCATCAGACTCTTCACCGCCTCCAGCATGTAGGCCTGGTGCCCCAGAAGATTTTTCTTGTCCTGGGGCGTCAGGTAGGACACCTCCGTGAACGCCCCGAAGGCCGCAATATACACAAAATACCGGTCGTCCCCGAACTTTCCCACGTCCACGGGGGATGCCTTCCCCTCCGCGGCCAGGCGGGCGGCGTTCTCAATCCGCCTGGGAAGGCCCAGGCTGGCGGCGTAGTCGTTGGTGGACCCGGCGGGAATGTACCCCAGAACCGGCAGCCGCTTCAGCTCCATCATGCCGGAAACCACCTCGTTGAGGGTTCCGTCCCCTCCGCTGCAGACGATGAGATCCGCGCTCCGCCCCCTGGTGACGGCCTTGCGCCTGGCGTCCAGGGCCTCCTGGGTCACATAGGTCTCCACCCGGTATCCCCTCTTGGCGAAGACATCCAGCACGGAGAGGAGCTTATTGCGGATCCTCCCCTTCCCGGAGCAGGGGTTGATGATAAATAACAGTCGTTTCATGCAGATCATCCTTTCTCAGCCACATTCAAAATCCCCATCTGAAAACGGAGATGGCTCCGCCGGACAGCCTTAGTATGCCGCCGTCCGCTCCATTTTATACAAGCCTGCGGTATGCCGCAAATGCCCCCGGCAGGGGATAGCGGGTCCAAAGCTCCCCCTTGTCCGCAAAGATGAGTTCCCCCATCCAGCCATCCGCCGGGGCCTGCACCGGGGCAGTCAGCCGTATCCGTATCCCCCTCATGTGCCATTCCACATGGGAGAAGATGTGTTTCGCCTCCGGCAGCTCCTCCGCCCCCGCAAATAGTTCTGGGGGAATGCCAAACGCCTCCCTGGCCTCCTCCGCCCCCAGGTCCCCCTCCAGGGACGGGAACTCCCAGAGGGAGGCCAAAAGCCCCTCCTCCGGGCGGCGGCGGATGGCCACCTGGGTCTCTGTCTCCAGGAGGACGATCGTCCTCCTCTCGATCCGCCTGGCCTTCTTCGGGGCTTTCACCGGGATCTCCCCCGTGAGCCCCCGCCTGCGGGCCAGACACAGGGAGTGAAAGGGGCAGCCGGCGCACTTGGGCTCTCCCCCGGGGATGCACACCAGGGCGCCCACCTCGATCAGGGCCTGGTTAAAATCCCCGGCCCGGTCCGGGGGAATCACCCCCCGCACCAGCTCCTCCATCCCCCGCTTCACCGCCTGCCGGGAGATGTCCTCCCTGCTGGCGAGCACCCGGGACAGCACCCGCAGCACATTTCCGTCCACCGCCGGCTCCGGGATGCCGAAGGCGATGGAGGCGATGGCCCCGGCGGTGTAGCTGCCGATGCCGGGAAGTTTCAGAAGCTCCCCGTAGTCGGCCGGCAGCTCCCCGCCGTACTTTTCACAGGCCGCCACCGCCGCCTTTTTTAGATTCCTGGCCCGGCTGTAATAGCCCAGCCCCTCCCACAGCTTCATGAGGCGGTCGTCCTCCGCCTCCGCCAAATCTTTCACCGTGGGCAGCTCCCTCATAAAGCGCTCAAAGTACGGCTTTACCGCCTCCACCCGGGTCTGCTGAAGCATAATCTCCGAAACCCAGACGGAATAGGGCTTCGGAGATTCTCTCCAGGGCAGGGTGCGGGCGTTCTCCCCGTACCAGGACAGGAGAGGGCGGACCGCCGCCCTCAAACGCTCCTCGGGCGAGAGGGGAGTGTCCCCCTCCAGCACCTGGAGTCTGTTGTACAGTTCACTCATCACACATATCCGTAAAGACCGCGGACAGAGACCTCCCCGGAGACCACTCTCCTCGTGTCCCCGCCGTCCATCTCCACCAGCAGTCCCCCTTCCTCGTCAATTCCTCTGGATACCCCGGTGTACGCCCCGGCGGGGTCCAGAATCCGGACCTCCCGGCCCAGGCCGGCCAGGCGGCTGTTGTACTCCGCCGCCAGCCCCCGAAGGTCTCCATCCTCCAAAAATCTGGCGTACAGCCCCTCAAACTCCTCTAGGACTGCCGCCGCCAGCCGGCATCGGTTCACCGGTCGGCCGCACTCCAGGAGGAGGGAGGTCGCCTTCTCCCGCAGTTCCTCCGGGAACTCCCTCTGGCCTGTGTTGATTCCCATCCCCATGACGATGTAGTGGATGCAGTCCAGCTCCGCGCTCATCTCCGTGAGAATCCCGCAGACCTTCCGCCCGCCTGACACCACATCGTTGGGCCATTTGATCTGGCAGGAGAGTCCCGTCTCCCTGCCCACGGCCGCCGTCACCGCCATGGCCCCCACCAGGGTCACCATGGACGCCGAGGCCGGCGGGAGATCCGGGCGCAGGACCAGGCTCATGTATACGGCCTCCCCCTTGGGGGAGGACCAGGCCCTGCCCCGCCTGCCCTTTCCCGCGCTCTGATAGTCCGCAGTCACCAGGGTCCCCTCCGGACACCCCTCCGCGGCCAGCTTTTTGGCCAGGTCGTTGGTGGACTCCGTCTCCTCCCGGTAACAGATGGAGCGGCCGGCCCAGCCGCGGATCGCCGCTCCCAGCTCCTCCTCGGTCAGCCGGTCCGGACAGCCGGTGAGGCGGTATCCCCGGTTGCGCACCGCCTCGATGACGTAGCCCTCCTCCTCCAGCTGCCGCACCGCCTTCCAGACTGCGGTCCGCGACACCTGGAAGCGGTCACAGAGGGCCTGTCCGGAGACGTAGCCCTTCTCCTCCTTTAAAAGACGCAGTATTTCCTGTTTCATTCTACCTCCAGATGCCAAGGGCGCTTAAAATTCCCGCCGCCAGCAGGAGGAGGGCCACACCGAAGGACAGCCATCCGGCTCTCCTCCCCCTTCTCCCCCTGGCCGCCAGTTTTCTGCTGTAACATCCGTCCGCCGCATTGAGCACCGCTCCCAGGATAAAAATCACCGGGAAAAAACTCATATGCCTCTCCGGGTTCAAAAAGACCAGAATCCCCAGGGACACGATGATAAAGCCCAGCCCGATGTGGAGAAGATCCAGGGCCGCCGCACCGTTCCTGGGGTTTTTCTTTTTTTCCCTGCCCCGGGCAGTCTGTCCCTTCGCCCTCATTCTCCCGCATCCTCCGCTGCCACTTCCGCCAGGGACTTGGCCAGGCCGGCGATGCCCTGAATCTGGGAGGGGATGATGATCTTGGTGGCCTTTCCGTCCGCCGCCTTCCCGAAGGCCTCCAGGGCCTTCAGGGTCAGGACCGCCTCGTCGGCTCCCGCCTCCTTGAGCATCCGCAGGCCCTCAGCGTTGGCCTGCTGCACCTTCAAGATGGCCTCCGCCTGTCCCTCGGCCTCCTTGATCCGCTTCTCCTTCTCCGCCTCCGCGTGGAGGATGGCCGCCTGCTTGTCCGCCTCCGCGTCCAGGATGGCGGATTCCTTCTTGCCCTCCGCCACCAGGATGGTGGACTTCTTCTCTCCCTCGGCCCGCAGGATGGCCTCTCTCCGCTCCCGCTCCGCCTTCATCTGCTTCTCCATAGCGTCCTGGATGGCCGCCGGGGGAATGATGTTCTTCAGCTCCACTCGGTTCACCTTGATGCCCCAGGGATCCGTGGCCACGTCCAGGGACGCCCGCATGGAGGCGTTGATGGTCTCCCTGGAGGTGAGGGTCTGGTCCAGCTCCAGGTCGCCGATGATATTTCTCAGGGTGGTGGCCGTCAGGTTCTCGATGGCCATGATGGGATTCTCCACCCCGTAGGTGTAGAGCTTGGGGTCCGTGATGGAGAAAAATACCACCGTGTCGATCCGCATGGTGACGTTGTCCTTGGTGATCACCGGCTGCGGGTCAAAATCCACCACCTGCTCTTTTAAAGTCATTCTCCTCACGATCCGATCCACAAAGGGAAGCTTGAAGTGAAGCCCCGCCGACCAGGTGCCCTGGTAGGTCCCCAGCCGCTCCAGCACCATGGCATGGGCCTGGGGCACAATGCGGATGCAGGATGCCACAATCAGAAGCAATACGATCAGAAGAATAAACAACAGCGTCGTCATCATTAATCCGCCTATACTCATTTTCTACTCCTTTTCTCTCTGAGACTCGCTCACCATCAGTTTCACGCCCTCCACGGCGCGGATCACCACCGTCTCCCCGGGGGCGAAGCGGCTCTCGCCGTCAAAGGCTCTGGCCGTCCACTCCTGGCCGGACACCACGGCCGCCCCGGTGCCCAGCTCGTTGTCCACAGCCTCCGTCACCCGGGCCGTCCTGCCGATGAGGCCGTCCACGTTGGTCTTTATCTCCTCTCTCCCGGTCCTCAGCAGCTTCTTCGCAAGGGGTCTGGTGAACAGGAGCAGGACGAAGGAGACCGCCACAAACAGCCCCAGCTGCACCTCTGCGGAGGCGCCCAGCAGGGCCGCGAAGAACGCCGCCAGGGCGCCCCCCGCAAACCAGATGGTGGTGAGCGCCATGGTGGCCGCCTCGATCCCCACCAATATCACAAATCCGATCAGCCAGTAAACTGCCGCCATTTCTGCTTCCTCCTCTCCGCCGGCTGCGCCCGTCAGCCGTTTCTCCTCTGCCTGGCCGCCTCGTACATCAGCACCGACGCCGCCACGGCGGCGTTCAGGGACTCCACTCTCCCCAGCATGGGGATCTTCACCCAGCAGTCCGCCAGGTCCGCGGCATCATCCGAGAGGCCTCTGGCCTCGTTGCCGATGAGAAAGCCGCAGCCGTCCCGGTAATCCTCCCGGTCATAGGACCGCTCCCCCCGCAGGTGGGCGGCAAACAGCCGAATGCCCCGGCTTTTCGCCTCCCTGGCCGCTGGCTCCAGATCGTCCACGTAGACGAAGGGGACCCGGTAGATGGAGCCCATGGTGGAGCGGATCACTTTGGGGTTGAAAATATCCGCCGTCTCCCGGTTCATGACCACGCCGGTGAGCCCGGCTCCCTCCCCGGCCCGGAGAATCGTCCCCAGATTGCCCGGGTCCTGCAGGGTCTCAAGGAAAATCATATGCGGTTTCTCCCCACGCCATACATCCTCCATCTTCCATCTGGGCTGGCGCACCAGGGCCAGGATCCCCTGGGGGGTCTGGGTGTCCGCCATGGCTCTCATGACGTCCTCCGTCACCGTCTCCCAGGGACAGCTGCCCTTCGGCTGCCCGTACTCTTCTATATAATGCTCCGTCACGTAGACCTTCTCCACCCAGTCCTCGGGAGCCTCCTCATACATTTTGCGGCCCTCCACCACGAAGAGGCCGGTCTGCCGCCTCTCCTTCGCCCTCTTGGCCAGGGCAGCCGCCTGCTTCACCTGGCCGTTGGATGTGCTGGTAATCATGACAACTTTTCCACCTCCGCCATCCACAGGGACGACGCCGCGTCGCTGGGCATTCTCAGATCCCCCCTGGGGGAGACCGCCACAGACCCCACCTTGGGGCCGTCCGGCAGACAGGAGCGCTTAAAGTGCTGGGAGAAGAACCGGCGGTAAAACACCTTCAGCCACTTTAAAATTACCTCCCGGTCATACTGCCCCTCAAAGGCCAGAAGGGCCATGCGGAAGATCTTGGAAGGCCGGCTGCCGCAGCGCAGAATGTGGTAGAGGAAAAAGTCGTGGAGCTCGTAGGGGCCCACCAGGTCCTCCGTCTTCTGGGAGATGGCCCCGTCCTCCGGGGGCAGAAGCTCTGGGCTCACCGGAGTGTCCAGCACATCCAGGAGCACAAGCCTCAGCTCCTCCTCCCCGCAGGTGTCCGCGTAGTACCGCACCAGGTGGCGCACCAGCGTCTTGGGCACCGAGGCGTTCACCCCGTACATGGACATATGGTCCCCGTTGTAGGTGGCCCAGCCCAGGGCCAATTCCGACATATCCCCCGTGCCGATGACCATGCCGTTCACCTGGTTGGCCACATCCATCAGCACCTGGGTTCTCTCCCTGGCCTGGGAATTTTCATAGGTGACGTCGTGGACGGCCATGTCGTGTCCGATATCCCGAAAATGAAGGGTCACCGCCTCCCGGATGTCCACCTCCGCAAGGCTCGCCCCCAGCTTCTCCGTCATGCGGCAGGCGTTCTGGTAGGTGCGGTCCGTGGTGCCGAAGCAGGGCATGGTGATGGCGTGGATCCGGCTTCTGGGGATCTCCAGCAGGTCAAAGGCCCTGGCCGTCACCAGCAGAGCCAGGGTGGAATCCAGGCCGCCGGAGATTCCCACCACCGCATCCCTGCAGCCGGTGTGCTCCAGCCGCTTCTTTAAGCCCATGGCCTGGATGGAGAGGATCTCCTCGCAGCGCCGCTCCCGGTCCGCCGCGTCGTGGGGTACAAAGGGAGCCGGGTCAAAGCTCCTCTCCAGCCTGGTCTCCTCCATCTTCAGGGAGAACTCCACCGGGCAGTACCTCTCCCTGCCCCGGATGCGGAAGGTGCTCATCCGTCTCCGCTCCCCCTCCAGGCGGCCCAGATCCAGATCTGCCGTCCAAAGTCCCGTCTCAAACCGGGGGGACTCCGCCAGAATCCGGCCGTCCTCCGCGATGATGTCGTGGCCCCCAAACACCAGGTCCTGGCTGGACTCCCCGTCCCCGGCGTTGGCGTATATATAACCGCACACCAGTCTGGCAGACTGTCCCCCCACCAGCTCTCTGCGGTACGCACTCTTTCCCGTGGTCTCGTCGCTGGCGGAGCAGTTGACAATCACCGTGGCCCCCGCCTGGGCGTGCTCCGTGCTGGGCGGGCAGGCCACCCAGAGATCCTCGCAGATCTCCGCCGCCACCTGCAGGGCGGGCATCTCCCGGCAGACAAACAGGAGCCTGCTGCCCATGGGAATCTTCTCCCCCTCCCAGTCGGCATCGATCACATCCTCACAGCCAGGCTCAAAATTCCTGGCCTCATAAAACTCCCCGTAGTTGGGCAGGTTCAGCTTGGGAACCAGTCCCAGCACCCGGCCCCCCTTCACGGCGGCGGCCACATTGTAGAGCTTGCCGTCCTGCGCCCAGGGAAGCCCCACAAACATCAGCATGTCAAGCGCTTCCGTCTCTGCCGCAAAGCGGGCCAGCTCCTCCCTCGCCGCCCTCACGAGGATCTCCTGTCCGAAGAGATCCCCGCAGGTGTAGGCCGTCATGGACAGCTCCGGGAACACCAGGAGCTTGACTCCCCGCCCCGCAGCTTCCCTGGCAGCCTTCACCAGCTGCTCCCTGTTGTAGGCCGGGTCCGCCACCCGCACTTTGGGGGTCGCCGCCCCCACCTTTATAAATCCGTCTCTCATAAATTCCTCCAAATATTTATTTCGCCGTCTTCGGCAGCCATTTTGCCTTCCAGCAGTAGAGCACATCCATCAGCATGGTGGTGATCCAGGTGATGGGATAGCAGAGCACCACCGCGTGGAAGCTGGGGAAGAAGGGCACCAGGCAGTTGATGTAGATCATGCGCAGGATGCACATGTTTCCCACGCCGATGAGCATGGTGACGAAGGTCTTCCCGGCCCCCCTCAGGGTTCCCATGATGATCTGGTGCACCGTCATGGTCAGGTAGAAGGGCACGATGATGCCGATGGCCTCCTGGCCGAAGCGGATCACATCCGGCTCGGAACTGAAGATCTTCAGCACCTCCCCGCCGAAGAAATAGAGCACCAGGGAGACCGCCACCGTGTAGATGGCGCTCATGATCATCCCCTGTATGATTCCCTTTTTCACCCGGTCATACTTCTTGGCTCCGATATTCTGCCCTGTGAACGTGGTCGCCGACATGCAGGTGGTCTGCAGGGGCAGCATGATAAAGCCCTCCACCTTGGAGTAGGAGCCGAAGCCCGCCATGGCCGCGGAGCCGTACACGTTGATATTGGACTGGACGATGACGTTGGACAGGGAGATGATGGACTGCTGGATGCCGCTGGGAATACCCACCATCAGCACCCGCTTCATCATCCGCTTGTCGATGCGGATATTCTTGATCTCCACCCGGTAGGGCTCCTTGGTCCGCATCAGGTTCCACATCACCAGCACCGCCGACACTCCCTGGGAGATGATGGTGGCGATGGCCACCCCGGCCACATCCCAGTGGAAGACCAGCACGAACAGAAGGTCCAGCACCACATTG
This sequence comes from Candidatus Lachnoclostridium stercoripullorum, assembly GCA_019114845.1. Classification (GTDB taxonomy): domain Bacteria; phylum Bacillota; class Clostridia; order Lachnospirales; family Lachnospiraceae; genus Lachnoclostridium_A; species Lachnoclostridium_A stercoripullorum. The sequence continues at coordinate 4,629 of DXEU01000050.1, read as the reverse complement.
GTCAGGGAGGAGGCGATCAGATAGTACAGAGGCCGCTTGGAGTCCCCCACCGCCCGCAGAATGCCGGAGCCCATATTGTACACGATGTTGAACAGGGACCCGCAGAAGTAAATCCTCAGATAGGTGGTGGAGTCCGCCAGCACGTCCGCCGGAGTGTTCATCCACACCAGGATGATGGGGGAGAGCCACACGCCCAGCACGATCATCCCCAGGCCGCCGATGATGCTCAGGGCGATGCAGGTGTGCACAGCCCAGCTCAGCTTCCTGTGATTCTTGGCCCCGTAGTACTGGGAGATAATCACCCCGGCCCCCACAGAGATGCCCAAGAACATGCCGATAATCAGGTTGATCAGCGAGTTGCTGGTCCCCACGGCCGCCAGAGCCTGGCTGCTCACATAGTTTCCCACCACGATGGAGTCCACCGTGTTGTAGAGCTGCTGGAAAAGATTTCCCACCAAAAGAGGCAGAGAAAAGGCCAGGATCTGTTTCCAGATCACCCCCTCCGTCATCAGCATGCCCTTCGTCTCCTGTTTCTGTTCCCGACTGCTCTCCGCAGCCTTTCTCTCGTCTTCCAAGTAGATCCCCCTCCCATTTTTCCGGGGCGGTTTTATCTCCCGTCTCCGTGTCTAAGAATGTATTTCATTATAGCACTCCACCGCCCCGTTGGTAAAGTAGCGTATTTACAAATGCGCAAAAATCCGCTACAATACCATCGCATACGAAACCATACAAAACCGATAAGAATTACATCAGGAGGCAATCCCTATGAAAATTTCCACGAAAGGACGCTACGCCCTGCGGATGATGCTGGATTTTGCCCTTCATCCCGGCGAGTGCACCAAAATCAAAGACGTGGCGGCCCGCCAGCAGATCTCCGAGAAGTATCTGGAGCAGATCGTCACCATTTTAAATAGAGCCGGATATGTGAGGAGCGTCCGGGGCGCCCAGGGCGGCTACTATCTCTCCAAGGACCCGTCGGAGTACACCATCGGCATGATCCTGCGCCTCACCGAGGGAAGTTTAAGCCCGGTGGACTGCGCGGAGGACGGCATGAACAGCTGCGGGCGGGCGGGCTACTGCGCCGCCAACGCCATCTGGAGGCGCTTAAACGACGCCATCAACGGGGTGGTGGACAGCATCACCCTGGCGGACATGGTAAATGACTACAGGCAGGCCGAAGAGCAGGCCGGAAAGGACGCGTGACATGAGCGGAGAATTCTCCCGAACCAGCCTTCTCATCGGCGAGGAGGGGCTGAGCCGCCTGGCCTCCGCCTCCATCCTCCTCTTCGGCGTGGGGGGCGTGGGCTCCCACTGCGCGGAGGCCCTGGCCCGCTGCGGCGTGGGGCGGCTGATCCTGGTGGACAGCGACCAGGTGGCCCAGAGCAACATCAACCGCCAGGCGGTGGCCTACCAGGACACGGTGGGGAGAGGGAAGACGGAGGTGATGGCGGAGATCATCGCTCGGATCTCCCCAGACATCCGGGTGCACCAGATCCCCTCCTTCGTCCTCCCCGACAACCTGGAGGAGCTGTGGAGCTCCATCCCGGAGGAATTTCTGCCCGTGGACTACGTGGTGGACGCCATCGACACCGTCTCCGCCAAGCTGGCCATCGCCCAGCACTGCCACAGAAACTCCATCCCCCTGATCTCCTCCATGGGCACCGGCAACAAGCTCCACCCGGAGCTCTTTGAGATCGCGGACATCTACTCCACCTCCGTCTGCCCCCTCTGCCGGGTCATGCGGAAAGAGTGCAAGGCCAGGAACCTGCCGGGCCTCAAGGTGCTCTACTCCAGGGAGACCCCCATAAAGCCCCGGGAGATGGCGGGCGAGATCAAGGGCGGCCGCCCGGCCCCCGGCAGCATCTCCTTCGTGCCCCCGGCGGCGGGCCTGATGATCGCCGGCCACGTGGTGCGGGATCTTTTGGGGCTGCCGTGAGCCCGCGGCAGGTTCTTCCCCGCCGCGGGCTTTCCCTGATCGCGGACTCATAGTTTTCCCCCAGCCGGGCATACTGACTCTATATCTATAAAAGGAGTCTTATGCCATGGAATTTACAACCAGCCTTTCTGATAATATGAATCGCCTCCAGGAAATCCTGAAGGCGGATGTGAATTTTGACGTGGTCTACCGCACGTTCTCCACCGGCGGGCGCACCGCCTGTCTCTATTTCGTGGACGGCCTCACCAAGGATGAGGTTCTCCTAAAACTCCTGCAGGTATTCTCCTCCGTCAAGGAGGGGGATCTGCCGGAGAACGCCCACGATTTTTCCAAAAAATGCCTCCCCTACGGGGAGGTGGACCTCACCTCCCAGATTCCCTCCATGGTAAACAGCCTGCTCTCCGGCATGTCCTGCCTTCTCATCGACGGCTACCGGGAGTGCATGATCATCGACTGCCGCTCCTACCCGGCCAGGGGCGTCAGCGAGCCGGACAAGGACAAGGTTCTCCGAGGCTCCCGGGACGGCTTCGTGGAGACCCTGATCTTCAACACCGCCCTGATCCGCCGCCGGATCCGGGATCCGAAACTCACGGTGGAGATCCTCTCTGCCGGGGAGAGCTCCCACACGGACATCGCCCTCTGCTACATGGAGGGCCGGGCGGACACGGAGCTTCTCTCCACCATCAAGCAGCGGATCCAGGACCTCCACGTGGACGCCCTGACCATGAACCAGGAGAGCCTGGCGGAGTGCATCTACCCCCACAAGTGGTACAACCCCTTCCCCAAGTTCCGCTTCTCCGAGCGGCCGGACACCACGGCGGCCTCCATTCTGGAGGGAAATATCGTCCTCCTGGTGGACACCTCCCCCTCGGCCATGATTCTCCCCTCCTCCGTCTTCGACATCATCGAGGAGGCGGACGACTACTATTTTCCCCCCATCACCGGTACCTACCTGCGCCTCTCCCGCATGGTGATCTCCCTTCTCACCCTGCTCCTGACGCCGGTGTGGCTCCTGCTCATGCAGAACCCGGACTACATCCCCTCCTGGCTGGAGTTTGTCCGCCTGTCAGACCCCTCCCACGTCCCCCTCATCTGGCAGCTGCTGATCCTGGAGTTTGCCATCGACGGGCTGCGGCTGGCGGCGGTGAACACCCCCAGCATGCTGACCACCCCCCTGAGCGTCATCGCCGGCATCGTGCTGGGGGAGTACTCCGTGGAGTCCGGCTGGTTCAACAGCGAGACCATGCTCTACATGGCCTTCGTCACCGTGGCCAACTACTCCCAGGCCAGCTATGAGCTGGGATACGCCTTGAAATTCATGCGGGTCATCATCCTGGTTCTCACCGCCTGCTTTAATTTCTGGGGGTTTGCCGCCGGCCTGCTCCTCTCCGCCTGCTCCGTCATCTTCAACAAGACCATCGCCGGGAAGAGCTACATCTATCCCCTGATCCCCTTCCGCTGGAGCGAGGTGAAGAAGCGCTTCCTGCGCACCCGCCTCCCCCACGGGGAAAAGAGCCGTTGACCCGGCCCCCGTTCTCCGGTATAATCTCTCCTATGATTACCAGAACGTACACCCATTTTGATTTAAAGCAGATCGCCGCCTCCGGCCAGTGCTTCCGCCTGCGGGAGACGGCCCCCGGGCGCTTCTCGGCCGTCAGCGGCGAGAAAGCCCTCACGGTGGTCCAGGAGGGGGACTGTTTCTCCTTCCACTGCAGCCAGGAGGATTTCCCCTTCTGGGAAACCTATTTTGATTTGCATACCGATTACGGGAAGGTTCAGGAAATGATCTCCCCGAAGGATCCCTACCTCATGGCCGCCGCCCGTTTCGGGAGCGGAATCCGCATCCTGCGCCAGGATCTGTGGGAGATGATCATCACCTTCGTCATCTCCCAGCAGCGTACCATACCGAAGATCCGGGAGGCGGTGGAACAATTGTCCGCCCTGTACGGACATCCCATCCCCGGCTCCGGCGACGGATCCGGCCTCATCCCAGACGAAGCTTCCGTCCCCGCCGGCCGCCCCTGCGGCGGCCCAGACGGCGGTCTGAGCGCTGGCCTGGATAGCGGCCCGGGCGGCGCCAGCCAGGACCAGGATGCGAGCCGCCGGACCTTCCCCACGCCGGAGGAATTAAACCGGGCCTCCCTGGACGACCTGGCCGCCCTGAAGCTGGGCTACCGGGCCAAGTACATAAAGCGCCTCTGCCAGGACGCCGCGGAGGGAACCCTGAACCTGGAGAGACTGTGGGCCATGGACTACGCCCAGGCCATGGAATATCTCACGGGCTTCTACGGCATCGGCGTCAAGGTGGCCAACTGCGTCTGCCTCTACGGCCTGCACCACATCGACGCCTTCCCTGTGGACACCTGGATCCAGAAGATCCTCCTGCGGGAGTACTACCCCAGGCATCCCAGGAAATACGCCGCCCTCCCCCGGGCGGCCCTGTACCCCGCCATCGTCCGGGACTTCTTCGGCCGCTACCGGGGCTGCCAGGGGATTATGCAGCAGTATATCTTCTACTACGAGCGGTTTCGGGACGCTTCAGATGGACCTCCCAGCCCCTGATAATCGAGTAGGAGGGGGTGATTAGCCCCCGTCCTCTCACACCACCGTGCGTACCGCTCGGTACACGGCGGTTTCAATAGTTGACGTGCAGAGACTGATAGGCTGTGGCTAAATCATAAAAGCCCCAGTTT
>DXEU01000049.1 GCA_019114845.1 Candidatus Lachnoclostridium stercoripullorum | reverse complement strand
GGAGATTTGCGATGAAAAAACTCAATTCGGCGGCATTTCACGAGTACGTGGAGAATGACGGGGAGACCTGTCTGGTGATTTTCTCCAGAAAATCCTGCCATGTGTGCCAGGGCGTTCACGCCGTTCTGGATGATCTGGAGCAGGACTATAAGGGAAAGATCCCGTTCTATGAGGTGGACGTGGAGGAGGAATCCGGCCTGTTCGAGAAGATGATGATGAAGGGCGTTCCCCAGGTAGTAATCTTTGACAATGGCGAGGTCGTGGAGAAGCTGGCCGGCAGCCATGAAGAAGATGAGTACATAGATGCAATCGAAAAATACATTTAAGTGTCAAGGAGGATGAGAGACAATGGGACTTTATAGTGTATTCCCCATGGGAACCACCATCTACAATCCGGAGAAGGCGTACAACGGCTACACCCTGATGCAGTGCCAGGGAATCGGAGCGGTTCTGGTGGATATGAACGGAAACGTGAAGAAGGTCTGGAAGAATGTGCATGGATTCCCCAACAAGCTGCTCCCCGGCGGCTACGTGATGGGAAGCCTGGGACTGCGGGATCCCAAATTCGGATACCAGGATCAGACGGATCTGGTGCAGGTGGACTGGGACGGAAAGGTTGTCTGGAAGTTTGACCACAAGGAGCTGGTGGACGACGACGGCAACAAGAGATGGATTGCCAGACAGCACCACGACTATCAGAGAGAGGGCAACCCGGTGGGCTACTACGTTCCGGGCATGGAGTGCAAGACCGACAGCGGCAACACCCTGATCCTGTGCCATGAGGACGTCTACAACAAGAGAATCAGCGAGCACCGCCTGCTGGACGACGTGTTCATCGAGGTGGACTGGGAAGGAAACATCGTGTGGGAGTGGCACGCCAACAAGCACTTCAATGAGCTTGGCTTTGACGAGATCGCCAAGAACGTGCTGGCCCGCAACCCCAACAACCACGAGAACGGCGGCGGACAGGGCGACTGGCTCCACATCAACTCCATGAGCCTTCTGGGCCCCAACAAGTGGTACGACGCCGGCGACGAGAGATTCAACCCGGAGAATATCATCTGGGATGCCAGAGAGGCCAACATCCTGGCCATCATCAGCAAGAAGACGGGCAAGATCGTATGGCAGATCGGACCGGACTTCACCAAGAGCAAAGAGCTGCGGATCATGGGACAGATCATCGGTCAGCACCACTGCCATATGATCCCCAAGGGACTGCCGGGCGAGGGCAACATCCTGGTGTTCGACAACGGCGGATGGGCCGGATATGGAATGCCCAGCAGAACCAGCAGAGAGGGAACCAAGTCGGATATCAGAGACCACTCCAGAATCATCGAGTTTGATCCCACCACCCTGGAGGTTGTCTGGGAGTTCAAGGGCCTGGCCTTCGGCGGCATGCTGGGACTGGTTGCCAACTCCAAGTTCTACAGTCCGCTCATCAGCTCTGCCCAGAGACTGCCCAACGGCAACACCCTGATCACCGAGGGCTGCTACATGAGAATGTTCGAGGTGACCCCGGAGAAGGAGGTTGTCTGGGAATTCATCGCTCCCTTCAAGAACATGAGAGAGATGGTATACCGGGCTTACCGCTATCCCTACGAGTACGTGCCGCAGCTTGAGAAGCCGGTGGAGACCCCGGTGGAGAAGCTGGACTGCCACGACTTCCGCGTGCCGGGAGCTTCCTCCAGCGAGATCAAGGAAGTGACCGAGGTGGCCGGAACGGAGGGCTACAACTTCAAGATCGACGCCTGCGTGACCGACGGACAGGTATAATCCAGACTGCGGGGAGATCCGCAGAGGAATGGGCATATCAAGAGAATAAGCATACAAGCCGGGCTGCGCCTGCCGGGAGAATTTCCGGGGCGCGGCCCGGCTACCTTCATGGGAGGAATCATCGTGAACAGCTACAGGGAGATCACCCAGGCGGCTGCCTGGGACATCATGCAGCACGAGAAGGGATTTGTGATCCTGGATGTGCGGCGGCCGGAGGAATACGCCGGCGGACATATAAAAGGGGCCGTCAATGTGCCTCTGGAGACCATTGACGGCCGGGAAATTCCTGAGCTGCCGGACAAGGACCAGGAGATTCTGGTCTACTGCCGCAGCGGCGTGAGAAGCAAGCAGGCGGCGGGAAAGCTGGCGGCTCAGGGGTATGAAAAGATTGAAGAATTCGGCGGAATTCTCACATGGCCTTATGGGACGGTGAAGTGAGCTTCAGCTTCCCGCAGGCGAAGGCACAGCCGGTAGGAGTGGCGGCACAGCCGCCGAGGGCGGTTTCCCGCAGCTCCGCCGGCATTTTTTTGCCCACAGAGTACATGGTGTCCAGCATCTCGTCGAAGGGGATGATCTGGAGAATGCCGCTGAGGGCCATCTCCGCGGCGGTGATGGCGATGGCGGCGCCGGCGGCGTTGCGCCCCTGGCAGGGGCATTCCACCAGGCCTCCGATGGGGTCGCAGACCAGCCCCAGCATGTTCATGAGGACGGAGGAGGCTGCCGACAGGCACTGCTCCGGCGTTCCCCCCATGAGCTCTGCGGCGGCGGAGGCGGCCATGGCGGCCGCCACGCCCACCTCCGCCTGGCAGCCGCCCACGGCCCCGGCCACGGTGGCGTTGCGCATGGCCAGGTAGCCGATGGCGCCCGCGTTGAACAGGGCGTCCATCAGGCGGTCATCGGAGATGCGGTATTCCTCCTGCAGGGCCAGGATCACTCCCGGCACGATGCCGGAGGAACCGGCGGTGGGAGCGGCGACGATCAGGCCCATGGAGGTGTTCACCTCCAGAACCGCGCAGGCGTAGGTGATGGCCCGGGAGATCACGTTCCCGCAGATGGCCTTGCCGGCAGTCCGGTGTTCATTTAAGAGCCGCGCTTCGCCTCCGATCAGGCCGCCGATGGATTTGCGGGGGCTTTTGATGGGGGAGGTGGCGGATTCCTTCATGATGGAGAGAATCCGCTCCATTTTCGCCTGGAGAACATCCTGCGTGGTCTCCCCCAGCTCGCATTCCCTGCGCCTCATGATCTGTGAGATGGAGCAGCTGTACTGGCTGCAGAGATCTAAAAGCTCTGCTCCATTTTTGAAATCCATAGTGTTCCTCCTGGAATTAAGCTATTTTGCGGAAGTTTTGGCAGCCTGCTTGGCCACGCTGCCGGCGGCCTTGGGGGGCTTGGGGCTCATCTTGATGATGCCGGTCTTGTAGAGCACGTAGGCGCAGATGACATTCAGCACCATGCAGCCGATTACCACAAAGCCCTCTTTTCCCGCCAGGGGATAGAACAGGTTGACGATGAGCACCAGGGCCATGGGGACAATCAGGGTAAGAGATTTGTTCTTGGCGATGTACTCTCCGCAGTCGTCGTTGATGTAGCTTAAGAACAGTCCGCCGAACAGGGCCGGCAGCATGTAGGTGGTAGCGGTCTGCACCGTGGGGGTGGTGAGGATGGGCTGCAGGGGAACCAGCAGGATCACGCCCGCCACGATCACCAGGGTGGTGACGATGGAGGAGATGGCTACGCCGATGGTGGCCACCGTGTCACCCTCATCGGTGCCCTGGGCGGTCTCCGTCAGTGTCTGAGCGTTCACCACCACCGGGATCTTTAAGTTGGTCACGTTGCCCGTGAGGAAGGTGATGTAGGCGGAGGAGCCCAGCATGGGGGTGTAGCCGAACACCTCGGCCACGTTGGTGGGGATGAACACGGCTAGCAGTCCGGCGGCCACGGCGAACACCTCGCCCACTCCGTCCGGCCACACGTCGTAGACGGCGCTGACGACGGCGGGAATGCCCAGCATGAATACCAGTCCGATCAGGATGCCAACTCGTCCGATTCGATGTATACTTTTCTCATATCTCTCATCCATTTTGAAGATCTCCTTTCTGCTGTCTGATTATCCCAGTACCTGTATCCAGATCAGGGAGGAAGCCATGCCGACGATCAGGGTGACGGCCATGATAAAGTTCCGATACCAGAGAATCTTGAATTTTTTCACCAGCATCATCTGCGCCACCGTGGCAAGACAGGAGGTGAGGGCTACGGCGCAGAACACCGGGCCCTTGATGAGCTGCATCGGCAGGAAGGCCTCGATGATGGCTAAGGAGAGCACGCCGGTGAGCAGAGCGCCGATCATGCCGTTCTTGCTTCTGGCCTTCAGCACGCCCAGCATACCGCCCAGGATGCCGATACTCATGACGAACATCAGGGTTCCCGCCACGGAGGGGTCTCCGATGGAGCTCAGGGCGGCCACAGACTCGTAGCCGGCGCCGGTGGCGGCCATGTCGGCGGCCATCAGCTCATAGGTCACAGCGCCCACCACGGACAGGCGGAACCAGGACCACGGCACACCGATGACGGTGGAGAGGCTGAAAAGGCCGATGACGATGGAGATGGACGGCACGATGGTGTAGATGGCTGAGGATACGATTACCGTGCGCAGCTTTTCCTTGGACATGCCGATGTCCAGGGCATGGCGGTAGGCCTTGCGGAAGGTCACCGCACAGAAGATCAGGATATAAAGGATACCGGCTCCCACCAGACCGTAGAGGAGCGGGCTGTTCATAATTTCCAAAAAGGTCATGTTCTTCATCCCCCTATTAATTAAAGTTTAAAATGGATCTCACATTCCCTCGCCGGGTTTCACGCCGTCCGGGATGGGAGAAATGTACTGTCCGTGAGTCTCGTCCAGGAGCTCCTTCTTCGCCTGCTCAGCCAGGGACGGATCCTCGTAGACCATGGTGCTGGCGTAGGCGATGGCTCTGGCGATGGCCACGCTGGCCTTATCCCCGATGGAGGTGCCCACCTGGGCGGCAAACTGCCAGGTATGTGCGCCGGTGCCGGGAACAGCCACGGTGGAGGTGAACTGGGCGGTGGGGGTGAGGTAGCTCACGTCGCCCACGTCCGTGGAGCCG
>DXEU01000048.1 GCA_019114845.1 Candidatus Lachnoclostridium stercoripullorum | reverse complement strand
GGCTGCAGTTCTCCTGCAGCCCGCCGGGCTCTTTTATGGAAGAATCAAATGAATTGGAATTAATCCAGTTCCAGGGCACCAGTGTACAGCTGATAGTAGGTGCCTTTTAACTTGATCAGATCCTCGTGGGTTCCGCGCTCGATGATGCGGCCGTGGTCGAGAACCATGATGGCGTCGGCATTCTGAACCGTTGACAGACGGTGGGCGATGACGAAGGTGGTGCGGCCTCTCATGAGGGCGTCCATACCGCGCTGTACGATGGCCTCCGTGTGGGTGTCAATGGAGCTGGTAGCCTCGTCCATGATCATAACCGGCGGGTCAGCCACGGCGGCTCTGGCGATGGCCAGCAGCTGGCGCTGTCCCTGGCTCAAGTTGGCTCCGTTTCCGGTGAGCATGGTGTTGTAGCCGTCGGGCAGGCGGCGGATGAAGTCGTCGGCTCCCGCCAGTCTGGCTGCGCCGATGCACTCCTCATCGCTGGCATTCAAGTTGCCGTAGCGGATGTTCTCCATCACCGTGCCGGTGAACAGGTTGGTGTCCTGGAGAACGATGCCGAGGCTGTGGCGCAGGTCGGCCTTCTTGATCTTGTTGATGTTGATGCCGTCGTAGCGGATCTTTCCGTCGGCGATATCGTAGAACCGGTTGATCAGGTTGGTGATGGTCGTCTTTCCTGCGCCGGTGGAACCTACGAAGGCCACCTTCTGGCCGGGCTTGGCGTAGAGGCTGATGTTGTGCAGGACGATCTTATCCGGCACGTAGGCGAAGTCCACATCGAAGAAGCGCACATCGCCTTCCAGGCGGGTGTAGGTGACGGTGCCGTCGTGATGGGGATGCTTCCAGGCCCACACGTTGGTGCGCTCCGGGCACTCCACCAGGGTTCCGTCCTCCTCCTCCCTGGCGTTTACCAGAGTCACGTAGCCCTCGTCGGTCTCGGGCTCCTCGTCCAGCAGGAGGAAGATGCGGTGCGCGCCCGCCAGACCCATGATCACCATGTTGATCTGGTTGGATACCTGGCCGATGGCGCCGGCAAACTGCTTGGTCATGTTGAGGAAGGGCACCACGATGCTGATGCTGAATGCCATTCCGGAAATGCTCACGTTGGGTGCGCCGGAGAGCAGGAGATATCCGCCCACCAGGGCCACGATCACGTACATCACGTTTCCGATGTTGCCCAGAAGGGGCATCAGGATGTTGGCGAAACGGTTGCCGTTTCTGGCGTTTTCAAACAGCTCCCCGTTGACCTTGTCGAAGTCGGCCTTGGCGCCGTCCTCGTGGCAGAAGACCTTGATCACCTTCTGGCCGGTCATCATCTCCTCCATGAAGCCTTCAGCCTTGGCGATGGTGATCTGCTGGCGGAGGAAGTACTTGGAGGAGTGGCTGCTGACATAGCGGGCCACGAAGGTCATGAGGATGACGCCGCACACCACCACCAGGGCCAGCAGAATGCTGTAGTACATCATGATGCAGAACACGCTGAACAGGGTCACAGCGGAGATCATCATCTGGGGAAGGCTCTGGCTGATCATCTGGCGGAGCGTGTCGATATCGTTGGTGTAGAAACTCATGATATCGCCGTGGTTGTGGGTGTCAAAATAGCGGATCGGCAGATCCTGCATGTGATCAAACATTTTCTGGCGCATCTTGGCCAGGGTTCCCTGAGTGATGTAGGCCATCAGCTGGGTGTAGCACACGTTGGCGATCAGGCTGATGATGTACATGGTGATCAGGATGGTCAGCAGGCTGAAAATGCGGCCGGAGGCCGTGGCCCAGTCGCCGGACTTGTAGGTGTCGTCCACAACCTGGATGACATTCTGCATGAAGACGGCCGGCATGGAGCTGACGATGGCGTTCACCAGAATACAGCCCAGAGTGATGGGCAGAAGCACCGGATAAAATTCAAATACAGTGCGAATCAGACGGCGAAGCACGCCCTTGGGGGCCTTGCGTCCTCTCATGGAGTTGGAATTATTCGACATTCTGGTCACCTCCTGCACGGTTCTGAGATGTATAGATTTCGCGGTAAATCTGGCTGGAAGCCATCAGCTCCTCGTGGTTTCCGATGGCGCTGATGCGGCCGCCGTCCATGAGGATGATGCGGTCAGCATCCTGCACGCTGGCCACGCGCTGGGCGATGATGATCTTGGTGGTATCCGGGATGAACTCGCGGAAGCCTTTGCGGATCAGGGCATCGGTGCGGGTGTCCACGGCGCTGGTGGAGTCGTCCAGAATCAGGATCTTGGGCTTCTTCAGCAGTGCTCTGGCGATACACAGACGCTGCTTCTGGCCGCCGGACACGTTGGCGCCGCCCTGCTCGATCCAGGTCTCATACTTGTTGGGGAACTGCTGGATGAACTCGTCGGCCTGGGCCAGACGGCAGGCCTCCACCATCTCCTCGTCGGTGGCGTTGGGGTTGCCCCAGCGGAGGTTATCCTTGATGGTGCCGGAGAACAGCACGTTCTTCTGAAGCACCACGGCCACCTGATTTCTCAGGGTCTCCAGGTCGTACTCCCGCACGTCCACGCCGCCCACCTTCACGCTTCCCTCCGTCACGTCGTACAGGCGGGGGATCAGCTGGATCAGGGAGGACTTGGAAGAACCGGTTCCGCCCAGGATACCGATGACCTCTCCGGACTTAATATGAAGGTTGATGTCGGCCAGGGCCATGCGCTCCGCCCGCTTGGAGTACTTGAAGTTTACGTTCTCAAAGTCCACGGAGCCGTCCTTCACCTCGGTGATGGCGTTCGCCGGGCTCTTCAAAGTGCTCTCCTCGCTGAGAACCTCCACGATACGCTCGGCGGACTCGGCGGACATGGCGATCATCACGAACACCATGGAGAGCATCATCAGGCTCATGAGAATCTGGAAGCTGTAGGTCAGCATGGCGGACATCTGTCCAACGTTGATGTCCAGGCCTCTGCCGGTGATCACGGCGTAGGAGCCGTAGGAGAGGACGAAGACCATGCCGGAGTACACGCAGAACTGCATCATGGGGCTGTTGATGGCCATGATCCGCTCGGCCTTTGTGAAATCTCTCCGGATGTTGTCAGCCGCTTTTCCGAATTTCTTCTTCTCAAAATCCTCGCGCACATAGGATTTTACCACGCGCATGGCCTGGACGTTCTCCTGGATGGAGTCGTTCAGGGCGTCGTACTTGCGGAACACCCGGCGGAAGATGGGCATGGCGGCCCGGATCACCAGGGCCAGTCCGATGCTCAGGAGCGGGATGGTGAAGAGGAAGATCATCGCCAGCCGTCCGCCCATGATGAAGCCCATGGCGAAGGAGAAGATCAGCATCAGCGGTCCGCGGATGGCGATACGGATGATCATCATGTAGGACATCTGCACGTTGACGATATCCGTGGTCAGCCGGGTCACCAGGCTGGATACTGAGAATTTGTCAATGTTTTCAAACGAATAATCCTGGATCTTGTAAAACATATCTCTCCGCAGGTTCTTCGCGAAGCCTGTGGAGGCGGTGGCGCAGGTGGATCCGGCGGCAGCGCCGAAAATCAGGGACAGCACGGACAGGGCGATGAGGATTGCGCCGTACTTGGCGATCACGTCCATGGTGCATCCCGCCTGCATCTGGTTTACAAGCTGAGCGATGACGAAAGGAATTGCGCATTCCAGGATAACCTCCACCGTAACCAGCAGAGGCGTCATGATCGAAGCTTTCTTATATTCACCGATGCTTCGGGCCAAGACTTTAATCATTGGTGTTATTCCTCCATTCTCTTTTTAAGGTTTTGTGCGGCGAGAGCCGCAGGCGCTTTTTCTTGCGCATTTGTTCCATATCGAACAGGTTGATTGGGTCAGTGTACGAGGTCTTCTGTGGATGAAGGATGGGACGTGCACTCCTCCCAATGGTCGAGATTCCTCAGCATCTGGGAAGCCGTCTCCTTGAACAGCTGGATCTGCCCCTCAGAGATCCCGCAGGTCAGCATCTGGTCCGTCAGGCGGAAACAATCCTGTACCTTCTCGGCCAGCTCGAAGGCTCGCTCCGTGGGAACCAGGCTCTTCAGTCTGGCGTCCCGGGCCACGCTCTCCCGGCGTATAATCCCGTTTTTCTCCATCAGCTGTAGAATGCCGGTGGCGGTGGAACGGCTGAGGCCGAACACCCGCTCGATATCCCGCTGGAAGACGGGACCCTCCTCATAGTGAGCCAGGATGTAGTAGATGACCCGGCTCTGGACGGCAGTGATGCCGAGATCTTGGAGCATGGCGTTTAACCTTGCCTTCACCTTGTGGGATAAAAGGTTGATCCATGCGCCGCAGTCCTTTTCCAATGTATTTACACCTCCCTTTTCAGCCAAAAAACTGGCAAAAAATTGTTCGGATACAAACAGTATACTATCGTATTTTACAGGGGTTGTCAAGACGAAATCTCTTCCCTTTTTCTGATTATTGTAGTAAAATATTTTGTAGTTTTGCACAACAAAAAATATACGGGGAGAGAGACAATATGAACTACAAAACACGGTTCGCCGCCTTCTTTTCTGTCATGATTCTGTTTAATCTGGCGGCCAATTTTGCCCACCCAGTGACCCCCACGGTGATCCAGGAGCTGGGCCTCAACGACTACATGTTCGGGGTGGCCCTGGCGGCTATGATGCTGACAAACTTTCTGCTGTCCCCCTTCTGGGGCAAGATCAACAGCTACATTTCCTCAAAGACCTCCATGCTGATCTGCTGCTGCGGCTACGGGGTGGCCCAGATCTGGTTCGCCTACGCCCAGACAGAATTGATGATCATCCTGGCCAGGATGTTCGCCGGCCTTTTCACCGGGGGCGTCTTTGTCAGCTTCCTGACCTATGTGGTCAGCGTGGCCAGGCCGGAGGACCAGGGGAAATACCTCACCTACACCGCCACCATCAAGAGCGTGGCGGGGGCTTTTGGCTACCTGGTGGGCGGATTCCTGGGGGAGATCTCCGTGCGCCTGTCCTTCCTGGCCCAGGCGGGGCTGCTGATCACGGTGGCCGTGCTGTTCTTCTTCATCTGCCAGCCGGACAGCACCACCAGCCTGAAGGAGATCTCCGCCGGGCAGCTGGTGCGGGAGGCCAACCCCTTCCAGGCGTTCATCGACAGCCGCAAGTTCATGACGGTGGCCTTCGCCCTGCTGTTCGCCGTCAACATCTTCACCAACTTCGGCAACACCGGCTTTGACCAGGCCTTCAACTACTATCTGAAGGACGAGCTGGGCCTGACCTCCTCCTACAACGGCATCGTGAAGGCCCTGGTGGGCTTCATCTCCTTCGCCGCCAACATGACCATCTGCATCTGGATCATCAACCACACCAAGATGCGCCGTTCCCTGATGGCGGTGGTGCTGGTCTGCTCCCTGTCCGCACTGGGAGTGACCGTCTTCTCCAACATCGCCCTGTTCGTCCTCTTCAGCGTGGTGGTCTACGCCGGCTATTCCGTGAGCGTGCCGGTGCTCCAGAGCATGGTCGCCAGCCAGGCGCGGCCGGCGGAGAAAAATCTGGTGATGGGCTTTTTCAACGCCACCCAGTCCCTGGGAAGCATCGCCGGTTCCCTGACAGCCGGCTTCATCTACTCCGTCCACGTGAAGCTGCCCTTCATCTGCACCTTTGTGGTCTACGGCCTGGGCGTGCTGGCGGCCGCGGCTTATATGGGAGTGAAGAAGAGAAAATGACAAAATTCTGAAGACAAAAAGTTTTGAAAAAGGACTTGACAGATCTTTAAGGGGCTTATATATTAGTTCCCAGAGAAAACGGCAATAGAGGCGCGAATCTCATCAGTACCCGCCCGGAGGCTGCGAAGAGCCACGGAGGGGCGGGGAAAGGGAGATTCGCCGAAACCGGCGTCTTTTCGCGGGCGCTGCAGTTGGGGTACAGTCGAACAGGCTGTGCACTCTCACCGACAGGTGGAGGAGCTATTGCTTCATGGGATTTGACGATGAAGCAGTGGTATGTTTGTACCGCTGCTTTTGTTTTTGCTCTGCGTCCCCTGATGCCAGCCCACCCCGCCCGGGAAGCCTCACAGCCGGCACAGAAGGAGGACAAATGAGATGATACAATTTTTAAACTGGCTGGACGGCGTGCTCTGGGGGCTGCCCCTGATCGTGCTCATGGTGGTCACCGGGCTCTATTTCACCGTGCGCTCCGGCTTTTTTCAGTTCCGCCACTTCGGATGGATCATGAGGCGGACAGCCGGCCAGCTCTTCAACGGGGAGAGCCGGGAGAGCGGGGCGGAGGAGAAGGGAATGCTCAGCGCCTTCGAGGCCATCTCCACGGCCATCGGCGGGACGGTGGGATTTGGAAATATCGCCGGCGTGGCCACCGCCGTGGCGGCGGGCGGACCGGGGGCGGTGGTCTGGATGTGGCTCACCGCCTGCCTGGGGATGATTTTAAAGCAGGTGGAGGTGACTCTGGGCTGCTACTACCGCCGGGAGAATGAGAAGGGGGAGTACTACGGCGGCCCCACCTACTACATGGAGCGGGGACTGGGAAAGGAGAGAGGCTGGGGGAAACTGTGGCTGGTGCCGGCGGTGATCTTCGGCATCGGCATTTTCTCCACCTTCTTTGTGACCTCCTCCAACCTGACGGCGGCCCAGGTGGTGTCCGGGGCTTTTCATCTGCCGGACATTTCCCTGGGGGGATGGAGGGTTGAGGGCGTGATCCAGGTGGGCATCTTCCTGAGCCTTCTGACCTACGTCATCACCGGCGGCGGCACCAAGCGGATCGCGGCCATTTTCAGCAAGCTGGTTCCCTTTATGAGCGTGCTCTACATCCTCATGGGTCTGGGGATGATCCTGGTGAACATCCAGGTGGTGCCGCAGGTGGTGGCCAGTATTTTCACCAACGCCTTCACCGGCACGGCGGCCGTGGGCGGTTTCGCCGGCTGCGCCGTCAGCGAGATGATCCGGATCGGCATGGCCCGCTCCGTGTACTCCAACGAGGCCGGATGGGGAACCTCCCCCATGATCCACGCCTCCGCCAGGACGAGGCATCCGGTGGAGCAGGGGCTTTGGGGTTCCTTTGAGGTGTTCTTCGACACCTTTGTGGTCTGCTCCATCACGGCCATCTCCGTGATCCTCAGCGGCTGCTGGACCGACGGCACCGACGGCGGCACCCTGGCCCTATCCGCATTCTCCAGCTCCTTTGGCCAGATCGGAAGCCTGCTGTTGGCGGTGATCATGGTGATCTTCACCGTGACCACCTCCGGCGGCTGGTTCACCTACTACCTGGCGATCCTGGAGCATTTATATAAGAAGGAAGGCCCCTTAAAAACCCTGGTGATGAAGGTGTTTTACGCCGTTCGCGCCCTGCCGGGGCTTCTGTGGACCATCTACCTGGTGAAGACCAACAACCAGGGATTTATCTGGACGCTGGTGGACATCACCTCCGCCATCCCCACCTTCATCAATGTGGCGGTGATTCTGCTTCTGTCCAGCCAGTATTTTGCGCTGTTAAAGGACTATAAGGCCCGCTATCTGGGAATCGGGAAGGCGGCTCCCGGGGCGAGGCTGTTTTATGAAGATGGAGGGGAAAAATGAAGACAATCTATTACAACGGAGAAGTGTATACAGGGGAGCTTCCCCTGGCGGAGGCCTTCGCGGTGGAGGACGGGCGGTTTCTCTTTGCCGGTTCCAACGAGGAGGCGGTGAAGCTTGCAGCCACCGGGGACGAGCTGGTGGACCTTCGGGGAAATTTTGTGTGCAGCGGGTTTAACGACAGCCACATGCACCTGCTGGGGTTTGGCAATACCCTGAGCTGTGCCCCCCTGGCGTCCCACACCGGCAGCCTGGAGGAGATGTTGAGCTGCCTGAGGGAGTTTCTGGAAAATCATCCCCCCAGGGAGAACGGATGGATCCTGGGCCGGGGGTGGAATCAGGACTATTTCTCCGACGGGAAGCGGATGCCGGACCGCCGGGATCTGGACCGGGTGTCGGAGACCGTCCCCGTGTGTGCGGTGCGGGCCTGCGGCCACTGCCTGGCGGTGAACACCAAGGCCCTGGAGATCCTGGGGATCACGGGGGATATCTCCCAGCCGGAGGGCGGACGCGTGGGCATGGACGAGGACGGGCCGGACGGGCGCTTCTTTGACAACGCCATGGATCTGGTCTACAGCCAGATGCCGGCCCCGGACAAGGAGGATGTAAAGAGGATGATTCTGGCGGCCTGCCGGGCGCTGAACGCCTACGGCGTCACCAGCAGCCAGACCGACGACTACAGCACCTTCCAGACCGTCCCCTGGGAGACGGTGAACCAGGCCTACCGGGAGCTGGAGGCGGAGGGGAGACTCACCGTCCGGGTGAACGAGCAGAGCAATTTCACCTCCCTGGAGAGCCTGAGGGAGTTTGTGGAGGCGGGAAACCGCACTGGCACAGGCACGGATTTCTTCCGCATCGGCCCCTTGAAAATGCTGGGGGACGGAGCCCTGGGAGCCAGGACGGCCTACCTCAGCCGCCCCTACGCCGACGATCCCTCCACCTGCGGGATCCCCGTCTTCAGCCAGGAGACCATGGACGAGATGGTGGATTACGCCAACGCCCAGGGAATGCAGGTGGCGGTCCACGCCATCGGGGACGCCTGTCTGGACCGGGTGCTGGGGGCGGTGGAGAAGGCCCTCAAACATCATCCCAGGGAGGACCACCGCCACGGTGTCGTCCACTGCCAGATTACCCGCCCGGATCAGCTGGAGAAGATCCGGGAACTGAACCTCCACGTCTACGCCCAGAGCATCTTCCTGGACTACGACATCCACATGGTGAGGGAGAGAGTGGGGGAGGAGCTGGCCTCCACCAGCTACAGCTGGAAGACGCTGCTGGGGAAGGGCGTCACCGTGAGCAACGGGAGCGACAGCCCGGTGGAGCTGCCGGATGTGATGGCGGGGATCCAGTGCGCCGTCACCAGGAAAACCCTCAGGGACCAGGCGGGGCCCTACCTGCCCCAGGAGAGCTTCACCGTGCAGGAAGCTCTGGACAGCTACACCAGGGCCGGCGCCTTCGCGAGCTTCGAGGAGGAGAAAAAGGGGAAGATCGAGGCGGGAATGCTGGCGGACTTTGTGGTCCTGGGGCAGAATCCCTTCGAGACTGCAGAGGCAGAGCTGAAAGACATCCCGGTGCTGGCCACCTTCCTGGGCGGCAGGCCGGTTTTCAGGAGATAGAGACAGAAAAAAAGAGACAGAGGGAGAGCGGTCAGCCGCCGGCGGGGATCATCCCGCCGGGGCGCAGCTCTCCCTCTCCACAATGTGGTGGGGGACGATGGTCTTGGTGGCCATCAGATTGGGATTTTCGATGTGGCTGATCATCTGGGAGGCCGCCTCGATGCCCAGCTGCAGGGAATTGATGTCCACTGTGGTCAGGGGCGGGGTGGTGAGCATGGAGAACAGGGAGTTGTTGAAGGAGATGATGGACAGCTCCCCGGGGACGGAGATCCCCATCTCCCTGCACTGGCCCTCCAGAAACGAGGCCAGAATGTCGTCGCTCACCAGCATGGCGGTGGGGCGGTCAGGGCGCGAGAGAAGGGCCCTCACCGCCTCATTTTTTGTGCCCGGGGTGAAGGGAATCTCCAGGCAATAGTCCTTTTGGAAAGGAATGCTGTTTTCCGCCAGGGCAAGCATATATCCGGAGCGCCGGTCTCCGGCGAAGAGGAGGGAGTGATCCCCCATCATGCAGGCGATGCGGCGGTGCCCCAGATCGATGAGGTACTGGGTGGCCTCCCGGCCGGCCAGAATGTTGTCGTTGTCCACGTAGATGGTCTGGTTGGCGTTGCGGAAGGCCTTGCCCAGCAGGACATAGAGGATGCCCTCCTCATAGAAGTAGTTGATGACCGGATCGTTCTCCCTGGAATAGAGGAGGATGAAGCCCTCCGTCATCCCGCTGCGCACCATGGTCCTTGCGGCCTGCAGAATCTCCTCCTCATCCTTTCCGGTGATCACCGTGCTGATATACTGGCGGCTGTTGCACAGCATGCTGATGCCCCGGATGGCTTCCAGGTAGAAGGAGTTCTCGTAGGCCTCCCACTCTGAGGGGGGGAGAATGATCCCGATGGTGCGGGAGTTCTGGGTGGCCAGGCCGGCGGCCTGAAAGTTGGGCTCATACCCCAGCTGATCCATGGCCCGGCGGACCTTCTCCTTGGTCTGCCGGCTGATGGACGGGTGATCTTTGCACACGCGGGAGACGGTGGAGGGAGAGACTCCGGCCAGCGCCGCCACGTCTTTTAATGTAACTGGCATAATACCTCCTGTCGGGTTCAAGTCATGTTCTCTATTCAGTCTAATCAATTCCCAGAAGTTTGTCAAACAGAATTGCAATATTAATGCAAGCGATTGCATATAAAATCGGAGTGAAAATGCACAAAAACAGGGAGTTCAAATTGTAAATAACGTAGAATCGAGGAAAAATAAGGAAAAGCTCTTGATTTTCACGCGGATTCAGAGTTATATATAATGCAAGCGATTGCACAAATCAATGCAACTAAAGATCCAACAGGAGGTAGTATTATGAAAGAGCAGACAGGAAATGGATGCACAG
>DXEU01000047.1 GCA_019114845.1 Candidatus Lachnoclostridium stercoripullorum | reverse complement strand
GCCCACTACTGCCAATAGTGAACGGCTGTGTAAAACAGTTATCGTAATTAATTATTGAGGGTAGGCCGCTTCTCTGGCTTTCCCTTTTTCTATCTCAAATATAGCACATCTGGCAGCAGGACGCAAGCCCTTAATCTCCCTTATCTGGCACTCTCTTTATTTAATTTTACTTCACTTCCCAATGTTCAAAGCACTCTCCACCCTCACGAACAAGCTTCCCCTGTTCGGAAAGTCTTTTCATTACCCGTTGTACGGATGCTATGGATCGGCCTGTTTTTGCAGCTATTTGCTTTTGACTGAGTCTATTATCCCTGATCAAAAGATGGACTATCTGCACCGTATTGGACAATCCCTAATTTTTCTATTTCTCACGCTGTTATGCTGCTAACTGCGTATAATCAACAACCGCAATCTCTGTCAGCGCCGATTTCAGTCGTTCCAAAATTTTCTCAATCTTCATCTGTGTTGCTCCATTTATTTCTATCTGGATAGTATGCTGTTACTATCCAAATGCGTTTTTGATCGCTCCCGACCACTGCATGTAAATATTGGTCATTCAAAGCCATCCCAAGCTCTTTGGCGCTGCGGATCTCTTCCACGGCGGCGATGCCGTTGTCGCAGGTGAGCAGCGTGTTCACCCCGTCCCGGTGCGCCGTCTCGAGTTAAGAAAATTATTCCCGTGAACGAATTAAAAGAGAATTGACAAGCGAAAATAAATAAGCCTACCTTGTAATCTTGGCCGATCAGGTAGGCTTATGTTATACCTATGAGGCTAACCACTTTGTGGGCGGTTGCTCCTTTTCACACCTCAAAACGGCAGTTCCTCATCAAACAGCGTCATCTGGCGGCCATCTCCCACCTTCTCCTTCTCATATTCTCCCCAAGTGTGCCCCTTCAGGACTGCAGTGGGGAGCTGACGGAACAGCTTTTTCAACTGCTTTTCCAGGTTCTTTTTCATACGGATGCCCCAGTTTTCCAAAACCTTTGCCGCCCAGTCAAGAAACTCTCTCTCTGTACACCCACAGCCTACACGGAGGGTGCTCGCCTCCAGAAGCAGCTTCACCTCGCCCGGATTCCAGCCGCGGTCCAGGAATAAATAATGAAAGGTCTCGCCGTACACCGGAAACACCTCCCGCCAGTCCCCTGAGCGCAGAGCGGCAAGCTCTTCATCGTCCCACTCCCGATACCATTTCACGGGATACGCCTTCCGCTTTTCCAGAATCTCCCTCCCGCATTCCTCACTTAAGGCGGTCACAAAGACTGCTCCTCCCGCCTCAAAAGAGACGATCTCTCCAACGTTCCCCATCGCGCGCAGACTCTCCTCCATCGCTTCCCGGGGACCAGATCCATAGAGTCCCTCCTCGCTGCACAGGCGGCAAAGTTCCTCCCTCTCAATCACACCGTAGACACTGACAAAATTGTGCAGCATAGTCTCTCTCTCGCACCGCTGAAATAAATCCCGCATCCACGGATAGCTGCTGGGCTCTCGATCAGCCTTTTTGACTTTCAAATTCAGCTTGCCCGGCATATCCTCCATGGTCAGAAGGCCGGCCCGCGCCAAGGCAAGGAGATCCATCAGTTCCTCATCCCCCACTGCACACAGAGCCCCCTCCACCAGGAGCCGCCACAGGTTCTGATATCTGGCGGGCAGCCGGTCAAGGATCTTATCAAGCGCTCTGTCTGACACCTCCTCAAACTCCACGCACAGATCCTCTTCCTCCCAGTCTTCTTCCTCCCAGTCTTCTTCCTCCCAGCTGTCCTCTTCCCAGCCTTCTTCCTCTCCCCAGATCGGATACTGCTCCAACTCGCCTCGGCTTTCCGCCACCCGGATGGGGCTGGGCGCATCCGCCTCAACTACCTTTTTCACCGTCACATGAAACATCCATTCGTCCCCGAAATCATAGAGGTAAAGCATTTTCCTGCGGCTTTTCAGCTCCAGGCTGTCGATGGCGATTTTGTCCGCCTTCGCCCCTTTTTCCGCCATCGGGTGGTAATATCCATCATCGTCGTAAGGCTTTCTCGTCAAACTGAACATATACAGATGGCAGTGATCAAATCCAAAGGCATCCAAAATAGCGCTGCTCAGATCATCCAGCGTTTCGGTGCCGTCCATTTCCAAGGTGCGGCTCACACCGTTCCGGTCCAACGGTACAACTGTAAATGTATATCTTTTCATTCTCTCCTCCCCCACTCAGTGAAACCGGCAACGGCGGACCACGATCTGCAGGTTCCGCGTGCCGTTAAACTCGTTGATATCCGGGTAATACACCGCGTCCATCCGCCGGGACGCGCCCATCTGCGCCATAAACGCATCCCCGTCGCCGAACCAGATGCCGTCCATGGGGAAGCCGCTCTCCGTCACCAGGGACAGGCGCACCACATTCCGGTTCTTTCCCAGCACCCGGGCGCTGCGGATCCCCAGATCTTTCTGGGCGAACTGGGGCTTTTCATTTCCCTGGCCAAAGGGCTCCAGAACCTGAAATTCCTCCACCAGCCCCTCCGAGATGTACTCCAGGGGCATGGGCACGTCGATCCAGACCTTCTCCGTGAAATCCTCCTCCGTCAGCCGGGCGTTCTCATTTAACCGGCGGCGGAATTCGTCAATATTCTCCTCCGGAAGGGAAAATCCGGCGGCCATGGGATGCCCTCCGAACTTGGTGAGGAGATCCCTCACCTCCACCAGCCCCTGGAACATGTGGTAGCTCTCGATGGAGCGGCCGGAGCCCTTGGCTCCCCCCTCCGCCCGGGTGAGGACAAATGAAGGCTTCTGGTATTTTTCCCGCAGCCGCCCCGCGATGATGCCCGCCAGGGATTCGTGGCACTCCGGCAGGAACACCACCAGCACCTTATCCTCCCCGTAATACCGGTCCACCAGGGCGGAGGCCTCCTCCGTCCCCTGGGCGGTCATGGACTTTCGCTGGTCGTTTAACTCCTTCAGCTCCAGCGCCAACCGGTCCGCCTCCTCCTCCGTCTGGGACAGAAGCAGGGCCAGGGCCATCTTGGCCGTCTGCAGCCGCCCCCCGGCGTTTAAGCAGGGGCCGATGACAAAGCCGATGTGGTAGGCGGTGATGTGGTGCAGATCCAGATTGTTCATGGCCGCCAGGCTGCGCAGGCCCAGGTTGCGGGTGGAGCCGATTTTTCTCAGGCCCGCGCGCACGATGATCCGGTTCTCATCCTGCAGGCGCATCACATCCCCCACCGTGGCCACCGCCGCCAGCTCCAGCATATCCAGCCATTCCTCCCGGGAAATCCCGCAGCGCTGGTAGAGCAGGCTCACCAGTTTCCAGGCCACCACCGCCCCGCAGATTTCCGGGTTGGGATAGGGGCAGTTCTCCTGCTTGGGATCCACCACCGCATCCGCCGGCGGCTTGATCTCCGCCCCGTCAATCTTTAACACCTCGTGGTGATCCGTGACGATCACCGTCATCCCCAGCTCTTTGGCCCGCCGGATCTCCTCCACGGCGGCGATGCCGTTGTCGCAAGTGAGCAGCGTGTCCACCCCGTCCCGGTGCGCCGCCTCGATGATGCTCTGATTGATGCCGTAGCCGTCCTTAATCCGGTCCGGGATCTCATAGTCCACCTTCGCTCCCACTCTCCGAAGTGCCGTATACAAAATGCAGGTGGAGCAGACACCGTCAATGTCGTAATCCCCGATAATGCGGATGGTCTTCCCCTCCGCCGCCTTCTCCCTCAGCAGCTCTGCCGCCTTCTCCCCGTCCTTCAGCAGGCTGGGGCTGTATAAATCCTCTATTTTCCCGTACAGATAGCGGCGGATCGCCTCCTCCCCCACCACGTCCCGGTTTCTCATGATGCGGGCCGTCACCGGGCTGATGCCGAACTCGTCGGCGATCGCCTGGAAATCTGCCCGCTTGGTGTACATCATCCATTTCTCTGCTGCCATAATTCTCTCCTCTTTCCCACGGCGTCCCTGACGCCCATGTCCCCATTATAGCGGATTTGGAAACGCCGCACAAGAACTTCAAAAAAGTGCTTGACAAATAGATGGATCTGGAATAGAATATATAACGTTGTAGCAATACAATGTGTGCCGGTAGCTCAGCTGGATAGAGCGTCTGACTACGGATCAGAAGGTCGCGAGTTCGAATCTTGTTCGGCACGCTTCAAAGCGCATCACCGATAGGTGGTGCGTTTTTTTGCATAGGAAACATTTTGCATGGAAAACGATGTACTCTACCATTATTGTGTGGAACAGGGGCTGATATAGGAATCAGGAAAAAATGCGGGCGTCCCGCCGGTCATCTCTGACGTTTGGGGCGCCCGCTTTTTCTATTTATCCGGATGTCAGGAGGGAATGTCCCCCTGTCTCTGGATGGTCATCCCCGCGGAACTGTAGAGGAAGTCTCCTCCCTCCCCCACCACATTCAGGGTGGCGGGAACCGTGGAGACTGCCACCGGCACGGAGAACGCCAGATTGGCCGTCTCCGCCGCGGAGGTGAAGGTGTGCTCCGCTCCCCCGCC
>DXEU01000046.1 GCA_019114845.1 Candidatus Lachnoclostridium stercoripullorum | reverse complement strand
CGCCCCTTGGAACCTATTCTTCAAAGATAAGCTCTCTGGAGATTTTCTCTTCTATCTCTCCTGTTGTCTTAATTATAGTCCCTCAGTTTTTATTTGTCAACACTTTTTTGAAATAAATATTATATAATTTGTAAATTGTCTAATTGTATATATTTTTTCTGACTATTCAGATTGTTCGTTTTTTCGTTCCTCCTCCTCCACAATCCGCAGAAACTCCCGGTCCCTGTCCTTTCTCCTGGGGACAAACCGGCTCACCAGCGCCCCCTTTCCGCGGCTCTTCACATAGAAGAACCCCAGCACGGAGAATACCAGGCTTCCGGCAAACGTCACCAGCAGATCCTGCATGGTGTCGATCAGACCGATGTCCAGATAGCCCCCCAGGCCCAGATCCCGGCCGTTGACCTCCACCCGGGTGATGGAATCGATCACGTAGGGGACATTTCTCCCCTCCGGGTCCAGGAGGACCGTGCGGATCACCGGCACCACCGTGTCCTTCTGCATATCCAGCCCAAAGATCTGATCCATCCCAAACTCAAAGAATTCCCAGATCACCCCGATGGTCATGGAGAAGCTCACCGCCACGATGGCCATGAACACCGGCGACAGGTTAAAGACGATCTTCTGATTGTTGTTGAGCAGCGTCACCAGGGAGAAGCCGATGGCCGCGCAGAGAAATCCGTTGACCGTGTGCAGGGCCGCGTCCCAGAACGGGAAGCGGAGGTAAAATTCCCCGATCTCCCCCAGAATCTCCGCCGCAAAGATGAACAGCAGGATGAAGATCTCCAGGGCCGGGGGCAGTTCCACCTGAAAAGTCAGCTGCATGGCGCTGGGGATCACCAGCAGCATCAGGGAGAGGATGCAGAGGAACACGTTCTCATAGTTCCCGTTCCAGAACTGCAGCACCGCCACGGCCACCACCGCCAGGCGAAGCGTCACGTACACGAGGAAGGAACTCTTATGCTCCCTCAGCTCCATCTTCAGGGCTTTCCCCATATTCTTCAGTTTTCGGCTCAGGGCATTTCGCCGCCTCCTGTTTTCCATCCTCCATACCTGCCTTTCCCGCCGGTCCGCGTCCCCGGCTGTCAATCCCATTGTGCCACAGGGCGGCGGGAGAAAGCAACCCTTTTCTTTTCCCCGCCGGCACGCGTTTCCCCGCCGGCACACGCCCTTCCCCCGCCGGCACGTTTCTCCCGCCGGCACGCGCCCTTCCCCCGCCGGCGCACGCTCCCCCCACAGGCGCACGCTCTTCCCGCCGGCCAAAGGCTATGGACATTTGGCGGCCCCTGCTGTACAATAGCATCAATTGTGCAAGGGAGGAACTCGTCTTGAATCTGGAACGACTGGAATATTTTGCCGCCGTGGCGGAAAATCTGAATTTTACCAGGGCCGCTGAGGACTGCCATGTGGCGCAGACTGCCATCAGCCGCCACATCGCCGCCCTGGAGAGCGAGGTGGGGTGCAAGCTCTTTTACCGCACCAACCGGGCGGTGGAGCTGACGCCGGCGGGGAAGGCATTTTACAGTGAAATCCTGCCCATGCTGGAGCACTACCGCCGGGCCTTGGAAAAGGCCCGCACCGCCTACAGCGGCCCCGCCTCGGCCCTGCGCCTGGGAATCGGCCAGTTCGAGATGGGGTTTGTGTCCCAGCTCTTCAAAGAATTCCACAGCCTCTTCCCGGACATCCGCCTGTCCGTCAGCCAATATCCCTACTCGGAGCTGATGCGGCGGCTGGAGGACGGGACGGTGGACGTCATTTTCCCCCATCCGGACACCCGGCTGCCGGAGGGGCAGCGGGAGATCCAGGTACAGCACATATTCACCGCGGCTCCCGGCTTCCTGATCTCCGCCGAGGCGGCGGACAGCCGCTTCTCCTCCGCCCGCCGGCGGGGTCTGCAGGCGAGGGATCTCTCCGGGGAAAACATCGTCCTGCTGGCGGAGTCCGCCGGCCCCCTCTCCGGCGAGGCGGGGACCGCTCAGCTTGAGGCGGCGGGGATTGCCCCCGCCTCCATCACCACGGTCAACAGCGTGAGCGCCCTGTTTCTCATGGTGAAGGCGGGCCTGGGAGGAGCTTTCATCCCCTCGTTCATGGAGAGCGAGCTGCCGGAGGGGCTGGCCCTGCTGCCCCAGAAGATTCTGCCCGCCAGAGCCTACTGCTCCATGATCCTCGCCAGCAGCCCGAACCCGGCCGCCGGCCTGTTCTCCGGCGGCATTCTCACCTCCCGCACCGTCATGAACGGGATCAAAAAGCGCTATCTGCGCCAGGAAAATTGTAGTATACTATAGGAAAGAGCGTCTGCGCCGTCTTCCACGCGCAGACGCAGGAACGGAGGATACCCATGAAACCAATGATAATCGGAATCGCCGGCGGGTCCGGCTCCGGAAAGTCCACCTTCACCAACCGCCTGAAGGACCGCTTCGGAGACCAGGTCGCCGTGCTCTACCACGACAACTACTACCGCGCCCACGACAACATGCCCTTTGAGGAGCGGAAAAAGCTGAACTACGATCACCCGGACGCCCTGGAGACAGAGCTCCTGGTGGAGCACTTAAAACAGCTGAAGGAGGGGCAGGCCATCGAATGCCCCACCTACAACTACAGCCTTCACAACCGGGCCAAGGAGACCATCATCGTCGAGCCCCGGCCGGTGATCCTGCTGGAGGGCATTCTGGTCCTCTGCGACCGCCAGCTGCGCAACATGCTGGACATCAAAATCTACGTGGACGCCGACGCCGATGAGCGAATCCTGCGGCGCATTGTGCGGGACACCAAGGAGCGGGGAAGGGATCTGGAGAATATCATCGACCAGTACCTGGCCACCGTCAAGCCCATGCACAACATCCATGTGGAGCCCACCAAGATCTACGCCGACATCATCACCAACAGCGGCATGAACGACGTGGCCTTCGACCTGGTGAGCAGCAAAATACAGGCCTATCTGGACTCCATCCAGCCCTAATCCCGCTGACAGAGGCGGGGCGCCGCAGGATTTCTCCTCGGCGCCCCGTTTTCCCTTCCCTCAATCTATATATCCATACTCTCACGGCACTCTGCCGGCCGCACGCTCAGTGCTCCTCCAGCCATCTCACGGCATAGTTCACATACACCTCGGTCCCCACCGGAAGAGCGTTCTCATCCACCCGCATGGCCGGGTGGTGCATGGCGTGGACGTAGCCGTCCCCTCTCGCCCCCGCCCCCAGCATCACAAAGATTGCGGGAACCTTCTCGCAGACCACGGTGAAATCCTCGCAGCCCCCCTCCTTGGGGACCTCCCTCACCTGATCCGCCGGCATGATTTCTCTCATATATCCTAGAAATTCGTTCATCATCGCCTCATCGTTCACCAGGGGCGGCATCCCGTACTGGTACTCCACCTCCGCCTCGGCCCGGAACGCAGCGGCGATCCCCTGGGCGATCTCCTTCACCCGCCGTTTCAGGTAGGCTCTCTCCTCATGCCCCTGGGTTCTCACAGAGATCTCCATCACCGTCTCCCCCGCCATGGTGTTGCAGGTGGTTCCGCCCACAATCTTTCCCACCAGGACCACGGTGTCCTCCTTCGTGGGAATCTCCTTGGCCGTCAGTTCCTCCAGGGCGACGACAATGCGGGCCGCGACGCTGATGGCGTCCACGCCCAGCTGGGGCTGGGAGCCGTGGGCATCCTTCCCCTTCACGGTGATCTTGATGGCGTCCCCGGAGTTGTTCATGGTGCCGTGGGTGCACAGCAGGGTTCCCGGGTAGGAGTCCTCCCGCCCCACGGAGACGTGAAGGCCGAAGGCTGCGTCCACCCTGGGATTTTCCAGGATTCCCGCCTCCACCATGGCCGCCGCTCCGCCCAGCAGCTCCTCCGCCGGCTGGAACATGAATTTCACCGTGCCCTTCAGCTCCTTCTCCATCCCCTTGAGGGCCTTCGCCGCCCCCAGGAGCATGGCTCCGTGGCAGTCGTGGCCGCAGGAGTGGCAGTTGCCGTCCGCGCACGCAAACTCCAGTCCGCTCTCCTCCTTCATGGGCAGGGCGTCTATGTCCGCCCGCAGCAGGATGGTCTTTCCCCCCTCCCCCACGGTGCAGGTGATGCCGCCGCCCATCTCCACCGGCTCGTATCCGTACTCCCTCAGCTTCCTCAGGATGAAGGATCTCGTCTCCGGCAGGTCAAATCCGATCTCCGCCCGCCTGTGCAGCTCTCTGCGGTTGGATATAATTTCTCTCTTTAATTCGTCAGACGCATGAAACATATATTTTATTCTCCTTTTTCATCAATTTCAGAACAGTACGGGGATGAGAAGGCCGCCGAGAATCACGGAACTCAGACTCACGGACACCACGCCCGCCACCAGCATCTTGGGGAGCAGGTAGTCGATCACCCGCTGCTCCTCCTCCTTGGTGAATCCGGCATCCTTGGTCACGCCCTGGGCCACCTCCATGGCCACCGCGTAGGTGACCGGGTATCCGAACAGACAGGCCACACCGGCGGCCACCGCCAGATAGGGGCTCCATTTCAGCAGCTTTCCGGCGATGGAGGAGACCACCACCACGCCGGCTGCGCCGATGAGGAGCAGGCCGATCACCGGGATGAGAAGCTCGCCGAAGTCAGAGAGCTTCATGGTCACAAAGCTGCCGGCCACGGACGCGTAGGTGGCCAGCATCAGCAGGCCCTCGCCGCCCGCCTCCCTCAGGCTTCCCTTTTCGATGATGCCCAAGGCGCCCGCGATGACGCCGAAGACCAGGAATGTGACTCCCGAGCTGATCCCCGTCACGTTGGTGCACAGCTGGGCCAGCACCGCCACCACGCCGATTCTGGCAAAATGCATGGTGCTGGAGTCCGCCAGCGGCCCCCGAAGCCGGGGCACCACCCGCAGGCTGATCTCTTTTCCGCTCACCTTCTCCTCCCTGCGGTGGCCGCCGTCGGCGATGAAGCGGGTCGCCGCCTTTCTCAGACAGAAGGAGGCGATGGGCAGGCCGATGAGCACCTGGATGGCATTCACCGCCGCCACGAAGGAGGCCAGATCCGGCCTGCCGGCCTCCTGGGCCGCCTCCGTCATCATCATGGTCACCGCCGTTCCGCCCGCCGTGGGAGGGATGGCCGCCAGGGCGCGCTCGCTGCCGAACATGGCCGTGCCCAGCGTCAGATCCATGGCGATGATTCCGGCGATGCCCGCCAGGGATACGACCACGGTCTTCCACTCTCTGCGCATGTCGTTTAAGTTCATGAGGGATCCCACATTCACCAGGATCAGCCCCATGCCGAAGGTGGGAATCATCCCGTTTAGTCCGGACAGATCCATCAGATCCGCCGGCAGCAGCTGCAGGGTCCCGCCCAGGATCAGCAGCAGGATAATCGCCACCAGGATGGACGAGATGACGCCCCTCGTCTTCGCCGCCACATAATCTCCGATGGCGTAGATCACTGCCACCACCGTAAACGCCATAATCGGTAACCAGGTCATATCTTCTACCTCCATTTCCAGCGCCGGCACTCCCCGGCGCTGCTGATAGCAGAAGTTTACCATTCCCCGTTTCAAATGTACAACATCAATACTGCATGGTATAATATCAAAAGTGTTATCCATGCGTGTATCCATGAAAGGGGGCGGCCATGCGCGCCCCGCCGGAGGCGGAAAGGAGAAGAATGATGTATACCTGGGAGGAATTGAAGCAGTTTGTGGATCACTGCGGCCGCTGTCCTCTGTGCCGCACCAGAACCCACGCCGTCATGGGCAGGGGAAACTTAAAGGCCGCGGTCATGTTCGTGGCGGAGGCTCCGGGCCGCCAGGAGGACCAGCAGGGCATCCCCTTTGTGGGGCCTGCGGGCCATGTCTTTGACCAGCTCCTGGAAGCCGCCTCCATGAGCCGGGAGGAGATCTACATCACCAACATCATCAAGTGCAATCCCCCCTTCAACCGGGATCCCAGCGAGGAAGAGAAGGCCGCCTGCATCGACTATTTAAAGTACGAGACCCTCCTCATCCGGCCAAAAATCATGGTCTGCCTGGGCCGGGTGGCGGCCCAGCGCATCATACGCCCCGACTTTCGCATCACCAGAGAGCACGGGCTCTGGACGGAGCGCAAAAGCTACCAGCTCACCGCCGTCCTCCACCCCTCCGCCCTGCTGCGGGATCCGTCCAGGATCCCTGAGGCAAAGCAGGACTTCCTCGCCATCCGCCGCATGGCCGACGAGCTGGCAGATCGTCCCGCCCCTGTGTGACTGAATCACATACAGATCCCTTTTTCTCTGCTATACTAAGGCCAGAAAACAACAAAACACCACTGATAGATAGAAAAGGAGCGATACTATGGCAGAGAAATTTACCGTTAAGAATTTTGATCAGGAGGTTCTCTCCTCCCCCATCCCCGTTCTCGTGGACTTCTGGGCATCCTGGTGCGGCCCCTGCCGCATGCTGGGACCGGTCATCGACGAGCTGGCCGCTGAGGCGGACGGGTTCCGGGTGGGCAAGATCAATGTGGACGAGGAGCCGGAGCTGGCGGAGCGCTACGGGGTCATGACCATCCCCACGGTCATCGCCTTTAGGAACGGCCAGCCGGTGAAGAAATCCATCGGCGTGCAGCCCAAGGCGGCTCTGCTCAGCCTGTTAGACTGACTTTTGAGCGATATAAAACCAATCCCCTATATAAACCTTAAATAAAACCTCAATCCCTCCGCGGACTGGAACGGCCGGGAAGCCCTACAGCTTCCCGTAAAGCCCTTTCCGGTCCGCTATTTTTACGCCTCCACGGAACAGCTGGATGAGGCCCTCCCCCGCCAGCTTCTTGAGTCCCCTAGTCACCACCTCCCTGGCGCTGCCGATGGCCACGGCGATCTGCTCCTGGGTAAAATGCAGCTCATCCGAGTGTTCCTGGGCTGACTCGTCCAGCAGGAAGGTCACCAGCCTCTGCTCCAGCGTCATGAAGAGCAGCTGCTCCACCGCCCTGACCACGTCGGAGAACCGCTCTGTGGCCGACTTGTACACGAAATTCTCCACATAAATGTTCTCCTCCATCAGCTGGGAGAAGATTCCCGGGGAGACCATCTCCAGGACTCCCCCCGTCTCCGCCTGGATCTGCACGTCAAAGGAGATGGCGGAGATCATGCAGGAGGCAGACAGAACGCACACGTCCCCGGGCCTCAGGCGGTATACCGTCGCCTCCCGCCCGTCGTCCGAGCACAGCGCCATCCGAAATACACCGCTCTCCACCAGCAGCACCCCGGCGCACTCCGAGTCCGCCGAGCGGACGATCTGCCCCTCCTCGTACTCCGCCCGCCGCACATGGCGGGCCAGGCGCTCCCTCTGTTCCTCCGTCATACGGCCCCAAAAGGCCAGCTTCTCAAATCCTGTATGTCTCATTCTGTCCTCCTCCGATGTGTCTGCAGCTGGAAAAGGGTGCTGCGGCGGCCCAAAGCCGGTCTGCAGCACCCTCTGTCTTAGCTTTCCTTTAGAATTCTTCCTCTGGGAGATCCATAGCCGTCATCTCATACTTGGATAAAATCACGCTCTGGATCATATCTCTGGTGGCGGAATTGATGGGATGGGCAATGTCGCGGTACTCCCCGTCCGCGGCCTTCCGGCTGGGCATTGCGATAAACAGTCCCTTCTCTCCCTCGATCACCTTGATATCGTGGATTACAAATTCATTGTCCATTGTGATGGAGACAATCGCCTTCATCTTTCCCTCTTTTTCAATTTTTCTCACTCTTACGTCTGTAATCTGCATATGTAAGCACCCCTTTTGTCATAATACTGTCTGTGCATCAGAGCGTATATCTTTCGTTTTTCTCGACCACAATCTTGATATTGTCCGGTGTGCCAATGTGGGTGGTGTTGGCGCGGATTGTATCGCGGCTCTCCACGATGCAGTTCTCAATCACGGTATTGTCACCGATGTATACGTCGTTCAGAATAATGGAATTCTTGATTACACAGTTATTGCCGATGTAGGCCTTGCGGAACAGGATGGAATTCTCCACCGTTCCATTGATGATGCAGCCGCTGGATACCAGACTGTTCTTCACCGCCGCGCCTGGATTGTACTTTGCGGGCGGATTATCTCCCACCTTCGTGTAGATATCCGGATACTGCTTAAAGAAGAAATCCCTCACCTCCGGTTTTAAAAAGTCCATGTTGGTTTTATAATAGGACTCTACCGAAGCGATGTTGCTCCAGTAGGAATCCATCTTATACGCGTAAATTCTCTTCAGATTGCGGTAGCGCACCAGCACGTCCCGCACGAAGTCGTAGCGGTCCTCCGCCGCGCAGCGCTCGATCAGCTCGATGAGCTGGCGCCGCCGGATCACGTAGATACCGCAGGAGATGGTGTTGGAGGACGCCACCATGGGCTTCTCCTCAAAATCCAGAATCCTGCCGTCGTCGTTGGTCTTCACCACTCCGAAGCGGGTCAGATCCTCTCCCTCCGGCATATCTTTGCAGACAACGGTGATGTCCGCCTTCTTCTCAATGTGATACTCCAGCACCTTGCCGTAATCCAGCTTGTAGATGCCGTCGCCCGCCGCGATCACCACGTAGGGCTCATGGCTGTTCTTTAAGAATGTCAGGTTCTGATACAGGGCGTCCGCCGTTCCCCGGTACCAATCGCTGCTCTCCGCCGTGATGGTGGGGGTGAACACGTAAAGTCCTCCCTGCTTTCTTCCGAAATCCCACCACTTGGAGGAGCTCAGATGCTCATTTAAAGAGCGGGAATTGTACTGTGTGAACACTGCCACGCTCTGGATGTGAGAGTTGGTCATATTGCTCAGGGCAAAGTCAATGCTTCTGTAGCTTCCCGCGATAGGCATAGCAGAGATTGCCCTTTTGTTTGATAATTCTCTCATTCTCTTGCTGTTTCCGCCTGCCAAAACAATACCTACTGCTCTCATTGTACTCCCCCTGCCTTTATAATGTAATCTCCGCTGGCCAACATTCCGTCTTTATAGTCCTCCGGCTCCGTCACTCCGCTGATGGCCGTATTCTTGCCGATCTGCACGCCCGCCGGAATCACGCTGTGCTCTCCTACCGTCACCAGATCAAACTGATATACCTTGGGATCGTACTGGCTGGGAGCATACTCTCCCACGCCCAGATGGGCTCCGCTGCCCACCGACACATCCTCGGCGATGATGGCCTTGTCCACCACGGCCCCGTCCTGGATGACACAGTTGTGCATGATGATGGAATCTCTCACCACGGCTCCTCTGCCGACGATGACTCCCGAACCGATCACCGAGTTGCGCACCTCGCCGTAGATCTCCGAACCCTCGCCGATAATGCTCCTCTCGATCACCGCGTCCTCAGATACATACTGGGGCGGGATCTTGTCGCTCTTGGTGTAAATCTTCCAGTACTCCTCGTAGAGGTTGAACTCCGGGATGATGTCGATCAGCTCCATATTGGCCTCCCAGTAGGATCCGAGGGTTCCCACATCCTTCCAGTAGCCGTTGTACTCGTAGGCAAAGATCCTGTCGCCCTTGGTGTGGCAGTAGGGAATCACATGCTTTCCGAAATCGCAGCCCGGCTCATCCTTCAGCTTGATCAGCGCGTCTCTCAGCACGCTCCAGTTGAATATGTAGATGCCCATGGAGGCGAGATTGCTCCTGGGATGGGCGGGCTTCTCCTCAAATTCTGTAATCCGGTTGCTGTCATCGGTGATCACCACTCCGAAACGGCTGGCCTCCTCAATGGGCACCGGCATCGCAGCAATGGTGATATCGGCGTTGTTGGCCTTGTGGTAATCCAGCATTACCTCGTAGTCCATCTTGTAGATGTGATCGCCGGACAGGATCAGCACATAGTCTGGATTGTACATCTCCATGTACTCCAGATTCTGATAGATCGCGTTGGCTGTGCCCGTGTACCAGTCGCTGCCTTTGCTTCTCTCGTAGGGCGGAAGAACCGTCACTCCTCCCACATTCCGGTCCAGATCCCACGGGATTCCGATTCCGATATGGGTATTCAAACGCAATGGCTG
>DXEU01000045.1 GCA_019114845.1 Candidatus Lachnoclostridium stercoripullorum | reverse complement strand
CGGATTGGCGCCGCCACGCCTGGGGATTTCTCTCCTGCGCCCTCCACGGGGCCATGTTCATCGGCATCAACACCTGCACCACCATGCGGATTCCCAGCCTGGTGCTGGAGCGGGGGATGGGCACCGAGGCCCAGTCCAGCCTCATCACCAGCCTGATGCTGGCGGCGGGGATCGGGGCCGGCATCCTGTTCGGCAGGCTGGCCAGGATCCTGAGAGGGATGATGCAGAAATTCTGGCTGGTGGTCTTCGGGGGCGGCATGGGCGTGATGGCCCTGGCGGGAAATCTGTGGATCCTTGGGATCGGGGCCATGGTGACCGGGTTTGCCTTCAGCATCCTCATCGTCACCGTGTTTGAGCAGATCCCCGGGAGATTCCCCCCGGGCGTCACCACCATGGCCACCACCTGGACCCTGGTGGGCTGCAATATGGGTTCCGGCTTCTCCTCCTGGGCGCTGAGGCTCATCGACCTGGCGGGGGGCGGCATGGGCACCTCCTTCGGGGTGTTCGCAGTTCTGATGGTCTTTCTGGGCCTTGTAAAGCGGCCGGGGAAGGCGAGGTAAGCCGGAGGAAAACTCGGCAGAGCGGGAGGACCGTCTCTGCCCGCGCATACTGCAAAAGTTTCAGAAAAAAATGCATTCTATTATTAATAGACAAATATATTAATAATAGAATGCATTTTTTATTTATGAGCAGAATTATGGCTATGTACGGGTGTCTATGAAAGACCAATGCGAGGAGAGGCAGCTGATTGCCCTCAGGGAGTTCGGAATTCGGGAGCGGGATATTTTTATGGACAAGCTCAGCGGCAAGGATTTTGAGCGGCCATGCTACAGGAGACTGATGAGAAGGCTTCGGCCCGGGGATGTGATGGTGGTCAAATCCATCGACCGCCTGGGTAGAAATTACACGGAGATCCAGGAGCAGTGGAGACAGATCACCAAGGAGAAGGAGGCTGACATCGTGGTGCTGGACATGCCTCTCCTGGATACCAGGCAGAAGGCGGAGGATCTGACGGGCACCTTCATCGCGGACCTGGTGCTGCAGATCCTCTGCTATGTGGCCCAGGTGGAGCGGGAGAATATCCGCCAGAGGCAGGCGGAGGGCATCGCGGCGGCCAGAGCCAGGGGGGGGCGGTTCGGCCGCGAGAAAAAGCCCGTCCCCGACGGGTTCGAGGACCTGTGGGGGAGGTACCGGCGGCGGGAGATCACAGCCCGGGCGGCTGCCGGGCAGCTGGGAGTGGTCCACAGCACATTTCTCAAGTGGGGGAGGATGGCGGAGAGCGGACTGCCGAAAGATTGAAGATTTTCTTCCTAGTTTCTCGTTATAGGAAACGAATCACAAAATGCGCGCGGGCTTCCGAGGACGGATGAGGGGCTGCGCGGGGAAATCGCGGGAAAACGGGAGGCAGGAATATGACGGAAGAAGAGAGACGGGAAGCGGAGTTTGATGCCCAGGTGGAGGAGCTTATGAGGCCGGACAGCCCGGGCGGGGAGAAAAAGAAAAAGATACATAAAAAGTGGAGCAAAAAGAGAAAAATAGCCGGGACTGCGGCGGCTGCGGTGGTGATTTTTGGTATTTTTCGGGCATGCAGTGGGGGGAATGGGACAATCCCGGTGGCCACCACGCCCCTCAC
Source organism: Candidatus Lachnoclostridium stercoripullorum (assembly GCA_019114845.1). GTDB lineage: Bacteria > Bacillota > Clostridia > Lachnospirales > Lachnospiraceae > Lachnoclostridium_A > Lachnoclostridium_A stercoripullorum. The sequence continues at coordinate 4,049 of DXEU01000045.1, read as the reverse complement.
AAAAGGGGATTTGACAGAGAAAATGGCCCTCACCGGCCCCATCTCCGGTACCGACAGCGTGGACGTATTTTCCAACCTCCACTGGGAGGTGGAGGCCCTCTATGTGAAGGAGGGGGATCGGGTGGAGCAGGGGCAGGTGCTGGCCCGGCTGAACACTGCGGACGCCGAGAGGGAGCTGGACATCGCCGAGAACGCCAGGGAGCTGGCAGAGGCGGAGTACGAGGAGCAGGCGCGGGCGGCCCGCATCGGCTACGCCAAGGCGGTGCAGGACTACGGCGCGGCGAAGTCGGCCTATGACCGGAGTGCGGTGCTGGCCCAGAGCGGTTCCATCTCCCAGGTGGAGCTGGAGGAGGCCAGGCGCACCGCGGAGGACGCCGCCAGGGAGGTGGATTCTTACCGGGTGGAGAACGGCCAGGCGCTGCCCCCCAAATCCTACGAGCTGCGGATCCAGGAGGCGGTCTACGAGGTGGAGAACAGGCAGGACGCCCTGGAGGAGACGGTGATCACCAGCCCCATCGCCGGCACCGTGGTGCGGGTCAACACCAAGGTGGGCCGGTTCGCGGATGAGACGGGGGACGGGATGGAGCCGCTGTTCACCATCGAGAACCTGGATGCCCTGGAGATGGAGGTGGACGTCAGCGAGTACTCCATCGGCCAGGTGGCCGTGGGCCAGGAAGCGGAGATCAGCGCCGACATCCTGAACGGGGAGACGGTCCGCGGGGAGGTGACGGCCATTTCCCCCACCGGAGAGGAGAAGGGCGGAGGCTCCACGGAGCGGGTGATCCCCGCCACCATCCGCATCACGGACAAGAATTCCCGGCTCATAGCCGGAATCACCGCCAGGGCGGAACTGACCCTGGCGGAGGCGAAGGACGTGTGGGTGGTTCCCGCCTCCGCCGTGGTGGACCGGGAGGACGGGCCATGCATCGCCCAGGTGAAGGACGGCGCCGTGCATTTCATCCCTGTGGAGCGGGGCGTGGAGAGCGACATCCAGACTGAGGTGAGGCCCAGGGGGGACGCCATCCTGGAGGAGGGCATGGAGATCGCGGTGAGCCCCGACGAGACCCTGACGGAAGGCATGGCCGCCGCGGCCGTGCCGGCGGCGTAGAGGAGGCGGAGTATGGAGAGAGAATTGATCCGCCTGGAAAATCTGGTGAAAATCTATGACACGGGAGCCCTGAAGGTGCTGGGCTTAAAGAAAATCAATCTGGTGATCCGCCAGGGGGAGTTTGTGGCCATCATGGGCCAGTCTGGCTCAGGGAAATCCACCCTGATGAACATTCTGGGCTGCCTGGACCGCCCCACCCTGGGGCACTATTATCTGGACGGGGAAGACACGGCGCAGATGACGCCGGAGGAGCTGTCGGCCATCCGCAATCGGAAGATCGGCTTTGTCTTCCAGTCCTTCAACCTGATCTCCCGCACCACGGCCCTGAAAAATGTGGAGCTGCCCATGACTTACGCCCGGAGGCCGAAGCGGGAGCGGCGGGAGCGGGCCATGGAGCTTCTGGCCCGCGTGGGGCTGGAGGCCAGATGGAGCCATATGCCCAATGAGCTTTCCGGCGGACAGCGCCAGCGGGTGGCCATCGCCAGGGCTCTGGCCAACGAGCCGCCCTTGATCCTGGCGGACGAGCCCACGGGCAACCTGGACACGGCGGCCTCCCAGGAGATCATGGAGCTGTTTGCAAAGCTGCACGACGGGGGAACCACGGTGGTGGTGGTCACCCACGAGGAGGACATCGCCGCCTTCACCGGGCGGATCATCCGCTTCCGGGACGGGCAGATTATCAGCGACGAGGCAAATCCCTGTCCCAGACGGCTTGGAGGGGAGGGATCGGCGTGCTGATTGAGAATATGCAGATGGCATTTCACGCCATCCGGGCCAACAAGATGCGCTCCTTCCTCACCATGCTGGGGATCATCATCGGCATCGGTTCCGTCATCGCCATCGTGTCCATCGGCGACACCATGCGCGCCCTGTTTGCGGACCTCTACGCGGACATCGGCCTGACTCAGACCTACGTGAGCATCGGCTACTGGGTGGAGGATGTGCGGGAGAGCGACTATTTTACCATGGACGATCTGGAGCGGATCCAGGACGTCTTCGGCGATAAAATTGCCTACATGGACAGTTCCGCCTACTTGAGCGGGGACGCCAGGGCGGGGGAGAAGACCATGAAATTTGAGCTCACCGGGGTGGACTACAATTATCAGGACGTCCAGCCGGTGAAAATCCTCTTCGGACGCGGCCTCAACCAGGGGGACACCCTGGGCCGCCGGGCGAACGCGGTGGTGGAGGCGGGGAGCGCCAAGCGGCTGTTCGGGACGGAGAATGCCCTGGGGAAGACCTTCCGCATGGACGTCTACGGCACCATGACGGAATTTACGGTGGTGGGCGTGTACGAGGTGGAGATGAACGCCTTCCAGAAGCTTATGATGGGGGCCGGAACCGACACCGGGGCCGCCTACATCCCCTGGACCCTGCTCACCTGGCCCAACGACCGGTTTTACCAGTGCCATCTCTTCGCCGACGAGTCCATGTCCACGGCGGAGCTGGAACGGTTTTACGGGGATCTGGCCTTCTACGTGGCCAAGCTGAAAAACCGGAACCCGGAGGACATCTACGTGTACACGGCCATCCAGGAGATGAACCAGATGGACAGCATCATGGGCGGACTCTCCGCGGCCGTGGGGGGAATCGCGGCCATCTCCCTGGTGGTGGGCGGCATCGGCATCATGAACATCATGCTGGTGTCCGTCACGGAGCGCACCCGGGAGATCGGCATCCGCAAGGCCCTGGGGGCCACCACCAGGGATGTGATGGTCCAATTTCTCACAGAGTCCGCCATCTTGTCCGCCTGCGGCGGGACCGTGGGCATTCTGCTGGGGGCGGGGACGGTGTTTTTGGGCGGCACGGCCCTGGGGCTCTCCGTGGTGGTGAAGCCGTCGGTGGTGGTGCTGGCGGTGACCTTCTCCGCCATGGTGGGAATCTTTTTCGGCATGTACCCGGCCTTGAAGGCGGCCCGGGCCGACCCCATTGAGGCACTGCGTTACGAGTAAAAGCGGCGGCCCGGCCTTGCATTTCCCGGACAAATATGATAGCATCAGTGTACAGGAGGCAGCGAGAATTCTTCTGTGCACTGGTGCTGCCGTTCTGAAAAATCATATCCTGATTGATTCTTTGAAAGAGGCTTGGCCATCTCAGGCCGGCCGGAATTCGTGGCCCGCTTCGGGCTGTTTTCCAGAAAAATCACAAGAGAACAGGGCGGTATTTGACCGCGGAAAGGGGAGACGCCTATGGATTATGGGAGGCGGGGGGACAGTCTGTTTGCCCTGGCGTTCCGAAAAAAGGAGGATACTAAGGAGCTGTACCGCGCCCTGTGCGCGGCTTGGGAGAGCGGGGCTTTTGGCGAGAGCGCGGACCTTGGCGGGAGCGCGGCTTTCGGGAGGTCCCCGGCTTTCGAGGCGCGCGGGGATTTTGGCGGGAGTTCGCCCCGCCGGGAGGTGACCGCCGCGTCGGCGGGGGAGGAGCTGTGGCTGGAGACGGACGGGGAGGCGCTGGTGGTCACGGCCTGGGCGAATCTCTGCGCCCTCCCCTCCGGCCCTCCCACCGGGAAGCTTCTGGACCTGGCGGCCGGAACCGGCGGATTTCCCGGGAACCTGGGGGGAAGGAGGTGCAGGCGCGCCCTCCTCTACTCCGGCTCCGCCCTGGAGCCGGAGCGCCGGGACATCTCGCTGTCCGCCCTGGAGCCGGAGCGCCGGGGCATCTCGCCGTCCGGCCTGGAGGCCGCAGTCTTTAACATCGGGGAGGGACGAAATGCCGGACTCCTGGCGGACTGCCGGAAACTGCGCGAATACGCCCGCCTCATCGACCGGGTGAAGGGGGAGCTGGCTCTGGACGCCTACCCGGTCCGGGCGGTGAAGCGGGCCGTGGGCTGGGCGCTGACAGCCGGAGTCCTGGAGGAACTTTTGAGAAGCCGCGGGGATGAGGTGAGGGAAATCCTCCTCCGGGAGTACGAGGCGGAGAGCTCGGTGGTGCGGGAAAAGCA